>DAIOUB010000013.1:8590-34276 GCA_036751735.1 Levilinea sp. | reverse complement strand
AAGTAAATGCGGTGATAATCCTTCAGCGAATAATGGCGGGCGATATCATCCGCGATGAACCGCGCCGGATCCATATCATCCCAGTACTGCTTGCGGCACTCCACCACCAGCTCGGCCTCGGCAAAAGCCGGGGCCGCCACACTGGAAGCGGCCACCGGGGTCAGCCCCGCCGCGGCGATCTTATCCCCATCCCGACCGGAGCGCGTCCCCAGCAGGTTCAGCGCCTCGTGGTACTGCATGGGAAAAGCGCACAGGGTGAAGGTGTCGTACTGCTCCATGAATTCAAAGGTGTAGCGAGTGGGCCGCACCACCACCTGCGCGAAGGGCTTGTTCCACATGCGTCCAAAACTGCCCCAGCCCACCGTCATGGCGTTAAACTTCCCGCTGGCATAATCCCCGGCGGTCAGCAGCAGCCAATCTTTCCCCCACAGACTGCAGCAGCGCAGCAGCCAATCTTCGACCTGAATCGGTTTCACAGACATCTTTCCCTCCAGTTCTGGTCTCGTGGGTGAAGCCGCCGCTCCGGGCAGCCCCTACCCATACAAATCCCGATTCTTGAAAGGAATCAGGGCCAACACAACCCCCTCGCTGATCAATCCGGCGCGATCCAACACATCGCCCGTCAGCAGCCCCACCGCCCCATTCTGGCGGCTGGAACCGTTTCTGCCAAACACGCGGTCGTCGGCCTCACCCAGCGCCACCCCCTGCCGCACCCATTCGGCCACCGCCGGGGGTAAAAAGAACGCGCCCGTGCGCGCCTTGCCGGAGCAGCCTTCGGCCAAAATCACCACCCAGGCAAAGGCCGCCAGCCCGCCGCCCATCTCTTCCACCCCGCCTTCCACGCCCACCCAAAAATCCGCCTGCGGATTCTGGCGGGCGGCGTTGCGCGCGCGGTTAAAGGCCCCCCGCAGCGTTTCTTCATCCGAAAACGGCTGTTCCGCCACCTCGGAAGGCACGCTGACGCCCTCAAAGGCCAGGGGCTCATCGGGGAACATGCGCTGAAATCCGCTGCGCACCGCCGCCAGCTTGGCCGGGTTGTCCGAAGCCAAAACCACGCGCCTCACCGGATCAGCCTCCCCGATGCGTCAAAATCCTGCGGGGTGGTAAAGCCCAGCACAAATTGGGCTGCCGGGCCGGAAAGATGCTCCAGGCGGCACCAGCTGACCAGCTCGGCGCGCACGCGGCCGTTGCATTCCGCCAGGCGAATTTCGCTGATGGAGCAGTTTTGGTTCGGCCCGCGCCGCAGCGCCAAAGCGTCCACATCCGGACACAAATCCTGCAAACAGAACGAGAACATGCCCCCGTGGCCGACCACCGCCATGCGCTGGCCGGTTTTTCCCGCGCACATCTGGCGCAGCCCGTCTTGAAACCGCGCCCACACCGAATGGTAATTTTCGCCGCCGGGCATGGAAACATCCAGTTGGCCGGCTTTCCAGGCTGCGATCACCTGGTCGTGCGCTTCCCACACATCCTGCGTGGGGGGCACGCCTTCCAGATCGCCCACATTCACCTCGCGGAAGGCCTCAATCTCCACCGGCTGCAAGCCCACCGCCGCCCCAATGATCTCGGCGGTCTGGCGCGCCCGCCGCAGCGGGGAACAGTACAGGTGGTCAAGGCCCTGACCGCGAAAAAACTCCGCGGTCTGCCGGGCTTGCAGCACGCCTTTGGGCGTCAGTGCGTAATCCACTTTTCGATAGGAAAATTCTTTGGTCAAATTCGCCAGATTTTCGGCATGGCGAACCAGGAAAATGGTGTTCATCCCTTACCCTTAAGTTGAAATGTGAGAACAGGCTCGTTTCCATTCTACCCTAAGATGGCCGCAAGAAAACCCTCGCAGCGGTATTTTTTTCGATCCTCCTAAAAAAAATACCCCCCTGGTGCAGGCACCAGAGGGGTGGGAAGGGGGGAAACCGAGGGGTTAGCGGATGGTGTAGGTCAAATCAGCGTTCACGGTGATCATCAGCTGGCCCGCCGAAACCGGAGGGGCCGCCGAGTCCATCGCCATGCCGCCCTTGCCTTCAAACACCGGGATGGGAGCGCCGGAGGTGTAGGAATTGAGGCTCATCAGGTCGCCCAGCTCAACCCCAGCCGCACCGGCCAGTTCCACCGCGTTGGCTTTGGCGTTGGCGATGGCCAGCTTGCGCGCCTCAGAAACCGCGGCGCTCTTGTCGGCCACATCAAACGAGATGCCGTTGATGGTGTTGGCGCCCACCGAGACCACCTTGTCCAACAGTTCAGGAAGCACCTGCAAACTGCGCACGGTCACGTACACGGTGTTGTTCACCTGGTACACCACGCCCGTCATCTCGCCCGTGGGGCTGTACTGCTGCATGGGGAAGATGTTGAACGAACTGGTCTGAATGTCTTTGCCCTCCACGCCCAACTCCTTGAGCGCGTCCGCCACAGCCTGAGCCTGCTGGTTGTTCTCGCGCAGCGCCGTGGCCACGTTGGGCGACTGGTTCTGCACACCGATGGAGACGTAGGCCAGGTCGGGGGTCAAATAGACTTCACCCACGCCGTTAGCGGTCATCTGGCGCACCGGCGCGTTGGCAGCCGGAGCGGCCACCGAGGCCAGCGGAGCGCAAGCACCCAAAGCCAGAGCCAAAACAGCGGTGATCATTAAAACTGCAAAACTTCGTTTCATTGTTTCCTCCTTAATCGGAACCACTTTTGATGTAGCTAAGACGAACACCCTGCCAAAAAGTTCCAGAAACGGCCCGCCAAAAAATGAGAAAATTCTAAGCTCCAGGTAGTTGAAAAATTGAAAAAAGCATGATAAGATAAGGATAGTTCGTCAACCGGTTGCCCCCCTCAATCGGTTGGCGAACTGCTTTTAACCCCAAATTTCCCACCAAAAACCGCCGCCTGACGGTACAGCCAGGCGGCGGTGATTTTTTAACCGCTGTTCCGTATCCTTTACGGCAGGGTCACAATGCGCAGGCTGCCCATGGGCACTTCCACGCGCACGCGCAGCACATCCGCCGCGCCTTCGGCCCCGGGGGAATAGATGCTGCGGCCGTTTTTGCTGTAGCCCGCCGGAAGCGAAATGCCGGTGATGCCCGTGTCGGTGTCAATCTGCACATGCGCACCCGCCGGAACGCGCAGCACCACCGAACCGATGGCCACCTTGACCTTCGCGTCCAAAGTCCCCTCGGCCGGCAGGGTCAGCGTGGATTCGCCGATGGCCATTTCCACCGCCGCCTCGTTCACCTGGGTGCCGCTCAAATCCACCTGCTGCTCGCCAATAGCCAGATGCGTGCGCAGAGACAGCGGCACAGCCTTGGTAAGAGTGAAATCCAACCCCATCTGGCGGTTGAAGCCCAGGAAGGTGGTGGTATCACCCACCGCGCTCACGCGCAGACTGCCCACCCCACCCGACACCGCATAATCTTGAGTCAGGCGCAAATTGGAAGGCAGGCTGGAAACGCCCGAAATCAGTTCACCCGCGGCAGCTCCCCCCTCCAGTTTCAGCGAGCCGACCGGCAGATCCAGGTTCACATCCGCGCTGGTTGCGCCCTGCAGCGGCTGGGAGAAATTGGAACCCTGCACCACCAGGCCCGCCGCCGAAGAGGACAGCACCAGCCAGAAGAGCGCCGCCACCACCACCAGCCCCAGGCCCACACCCAACAGGCCCGAAAGCAGCCCGCGGCGGCCGATGAGCAGATCCAGACCCCAGGCGATGATGAAAAACGGCCAGTAGCGGATGAGAATGCCGAAGGAGCTGGCGGTCACCATCCCCAGGTTCGAAAGCAGCAGCAGCACGCCAAAACCGATGAAAATGACGTTACCCGCGAAGCCCTCGCGTTGGTAGAGCCCGTCCAGGCCGCCCACCACGAACAGCAGCGGCCACAAGCGCCAAATGGAACTCCAGGTGGTCTGCGGCAGAACGTTTAAGGTGTTGAGCAGCAGCAGCGCGCCCGCCAGGATCATCATCAACGGCCAAAAGATGCTGTGCGGCCGCCGACGAACTTCCCATTTCACAGAGGTTTTTTCAGACATGGTTAACTCCCTCGCAAACTGCGGGTCAGCAAAGCCACACCCGCCACAATCAACAGTCCCGCCCACACCACTTCCCCGCGCAAAAAGTGCAGCCAGGGGATATTGAGGCTTTGCAGCAAGAAATACACGCCCACCAGCAGCAGGGCAATCCCCACCAGACGGGTGCGGTTGGTGTCTGAACGGCGCATGGCCTCACCAAATTCCTCACCCATCCGCCGGGCGCGGTCGCCAAAATCCGCCTGCGAATCCGGCTCATCTTTCACCGGCAGCAAAATCCACAGCAGGAGGTAAATGCCCACCCCCATGCCGCCGGTCAAGGTGAACAGGAGGAAGAAAAGGCGCACGATGGTCACATCAATGTTCAGGTATTCCGCCAGCCCAGCGCACACCCCGCCCAGCATAGCTTCTTTCCGTATCCGGTATAGACGGTTCATCTTAACCTCAAGCCCCGCGAATGGAGCGGAAGATCAGGTACACGCCGCCCAAAATCAGCGCCGCGGGCCAGACGTAATTCACCAGCGCGCCCGCCGAAAAGAGCACACCCACGCCCAGCACCAGCAGCACGCCCGCCGGAATCCAGGGCCAGCTCATGCGCTCTTTGGGCAGCAAGGCCACCAGCGCAAAGGTGAGCGCCAGACCCAGGAAGAAGACCCCGCCGCCTTCCAAGGCAGCGAACTCATCCAGCGCCGCCACCACCGCCAGGGTGGTCAGCGTCCCCGCCGGGATCAGCGCCCACCAGAAATCGCGGCGCAGCACATACACCAGCCAGAAGGCCAAAGCGATGCCGCCCAGGAAGAACCCGCCGCCCTTATCCGCAAAGGCGGGGAAGAACTGAGTCAGCAGCATCAGCCCGCCCAAGGAGAGCAGCACCATGCCGGGGATGACCGCCCACCAATGCTCGGTGCGGTTGCCCCACACCACCGAAAGGAAAGCCAGCCCGCCCAGGGCAAACAACACGCCGAACAAAACCGCCACCAGGCTGCCGGAGGGGGATAAAATCCCCAGGCT
The DNA here is from genome assembly GCA_036751735.1 of Levilinea sp. Classification (GTDB taxonomy): domain Bacteria; phylum Chloroflexota; class Anaerolineae; order Anaerolineales; family Anaerolineaceae; genus Levilinea. The sequence goes on along the minus strand of DAIOUB010000013.1, from coordinate 29,269 downwards.
CTGCAGCAGCGCCAGCGCGCCCAAAGCGATCAGACCCACCCCCAAAATCGTACGCCAATCCCGTGCTTTCATGATTCCCATCCTTCCGCAAACAAGTGAAACTTATTGAATTTGAATAGAAGCCGCGCCGCCCTCAACGAAGATATCTACGCGGTTGGCAGCCGTGGCGTAAGAGTCGGATTCATAGAAGCCGTCGCGCTTGGGGAAGCGGCTGGTGTTCACGTCAATGCCCATCAGGCCCGACGAAACTTCAATATGCGCCGCCACACCTTCAGGCACGCGCAGCCGCACAGAGGCCGCGCCGCATTCCACCTTCACGCGCGTCATGCCCGCCTGCTCCGGCAGCATCATCACCAGCGAGCTGGCCCCGGTTTCCACCTTGATGTCCGCCACCTTCAGGTGGGTCAAATCCACCTGGGCTTCATTGGCGCCCATCTCAAATTTCAGTTCCAACGGAATTTCACGCGTCAGGCGCACATCCCAGGAAAAGCCTTCGGTGTTCAACAGGCCGGGGACGATCACCAGATTATCGGCTTTCAAATGGACCTCGGCCAGGTCGCCCAACCGCTCGGCCGTGGGCTGCACCCCGCCCACAAACGTGCCTTGCAGCAGCGCGCCCGTCCCCGCCCCATCCCGCACGGAAAGCCGCCCGGCTCCGTGGTTAAAGCGAATGGAAGCCCGCCGCGCGCCTTCCAGCGGCAGGTCCAGGGTCTCTTCTTCCCGGTTGGGCTTAAACAGGCGCGGGCCGATCAAAAACCACAGCCCCGCGAAGATCAGCAAGCCCGCCCAAAAGAAATTGAGCCAGCCCTGGGGCAGCACCCCAATGGAATTCGCCAGCAAGGTGATGCCGATGACAGTGACGACGATTCCCCAAAACAGTGTGTTCTTACGCATGATTTTCGCTCCTGAACAACAAAAAAAGTGAGACGACGGTCTCTATCCATGTATACGCAGATGAAAGCCAAGAGTTGCAAAATGATACTGCAAACCCGCCGCAGCGGCGCAGAAATGGACACCTGACCAACCAAAACCCTACTTACGGCCAGGATACAGGTGCGGTGTATTCGATTGGGTGCAACCTTTAAGGAGAAGTGAGCGCGAGATTAAACCAATGGATAACCGGCGGCGCGCAGCGCGGCGCAGGCCGCCTCCAGCGTTTCCGCTTTGACCAGCACATAATCGGTGTCAAAGGTCGAAATGGCAAAAATGCTGATGCCCGCCTCCGCCAGGGGACGGGCAATCCCCGCCAACACACCGGTCAGGCCAAAATCCAGCGGGCCTGTGACTTTTATAATGCGCCATCCAGTTTCGCAGCGCCCCTGCGCGGGGGCGGCGGCCTGCGGCACCACCAGCGAAAGCTCCTCATCCGTGCGCACCGCCGCCCAGAACGGCCCGGCAGCCCCCTCCGCGGGCCATTCAGCCCGCGGATCGAGGCGGCACACCGCATATTCCCCCGGTAAAACCGTCAGCGCCGGTAAAGCGGCCATCCCCACCTTCCTATCAGGCGTCGTCGGGTTCGTTCCGGCTGGCCAGCAGGCGCGCCTTCTGCCATTCCGGCACATGACTCTCTTCGGCCAGCATCAGCTTCAGTTCATACATCTGGTCGCGCAGCGCGGCCGCCCGTTCGAATTCCAGGTTGCGCGCCGCCTCTTTCATCTGCTTTTCCATCTCCGCGATCACCCGCTTCAGCTCGTTCTTGGGCAGCACCCCGGCGCCTTGCGCCCCGGCCTGATATTCCGCCCGCGCCTCGGCCACGTACGAGGACGACAGGCGCGCGGTGATGTCTTTAATGGCCTTGAGGATGGTCGCCGGTTCAATGCCGTGTTCCTGGTTGTACGCCTGCTGCTTGGCGCGGCGGCGGGTGGTTTCGTCAATTGCGCGCGCCATCGAATCGGTGATGCGGTCGGCGTACATGATCACCCGCCCGTGGGCGTTGCGCGCCGCCCGTCCGATGGTCTGGATCAGGGCGGTGTCGGAGCGCAGGAAACCTTCTTTGTCCGCGTCCAGAATGGCCACCAGCGAGACCTCCGGCAAGTCCAAGCCTTCACGCAGCAGGTTGATGCCCACCACCACGTCGAACACGCCCAGGCGCAGATCGCGCAGGATGCCGATGCGCTCCAGCGTCTCCACTTCCGAATGCAGGTAATGCACCTTAATGCCCAGCTCCATCAGGTATTCCGCAAGGTCTTCGGCCATGCGCTTGGTCAGCGTGGTCACCAGGGTGCGCTCGCCAATCTCAATCCGCTTGCGGATTTCGCCCAGCAGGTCGTCCACCTGCCCCTGGGTGGGGCGCACCTCCAGCTCCGGATCCACCAGGCCGGTGGGGCGGATGATCTGTTCCACCACCTGATCGGTCAGCTTCATCTCATACGGGCCGGGGGTGGCCGAAATGTACATGGTGTAGCCCTTGTGCGCCTCAAATTCGTCAAAGGTCAGCGGGCGGTTATCCAGCGCGGAGGGCAGGCGGAAGCCAAATTCCACCAGGGTGCCCTTGCGCGAACGGTCGCCGTTAAACATGCCGCGCACCTGCGGGATGGTCATGTGCGACTCGTCAATGATCAGCAGATACTCGCTTGGCAGGTAATCCATCAGAGTCCAGGGGGCCGAACCCGGCGCGCGCTGATCCAGATGGCGGGAGTAGTTCTCGATGCCGGAGCAGTAGCCCACCTCGCGCAGCATTTCCAGGTCGTAGCGCGTGCGCTGCTCAATGCGCTGGGCTTCCAGCAGCTTCTCGTTGGCGCGGAAGTTCGTCAGCTGGCTTTCCAGCTCGTTTTCAATATCGGTGATGGCCTGCTTCAGGCGGTCTTCCTGGGCGATGTAGTGCTTGGCGGGGTAAATATCCACCTGGGTCAGCGTTTCCACGATTTCGCCCGTCACCGGGTTAACCGCCAGAATGCGCTCCACCTCATCCCCAAAGAAGGTGATGCGGTAGGCCAGGCGGTCTTCATAGGCCGGAAAGACCTCCAGCGTATCCCCGCGCACGCGGAAGATACCGGGGCGCACTTCCAGATCGTTGCGCTGGTACTGGCTCTCAATCAGTTGGCGCAGCAGGGCGTTGCGGCGGTAAATCGCCCCCGTCTCCAGGTGGATGACCACCTTGCCGTAGGCCGAAGGGTCGCCCAGGCCGTAGATGCAGGAAACCGAGGCGACGATGATCACATCCCGCCGCGACATCAGCGAGGTGGTCGCTGCCAGGCGCAGCCGGTCAATCTCTTCGTTGATTTGCGTCTCTTTTTCAATGTAGAGGTCGTGGGCCGGGACGTAGGCTTCCGGCTGATAGTAGTCGTAATACGAAACAAAATACTCCACCGCATTGTTGGGGAAGAACTCTTTAAACTCGGCGTACAGCTGGGCGGCCAGAGTCTTGTTGTGGGCGATGACCAACGCAGGCATCTGCGCCTGCTGAATCACATTGGCGATGGTGAACGTTTTGCCGGTGCCGGTGGCGCCCAGCAAAACCTGGTTGCGGTATCCTTTGCGCAGGCCTGCAACCAGCTGCTGAATGGCTTCAGGCTGGTCGCCGGTGGGCTGGTAGGGCGAATTCAGTTGGAATTGCATACGGATCAACCCCTTTGCTAAGCAGGCAATGGAAGGACAGAAATTCTATTATACCGGAAAGGCGGAGGATTTTCACAACGACTTCAAAAAAGAAGGCAGCAGCGGGAGGGAGGGGAGATCCGCTGCTGCCTTGGGAAGTGGGCAAAGAAGGGGGTTAGGGTGTCTCCACCGGCGGGGCATAATAGTGGAAGGTCCAGATGCCGGAGCCGGGTTGGGTTTTCTTTTTCAGGTCAAAATAGGCGGTTGAATCAACAGTTTCATTATACTGAATTCCGCGTCCAATTACCATCACCCAAGTTTGCCCAGGTTTTAATGGAAAGGGCTTTCCCTGGGCGTCCACAAAGCGAATCGGGCGAATTTTGCCGGTGGTCTTTTCGTAAGTCTCGTTGCGCGTGCTCCAAAACACTTCATACATCTGCCCGTCGCGGAAGACCACCGCCGGCATCTTGGTGATGTACAGGAAATCAATGCCAATCACCGTCTCGGCCTCGGCGTGGTGATCGGCAAACAGCACCACCACGTTCTCAAAGCTCAACGGCTCGCCGGTCAGGCGGTCGGTCATCTCGGTAAAGGTGCTGCCGTCGGCGTTGTCCTGCCAGCGGTGATAGCCGCCGGTTTTCTCATCGTAGCGCCAAAAGACCTGGTTCAAGAAGCTCCACGGCAGCCACAGCACCGTGCCGGCCTTGCCGCCTTCCGGCGGCACAGAGGCGTAGCGCTGCCCGCTCAATTGGACCTCACCCAGGCGCTTCTGCTCAGCGCGGGCCACCTCTTCCAGGCGGGTCACATCCACCATCGCGCTGTTGATGTCGTCGCTGTCGCTGCCGAACACGTTGGTGACGTAATTCAACTGGCGGGCGATCTTCTCCGCCGCCGAAGCCATCACCAAAAAGCCGCTGTACAGTTTGCGCAGGGCCTCATACGGCTTGCGGCCAGAACGCACCGGCCCCACCGCGGGGTTCTTGGATTGATCCTTATCTTTTGCGTCCGCCAGGGTGGGGTAATCGCCGTAAAACACCGCCAGGAAGCGCGAAGTGCCTTCGCCGATGTACATTTCATACACCACCGGGCTGAAGGACAACCCCGCCTGCGGGCGCGCCGAGGGCGGGAAATTGGTGATCGAAACCAGCGCGGGCGGGATCTTGAGCGCATCGAGATCTTTCACCGGCAGACCGGTGAGGGGGTTGACCCCCGCCGGAAAAGTGTCGGGGCCAACATCCACCCCCGCGTCCTTTTTGGACTCAGCGGAGGCGGCGGTGGGTGCGGTTGTGGGGACGGCGCTGGGCGCCGTGGTGGGGGTAACTTTCGGAGCTGGGGCCGTGACCGTGGGGGCAGCGGCCGCCGGGGCCTGCGCCTGGGCCGTGATCGGCGCGGCGGATAACCCCGCACGCTGCAAACTGCACCCGCTGACCAGTAAACTCAATACCAGAAATCCATAGATTGCCTTACGCATACCCTCTCCCATCCATACCAAAAGCGTGGGGATACCCCAATTGGAATCCCTTTAAAGCCATTGTACTCATTTCAGCGCCAGATTCACCTTTCAAAATTGATGCGTCCAGCGTAGGGTAAAGTGCCTCAGGGCGTGCTCATGCGCCACACCGCGTCCAGGGCCTGCAGGGCCGTCAGGTTGCGGTTCGGCCAGCCGTATTCGGGCAGCTGCCAGCGGTCAAACTGACACAGCCCGCCGGTGCTGGGGGAATAGGTGAAATGCGCCCCATCCTCGCGCAGCCCATAGCCCGGCAGTTCGCGCGTGGCCCGCCATAAATTCCACACCGGCAGATCGTATTCCATCGCCAGGCGGGCGATGATGCCGTTAAAGCTCTCGTCCCCTTCCAGGTTGTCCGCCTTGGTAGCCACAATGGGCACAATCCCTTGTTCCAAGGTGAATTCCAAAATGCGGCGCAGGCTCTGTTCAAACAGCGCGGGGCCTTCGTTCACGTCGTTGGTGCCCAGGGCCACAAAGGCGTAACTGGGACGGTACAGACGGTATTCGCAGGCCAGCGCGGATTCGTTCTCCAAACAGGCCCCGTCCTCCCCCCAATCCAGCGAAAGCGCCCCCGTGGCGGTCAGCCCATTGCGCGCCACGCGGCTGGTGCGCGCAAACGACCCGGCAAAATGCTCGACGGCCGGCTGCAAATCGCTGTAAGCCCCCAGGTTATAGGCGCGCGGCCCCTGGTCAAAACAGGCCAGGAAAAACGGCATGGTGCTGTTGCTGTCGCCCACCTTCGAAAACACGCGCGGGTTGGCGCCGCGCTCTTGACCCAGGGCGAAGATTTGCGCAGCATGCGCGTTGGCCGCAGGGATCACCGGCCATTCGCGCCAGCCGCTGGAATCCGGCGTGGACGTGGGCAGCGAAGTGTAGGTGGGAGCCAGCGTTTCGCTTGGGCGCGGTTGAGGGGTACGGCTGGGCAAGGCTGTGGGGCTGGGCAGGGGCGCAGGCGTGGACGTGATCGTGGGTATGGGGCTGGGCGCCAGCCAGGCCGCCGCCGTCCAGGGCGCAGCGGCACCCGCCCCAACCAGCAGAATTTGCAGGCCCAGGCAGACTCCCATGCCGGCTGCCGCCGCAAAGAGCAGCCAGCGCCGCACATTTTTGGTGCGCGCGGCACGGGGCGCTCGTGGAAGGGTGGGAATTTCGTGTGTCACAAGCGCTATTGTAACTTAACCTGAGGCCCCCTGCAGCCCCGCCGGGTGGAAATATTCACCAATCAACTCAGGATTAATATCAGGCAAATTGAGTGCTTTACTCTTAATGAAATGCCCCCCTGGGTTGATACAATGATTGCGGGCGGATACCCCCTGGGGGGTGTGTTTCGTGACCCTCCGATCCGATCTAATCCATTTTTTCATGAGGAATTCTTATGCCAGAAGAAGATCCCCGAATCCTTGAACTGCGCGCTATGCGGGAAAAAGCCCGTCAGGGCGGTGGGAAAAGCCGGATTGAGAAACAGCATGCCAAAGGCAAGCTGACCGCGCGGGAGCGCCTGGAACTGCTCCTGGACCCCGGCACCTTCCACGAATTGGAACCCTTCGTCGTGCAGCAGGCGGACGAGCTGGGCATCAGCGATGAAAAATACCTGGGCGACGGCGTCGTCACCGGCTACGGCATGATCGAAGGCCGCACGGTGTACACCTATGCGCAGGATTTCACCGTCAACGGCGGGGCCCTGGGCGAGATGCAGAGCCGCAAGATCTGCCGCGTGATGGATCTGGCCGTGGCCAGCGGCGCCCCCATCGTCGGCCTGATTGATTCGGGCGGCGCGCGCATTCAGGAAGGCGTTCACAGCCTGGGCGGCTACGCCGAAATCTTCCGCCGCAACGCCCTCTATTCCGGTGTGGTGCCCCAGATCAGCCTGGTGTTGGGGCCCTGCGCGGGCGGCGCGGCCTATTCCCCCGCCGTCACCGATTTGATCATCATGGTGGATCAGCAGTCCTACATGTTCCTCACCGGCCCCGAAGTGATCAAGTCCGTCACCGGTGAGATCATTGACTTCGAAGGCCTGGGCGGCGCCGCCGTTCACCTGGGCGTCAGCGGAACCTGCCATCTCATGGCTTCCAGCGAACAGGACGCCCTGACGCTGTGCCGCACAGCCCTGGGCTATTTCCCTGCCAATTACATCGAGAATCCCCCCGCCCAAGACAATCCGGACGACCCCCAGCGCATGGACCCCGCGCTCAATGAGATCGTGCCCCTGGATCCTGGGCTGGCTTACAGCATGCACGAAGTCATCAACCGCGTGGTAGACCGCGGCTCCTTCCTGGAGACGCAGAAAACCTTCGCCTGCAACGCCATCACCGGCCTGGCCCGCATGGGCGGCATGCCCGTGGGCATCGTGGCCCAGGAACCCAGCGTGATGGCCGGCGTGATTGACATTGACGCCGCCGATAAAATTTCGCGCTTCGTGCACATGTGCGACGCCTTCAACATCCCCCTGGTCACCTTCGTGGATTCGCCGGGCTTCCTGCCGGGCGTGGATCAGGAACACCGCGGCATCATCCGCCACGGGGCCAAAGTGCTGTATGCCTATTCGGTCGCCAGCGTGCCCAAGGTGAGCATCGTCACCCGCAAGGCCTACGGCGGCGCGTATGTGGTCATGAGCAGCAAGTACATGGGCTGCGACGTCAACTACGCCTGGCCCTCCGCCGAGATCGCCGTCATGGGGCCGGAAGGGGCCGCCAACATCCTCTACCGCAAGCAGATTGACGCCGCCGCTGACCCCGCTGCCGAGCGCACGCGCCTGACGGATGAATACCGCAAGAGCTTCCTGAACCCCTACGCTTCCGCCAAAGCCGGTTACATTGATGATGTCATCGAGCCGCGCGAAACCCGTCCGCTGGTCATCGCCGCGCTGCAGGCCCTGCGCACCAAAGTGGCCCAGGCCCAGCCGCGCAAACACGGCAACATGCCGGTATAAAGGAGATTGGTGATGGGACCTGCGTTGACAAACGCCCTGTTAATCACCGCCATCGGCATGGGCCTGGTGTTTTTGGCCATCCTGGCGCTGTGGGGGCTGATGGAATTGATGGTGCGCCTGGGCGCGGACCGCAAAACGGCCGAAGCCGCCGAAGAAGACGCGGCAATCGAAGCTGCCGATGAAGCCCCCGCGCTGACCGACCCGCGCAAAGCGCGCGCGGCCGCCCTGGCGGTGTCTGTGGCCCTGGCCCTGCGCCAGCGCTCCGCCGCTCCGGCTGCCCCGGCCAGCGGGTTAAGCGCCTGGCAAGCCGTTCTGCGCGCCGGCCAGCTGACCCAGCAGATGCAATCTTATAACCGACGATCTCGAGGAAATCAGCGATGAAAATTCGTGTCAAAATTGATGAACAAACCTATGATGTCGAGGTCGGCGACCTGAACGCCCGCCCTATCCTGGCCACCCTCGAAGGTGAGACCTTCGAAGTTTGGCCCGCGGAGGAAAGCGCAGAGCTGAGCCCCGCGGCGGTGGAACCCGGCTGCGAGCCCACCCTCGCCGCCCCCGCAGCTGCCGCGGGCGGCCCGGCCGTGGATAAGTCCAAATCCGTCCAGGCCCCCATCCCCGGCGTGATCCTCTCCGTGGCGGTCAAGCCCGGCGATACGGTCAAAAGCGGCCAGGAACTCTGCCTGTTGGAAGCCATGAAAATGAAAAACGCCATCCGCGCCAACCGCGATGGGAAAATTGCCAACGTGCTCGTCGCCTCTGGTGAGACCGTACGGCACGGCCAGGTATTGATGGAATTTGCGGATTAAGGGGCGGTCTGATGGACTTTACCCAACTGCTGCAAGATATCTCGCGCGGGGTCACCTCCTTCACCTGGGGTAACGCGGTCATGATCGCCGTCGGGCTGATCCTGATCGCCCTGGCCGTGGTGAAAGAATATGAACCCGTGCTGCTGCTGCCGATTGGCTTCGGCTGCATTTTGGCCAATTTGGGGATGTCGGTTGAATCCGGCATGATGAAGGTGATTTACGACGCCGGCATCAAAACCGAGCTCTTCCCCCTGTTGATCTTCATCGGCGTGGGCGCCATGATTGACTTCCGCCCGCTGCTGGCCATGCCCCACATGGTGCTGCTGGGCGCCGCCGGACAGTTCGGCATTTACGGCACGCTCATCCTGGCCACCCTGCTGGGCTTCCCCCTCAACCAGGCGGCCTCCATCGGCGTGATCGGCGCCATTGACGGCCCCACCGCCATCTTCGTAGCCAGCAAACTCGCCCCCGAAATGTTGGGGGCCATCGCCGTGGCGGCTTATTCCTACATGAGCCTGGTGCCCATCATCCAGCCGCCCGTCATGCGCCTGATGACCACCCGCAAAGAGCGCCTGATTCGCATGGAATACTCCGCGCGGCCCGTCTCCAAACGCGTGGTCATCGCCTTCCCCCTGGTGGTCACCGTCATCGTCAGCGTGCTGGCCCCCGATGCGGCCCCCCTCATCGCCACCCTCATGCTGGGCAACCTGCTGCGCGAAAGCGGCGTGGTGGAACGTCTGAACAAGACCGCCCAGAACGAACTGATCAACATCACCACCCTCTTCCTGGGCCTCGCCATCGGCGCCACCATGACCGCCGCCTCTTTCATCAAGTGGCAAACCATCATGGTGCTGCTCCTGGGTCTGCTGGCCTTCGTGCTGGATACCGTGGCCGGTCTGCTGTTTGGCAAGCTGATGTGCTTCATCACCCGCGGCAAGATCAACCCGCTGATTGGGGCCTGCGGCATCAGCGCCTTCCCCATGGCCGGGCGGCTTTCCGCGCAGATGGCCCAGCAGGAAGATTACAACAACTTCATCCTCATGCACGCGATGGGTTCCAACACCGCGGGACAGCTCGGCTCGGTCATCGCCGGCGGCCTGCTGCTGGCCCTGGTGAGCGGCATGCTCTAAGCCTTCTTCTGGCGTAGTCCCCCCAACGGGGCAGGGAGCAGACAGCCCTGCCCTGTTTTTTATGGTTCGCCTGTACAATGGATGCAGAGGATTTCACCGCCCAAAAGGAGATAACCATGAGCGAACTTCAGCCCAATTTCAGCCTGGCCGGTCAGGTGGTGATGTTAACCGGGGCCAGCCAGGGCATCGGGTACGGCCTGGCCAAGGCGCTGGCGGGGGCCGGGGCCAAAGTGGCCCTGTGCGCGCGCAGCCTGCCGGCTTTGGAAGGGCTGGCCGCCGAAATCCGCGCCGCGGGGGGCGAAGCCCAACCCTACGCGTTGGACGTGCGCGATCTGGCCCAGATTCAAAGCGCGGTGCAGGCCGTCCAGCGCGACTTTGGCCAGATCGACGTGCTGGTCAACAACGCCGGTTTGGGTTCCAACCAAAAGGCCGAGGAAGTCACCGAAGCCGAATGGGATGAGATGATGGATGTCAACCTGAAGGGGCTGTTCTTCTGCGCCCAGGCCGCCGGGCGGGTGATGCTGGCCCAGGGGCACGGGCGCATCATCAACATGTCCTCCCAGGCCGGGGTGGTGGGCATCCGCGAACACGCCGTCTACAGCGCCTCGAAAGGCGGCGTCAACTTGCTCACCAAAGTGCTGGCCCTGGAATGGGCCGCGCGCGGGGTGACCGTCAATGCCGTCGCCCCCACCTTCATTTACACCCCTGGCACCGCCGAACGCCTGGATAACCCCGACTATCTGCGCGGAGTGCTGGATCGGCTGCCCATCGGGCATGTGGGCACCATCGCGGATGTGGCCGCCGCGGTGATTTACCTGGCCTCACCCGCCGGCGGCATGGTCAACGGCACGGTGCTGCTGGTGGACGGCGGTTGGACGGCGCAATAATTCAGCTCGCGCCTCAGCGTCCGATCTGAAAAACATCCCCGGCGGCGATCCACCCGGCGCGCTCCACCCAGGCGGCAATCCCCCGGCGGTGGACGGCCGCCTTGGGGAAGGCCCCCGCCAGATCCGCCTGTTCGGGGAAGTGGCGGTTCACCTCTGCCCCCGCCACACGGCAAGGCGCATTCTCTCCCTCCACCACCAGCACCGCCTGGCCGGGGAAAAACAGGCGCGTACCCACCGCCAGCTGGGTCAGATGGGGCAGGCCGGAAATGAGCAGGTTAGCCCCCAGCCATTCGGGCAGCAGCGCGGGGATACCCAGCGCGTTGGCCACTTCCGCCAGCTCTTCCACCGACACGATGGTCAATTGGCGGCTGTTGCGCATGGGGGTTCCGCGCGGATACCAGGGCGTGCGCGCGTCCGCCGGGCGGGTAAAGCCGTAGTGCTTATCCCCCACCACGCCTTCCAGGGTCACTTCAATCCTGGCGCGCGCCTCCGCGGCGATGGAATCGGCCTGGGATGCCGCCAACACCTGTTCCACACGGGCCGTCTGATCCAGATTCATTGTCTTCTCCTCCAATCGGGCTGAATGATGCGCGGCTAAATTATAGATGATTTCTATCTGATTTACAAAAGCGCACCCCCCATTTCTGCCGTCCAAAACCGCGCCCGCCGGTATAATCAACAGCAGCGCAAGGCAAATCCGCGCTGATTTCACCCCACCTCAGGGAGATTCATCCCATGCACACTTCCAAAACCGTCCGCTACGCCATGTTTGGGCTGCTGTATTTTGCCCAGGGAACCATCCTGGCCTATTTCACCGCCCTCAACGCCCTATACTTTCTTTCCAAAGGGCTGAGCATGACGGATGTGTCCATTTTCGCCACCATCGCGCTGATCCCCTTTGTGATCAAGATCTTCCTGGGCATGCTCAGCGACCGGGTCAACCTGCTGGGCATGGGCCACCGCAAGCCCTACATCCTGCTGGGCCTGCTTGTTCAGACCCTGTGTCTGATTTTGGCCCCGTGGATTGACCCCGCTCAACATTACTGGGGCTTTGTAGTTTTGGCCTTCGTGCTGCAAATGGGCATGGCCCTCTATGACACCTGCACCGACGGCCTGGCGCTGGATACCACCCCCGAAGCGGAGCAGGGTACGATCCAGGGCTTCATGGTCGGCGGGCGGGCGGTGGGGGTCATCGTCACCTCCTCGCTGGTGGGGCTGCTGGCCCAACACGTCTCCTGGAGCGCGGTCTTCTGGAGCCTGGCGGCCCTCACCCTGCTGCCGCTGGTGCTGGTGCTGGGCGTGCGCGAAGCAGCCCAGCCGGTGGAACGCCAGTTCCAATGGAGCGCCTTCCGCGCCTTCAAGCAAGGCCGGGTGCTGGCCCTGGCCGGCCTGGGGATGATCTTCTTCCTGATCATCGCCGGAGCCAACCAGTTGGTGAACCCCTTCCTGCAGGCCACTTTCAACATCTCCCTCAGTACGGCCGGGTTCTTGACCACCGTTTGGGGCCTGGGGGTGGTGCTGGGCGGGGCCACCGGCGGCCAGTTATACAGCCGGGTGGGCCACCGCAACGCCGCGCTGATCTGCATGGCCGTCGGCCTGGGCGCCATCGTCCTGCTGGCCTTCACCCCCAGCGCCGCCCTGGCGTGGGTGCTGGTGGCCTTCTTTGGGCTGGCCTATGGGGCTTACCAGACGCTGTATTTCGCCCTGGCCATGCGCTTCACCGTGCCGCAGATCGCCGCCTCCATGTTCTCCATTCTGATGGCCGTCACCAACATTGGCCAGGGCATTGGCCTGGGGCTGAGCGGCTTCCTTTCCGACAGCATCGGCTTCCAGATGGCCTTCCTGGCCTTTGCCGCCTTCAACCTGCTGGCCCTGCCCCTGCTGCCCGCCGTCTTTGGCAAAAAGGCGGCCTGAGATGGCTGCGCCGCTGTGGATGCACATTATTAATTACCTGGAGATTTCCGAGCGCCTGGGCACGGGCGGCATGCCCACCCGTGAACAGCTGGCTGCCCTGCCCGCGGCGGGCTACCAGGTGGTCATCAATCTGGCCGTGCCCGAATCGCCCAACGCCATCCCAGAGGAAGCCGAACTTGTGCGCCAACTGGGCATGGCCTACCACGCCGTGCCGGTGATTTGGGAACAGCCCAGCGCCGAAAATCTGCGCGCCTTCTTCGCCGCCCTGGAAGCGCACCCCGAGGAGAAAATCTTCGCCCACTGCGCCATGAACATGCGCGTTTCCGTCTTCGTCTGCCTCTACCGCGTGCTGCGCCAGGGGCTGCCCCTGGCCCAGGCCCTGGAAGATGTGCACCAAATCTGGCAGCCCAACCCCACCTGGCAGGCCTTCCTAGAAGAAATGCTGTCGGCAGGATGTCTCCCGCCCACTCGGCCCGCTTTCTGGTAAAATCTACTGTCAGGCTCGCCCTGTTCATTTTCCCCCAACCGCTGCAGGAGGTTGCTCATGCCCTTTGTTATCGGTGAAACCGTAGGGCCTTATCGTCTGACCGAGCAATTGGGTCAGGGAGGCATGGCCACGGTATTTAAAGCCTACCATGCAGCTCTCGACCGTTACGTGGCCATCAAAGTCCTGCATCTGGCTTTCATGGAAGACCCCAGCTTCCTGGCGCGCTTTCAGCGTGAGGCCCGCGTGGTGGCCCGGTTGGACCATCCCCACATTGTGCCCATCTACGATTTTGCCGAACACGAAGGCCGCCCGTATCTGGTGATGAAATTCATCGAGGGCGAAACCCTCAAAGCCCGCCTGGAGCGCGGGCGGCTGCCGCAGAGCGAAATTCTGCGCATCATCGAAACCATGGGCGCCGCGCTGGAATATGCCCATCAGCAAAATGTGCTCCACCGCGATATCAAGCCCTCCAACGTGCTCGTCGCCCAGGACAATCACCTCTACCTGACCGATTTCGGCCTGGCGCGCATGGCAGAAATGGGCGAAAGCAGCCTGACCGCCGACCGCATGGTGGGTACGCCCCAATACATGTCTCCGGAGCAGGCCCTTTCCAAGCCCGATCTGGACGCGCGCTCCGATATTTATTCCTTCGGCGTGATGATGTACGAAATGCTGGTGGGCCGCGTACCCTACAACGCCGACACCCCCTTTGCCATCATCCACGATCATATCTATACCCCCCTGCCCCTCCCGCGCGAAGCTAATCCCGACATCCCCGCGCCGGTGGAGCGCGTGCTGCTCAAGGCCCTGGCTAAAGATCCGCTGGACCGCTTTGCCTCGATGAGCCGCCTGATCGAAGCCTACCGCGCAGCGGTTGCCCCCGGCGGCGAAGACCTTTTGGCGGGCGAGGTGGGGCTGGACGCCACCCAGGCCGCCCCCAGCCTGTTCGCCACTCCCACCCCCGCGCCGGCGCCCGCAGCGGAGCCTGCCGCCAAGGTGTCCGTCTCGCTGGAAGTGGACGCACCCAAAAAGCGCCGTGCAAAGGGCTGGGTGCTGGGCTGCGGCATCAGCCTGCTGGTGATCATCGTGCTGTGCGTGTTCATGGCGCTGCGCTCCATGATCCTGGAGACGGATGGGTTCGTCGCCCAGGTGCAGACCGGCCAGGCGATGGCCACCAGCATCAACCATCCCAACTTTAACCCGCAGAGTCTGCTGACCCTCATGCCGGATCAGTTTGAGCCGGAGGCGATGGCCACCCTGTACGCCCTGTTTGATAACCGCCCCAGCCAAACCCCCGTCCCCACCATCTCCACCGCAGACCGCGAGGCCGCCCTGAACGCGCTGCGGCAGGCCATCAACGCCTGGGATCAGGGCGACCCTCAGAAAGCCCGCGAACACCTCAGCGAGATGCGCGCCAGAGCCGCCGGGGACACCACCTTTTACGACCAGGGTTTTCAGGTGATCCGCGAACGGAATGCCTGGGTGCTGGGTTCCTTCTTTTTACTGGAAAAAGAACGCCGCCTGCCGGGGGATCTGGCCCTGCTCAAACTGCCTGCCGCCCACGAGATCGTCTTTCAGGCGGCCAAAGACCCAGCGGCCAATGAGGTCTTCGCCCTCAACGCGGATGATCCCTTGCTGACCGCCGCCCGCATCCGCTATGAACTGCACCACGGCAGCCTGGAAACCGCCCAGCAAGACCTGGAAGAAGCCCTGGATACGCCCAAAATCCTGCGCGAGTTCCCCGAAGTACAGTTGGTGGAAGCCGAGCTGAATATCAAGCTGGGCGATGTGGACGCCGCCCGATTCGCCCTGGAAATGATGCAGCAGGATTCGAAAAAACTGCCGCGTTGGCTGCTCAAACTGGTCGAAGAGACCCAGCAGAGCCTGAACTGACCTATTGATTTACAAATCTAAACTCCATAGAAAGGGAGAATGTGTGATGAGAAAACCTTTTGTAGCTGGTAACTGGAAAATGAACAAGACCGCGGCCGAAGCCCGCGCCCTGGTGAGCGAGATGCTGCCGGGTCTGCGCGCGGTGGAAACGGTGGAACGGGTGATCTGCCCCCCCTTCACCGCCCTCAGCACCGTGGCCGAACTTCTGGCGGGCGGGCCGGTGGGCCTGGGCGCGCAGAATATGCATTGGGAAGCCTCCGGCGCCTTCACCGGTGAGGTGGCTCCCGCGATGGTGAAAGAATTCTGCCAGTACGTCATCCTCGGCCATTCGGAACGGCGCGCCTACTTTGGCGAGACGGATCAAACCGTCAACCGCCGCCTGAAGGCCGCCCTGGCCGCGGGCCTGACCCCCATTGTGTGCGTGGGCGAGACCCTTCAGGAAAATGAGAGCGGCCAGACCTACAAAGTCGTCTCCGGGCAGGTGCGCGGTGGGCTGGAAGGCCTGAGCGTGGAAGAAGTGGGCCGCCTGGTCATCGCCTATGAACCCGTGTGGGCCATCGGCACGGGCCGCGCCGCCAGCGGCAGCGACGCCAACGCCGTGGTGGACGGCATCATCCGCCCCACCCTGCAGGAAGTCTTCGGCAATGCCGCCGCCGACGCCATGCGCGTGCTCTACGGCGGCTCGGTCACCGGCGCAAACGCCGCTGAGTTCTTCCAGATGCCCGGCATTGACGGCGCCCTGGTGGGCGGCGCCAGCCTGAAACCCGCCGATTTCATCAAGATCGTGCAGGCAGCCGCGCAGTGAGCCTGGCCACCTGGGACGGCGTGATCTGGCTTTTGGCCTGTTTCCTGCCCTTCCTGTGGGTTCAGCGCAGACTGCACCGCGAAATTCAAGCGTTTTTTCTGCTTCTGACCCGGCGCCCGCAGGTGGCGCTGGGTCTTTTTTCTTTGCTGTTCTTCCCCGGTGTGCTGCTGCACGAAGGCAGCCATTACCTGACTGCGCGGCTTTTGGGGGTGCGCACCGGCAGTTTTTCCCTGCTGCCGCAGGCCCTGCCCGACGGGCGGCTGCGCCTGGGCTACGTGGAAACCGCGCAGGCGGATGTGCTGCGCGAGGCTGCTATCGGCACCGCCCCGCTGATCACCGGCGCCCTGGTCACCGCCTGGTTGGGGTTGGGGCCGCTGGGGCTGGGCGCGCTGCCGCCCCTGGCCTTTGCTGGAGAATGGAACGGCCTGTGGCTGGGGCTGAAAGAGATTCCCCAACGCCCCGATTTTTGGCTGTGGTTTTACCTGGCCCTCACCGTCAGCAGCACCATGCTGCCCTCGGCCTCCGACCGGCGCGCCTGGCTGCCGCTCTTTTTGGGGCTGGGGGCGCTGGTGGGGCTGGCCGTGCTGGCCGGGGCGGGTGAGTGGATGCTGGCGCATCTGGCCCCCCGCCTGAACCAGGGGCTGCACGCCCTGGCGGGCGTTTTCGGCATCAGCCTGGCCATCCATGCCGCCCTCATCTTACCCGCGGCCCTGCTGCGCTGGGGGCTCAGCCGCCTGACCGGCCTGGAAGTGCGCTGACACCTCACAGATTTGTTAAAAAATCAATCTCCAAAAGAGATTGTCATTTTACGCAGTTCTGCTATAATAACGTATCGTCTGGGTTTTGCCCTATAGCGATCTTCTTTGCCCCCGTTCGCGGGTGGGGAGGGTCACTATTTTTTTTGCCTACACATCTCTTTGTGCAAAACCTCACCTGACCCGTGTTTAACAAAGGAAGATTTATGTCCCCCAAACTGTCGAAAGGCAACGTCCCCACCGGCAAACTCTTAGATTTCAGGTAAAGGAGCTCGAATGCAAAAATTTCCCACCTCTTCCTACACGTCTCCCAAGATGGAGTTACGTTCTTGCCCAAAGAAGGGCAGCTATGGATTGTTCGCCCGAGAGGCGATTGACGCAGGTGAGATCCTGTGTGTGTGGGGCGGTGAGGTTGTGACCGAAGAAATGCTCGAACACATCCCCGCCGAACGAGCGCAGCATGGTCTGCAAGTAGAAGATCACATTTACCTGCTTCCATTGGTGGAAGGGGATCCGGCGGATTACGTGAACCATTCCTGTGATCCCAACGCTGGGCTGAGCGGCCAGATCTGCATGGTCGCCATGCGGGACATCCGTGAAAACGAAGAAGTTTGCTTCGACTACGCCATGTGCGACAGCACGGATTACGACGAATTTGTGTGCGGGTGCGGCAGCGAGAAATGCCGCCACATCATCACCGGCAACGATTGGAAAATTCCCGAATTACAAGAACGCTATGACGGCTACTTCGTGCCCTATCTGCAGCGCCGTGTAGACGCCATGCGCGCCAAGAACAACGGCCACAAGCACAAAGCCGTCGAGATGGAACTTTCCCTGGGCGACTGAAACGCCTGAACCGCAGCATCCATATAAAGACGACCCGTCAACCGCTGGGTCGTCTTTATTTTTCGCTCTCGCTCTCGGCCCACACCGTTGGCAGGTCAAACACGCGGGCAAACACGCGCGCCAAAGCCTGCGCCGCCGTCTGCGTGTCCGGCGGGGCGGCCGTCAGCTCCGCCAGGGCCGTCATGCGCACGCCCGCCAGGCCGCAGGGCACAATCCCCTGCCAGTAATGCATCTGCGGGGCCAGATTGAGGGCCAGGCCGTGGCGGGTGACCCCGCGCGCATCCACCTTGACCCCAATGGAAGCGATTTTCCCCCATTCCCCGCCCGCCAGCCGCACCCACACCCCCGTAAGCCCGGGGCGCGCCTGCCCCTCCACGCCGTATTCCGCCAGCAGGTGAATGATGACCGCCTCCAGGCGGCGCAGATAGCCGGTGAAATCGGCCTGCGGCAGGCGCTCGCCCACCCAACCCGGCGGGGCCAAACGCAGCAGCGGGTAGGCCACCAACTGACCGGGGCCGTGATAGGTGATGTCGCCGCCGCGGTCCACCCAATGCACCGCGGCCCCCTGCTGGCGCAGCTGCTCAGCATCCCACAGCAAATGTTCAGCATGCCCCTGCCGCCCCAGGGTGTAGGTGTGGGGGTGTTCCAGCAGCAGCAGAACCGGCCCGCGCTGCCCCGCGGCAATTTCCGCGGCCAGTTGGTTTTGCAGCTCCCAGCCCGCGCCGTACTCCACGCATCCCAACCAGCGGCATTCCAGCGAAGTGTTCATGCGCCGATTGTACCCGAACTGCGCCCGGAAAGCGATTCATAGAACGGATATACGCAAAGCAGGCCGTTTCTGTCTTGTTTCCTGGGGCACACCCATGTAGAATATAGGCAGTAGAAATTCGCTTCACAGGAGAGCTGTATGGAACTATCCCTCGTTCCCATCGAAAAGCCTGAGGAGATCAATTTCATCCTGGGGCAGTCGCATTTCATCAAGACCGTCGAAGACATCCACGAAGCCCTGGTCAACAGCGTCCCCGGCATCCGCTTTGGGCTGGCTTTCTGCGAAGCCTCCGGCGCCTGTCTGGTGCGCTGGAGCGGCAGCGACCCCGATCTCATCGCCCTGGCGCAGAAGAACGCCCTGGCGGTGGGGGCCGGCCACAGCTTCATCCTCTTTTTGGGATCCGGCTTCTACCCCATCAACGTGCTCAAAGCCGTGCAGAACGTCCCCGAGGTCTGCCGCATTTTCTGCGCCACGGCCAACCCCACCCAGGTGATCGTGGCCGAGCAAGACGGCGGCCGCGGCATTTTGGGAGTGATTGACGGCAGTAAGCCCCAGGGCATCGAGCAGCAAGATGGAATCGAATGGCGCAAGGGCTTTTTGCGCATGATCGGCTACAAATTGTAGGCTCATCCGCGCCCCTGGCACGCCTTTTGCACGCATCCAGCCTACGCCGGTTGGTTGCGGCGCGCACGGAAACTCACACTTAAGGAGATACGCTTATGAAGAAGATTCTGCCCTTGCTCCTCATGGCAGCCGTGCTGCTCGCCAGCTGCAGCGGCGGGGCTGGCGGTATGTCTGACAGCGACATGGCCACCCAGGTGGCAGCCATCCTGACCGGCATGCCCAGCAACACCCCCGGCCCCACCGAGCCGCCCACCGCCACCAGCCAGCCGACCGAACCCAAAGTGATCGAAATCACCCTGGAGCCCACGGCCACCGCAACGGAACAGCCCACGGAGACGGTTGAACCCACCGCCACCGAAGAAGCCGCAGCCGAAGTCTCGCCCACCACCGAAGAGAACCAGTCCGGCGGCGGCAGCCCAGATTCCACCGCGGCCCCCACCTCGGCCCCCGGCACCCCCGGCAGCCCCACCGCACCCATCACCCTGACCCCCGGCGGCACGCCCACGGCCACTGTCATCCCCCCGGATGACCCCCGCGCGCGCCTGGGCAAACCCACCTCGCAGGATCCCCTGGACGACGCCGACGCCTGGGTGTGGCCCACCGGCGCCAGCGATTACACCGAAGTGGCCTTCAAGAACGGTTCCATGTTCCTCAAGGGCCTCACCGAAGATTCCGGCTGGCGGCTGCCGCTGATTGACTCCGTGCCGGATATGTACATCGAGATGACGGCCGCCCCGCAGAAATGCGACAAGACCGACAACTACGGCATCATCTTCCGCGTGCCCAACCTGCGCGACCCCCAACGCGGCTATCTCTTCTCCGTTTCCTGCGAGGGCAAGTTCGCCGTGTGGAAATGGGACGGCGAGGCCAAGCCCAAGGGCAAAGCCACCATGCTGATCTACTGGAAGGCCGACAAGGCCATCAACGCCGGCGCCGACCAGGTGAACCGCCTGGGCGTCATGGCCACCGGCAACCAGTTTGACCTGTACGTCAACGGCATCAAGGTCGGCAGCGTCAGCGACACGTCTTACACCAAGGGCGCCTTCGGCGTCTTCGTCAACCCTGCCGCCGACACCGAATTCACCGTGCGCATTGACGAAATGACCGTTTGGCATCTGCCCTGAGTCTCCCTCGTTTTGAGGAAAACAAATCCCCGGTGACCGCTGCGGCGGGCCGGGGATTTTTTATGTGCATTCTGCGCCGCGCTATTGCAGGGCGGCCTCCAGCTCCAGCAGCCAGCGGTCCAAAATCTCCAGATCGGTGGCGGCGGTGGCCGGGTCGCGGGGCAGCTCGCTGCGGGCCAGATCCAAGCGGCTGGCAATCCGCTCCGCGTCCGCCGGGCTGAGCGCCTGCAAACTGGGCAGGCTTTCGTTCAGCTGCGCCTGGGCGTCCTCCAGAGATTTATGCGCCATCTGCCCATCGCGGCGTTCCAGGGCCATGCGCGCCGTGGTCACCGCATAGAGCACCTTGAGCACCCCTGCGCGCGTCTGGCTGCGGGCAGCCAGGCTCTGCGCCTGGTCTCTATCGGCGCGCGCCGTCGTTAACTGGGTTTCCAGGCTGGCGGCCTCTTCTTTGGCTGTGCTGAGCTGGGCCTGGGTATCGGTCAACTGCGCCTGGGTGCGTTCCAGAGTCTGCTGGCTGGGCCGCCATAACAGCAGCACCGCCGCCAGGAACCCCAATGCCAGCAGGCCCACCGTCACCCCGGCGATGCGCACCGCGGCGCGCATCCCGCGCCCCAGGCGGGTTTCCGGGTTGAATAAAAAGCCCATCACGCGCCGAAAGAACGGCGGTTT
>DAIOUB010000013.1:7099-8490 GCA_036751735.1 Levilinea sp. | reverse complement strand
GGGGGCTTCCTCCGCCGCCGGGCTTTCGCTCGTTTCGGACTGGGTGAGGGCTTCGCCCTCCGCTGCGGCATCCGCGGGGATCTCCCCCGTTTCAGGCTGTACGGGAAGTTCACCCTCAGCGGTCAGTTCGGTTTTTTCGGTGGTTTCTTCCGGTTTTGGCTCCAAGGTTTCGGTCATTCGGCCCTCCTAGGGGATAGGGGTTGGGGTGATCACCGCGGTGGCGGTCCAGGTGGGAATCAGGGTGACGGTCGCAGAAAACTGCGCCGGATCGGGCGTCAGGGTTGGCCAGGGCGTCGCGGAGTATTGGCCCAGGTCGGGTGTCACCGTCGGCCAGGGTGTGGCGTTGGCTCCGCGTTCGGCGGCCTCGGGCTGCATGGCATCCCACCCGGCGGACATCAGATTCCAGACGGCTTCCAGGTCTTGCGCGGCCAGCCAGGGGCTTTGGGACAGTTCGCTGATCACGCCGTCCAGCCGTTCCAGCCAGGCGCGCAGCAGAGCCGCGCGCGGCTCTGGCAGAGTGAGCGGGTCCACTCCGGCCAAAAGGTCGCGTGCGGCGCGGGCTTCGTTTACAGCCAGCCCATAATTGGCCTGCGCCGTCCAGCGCCGCGCCAGATCCACGCGCAGCAGGGCGGTCTGCCAGATGCGCTGCAATTGCAGCTCGTCCAGGGCGGCCTGCCCCACCTCTGAGGTCAGGATCAGCGACCCAATCTGCGTGCTTTGATAGGGAACCACGGTCTCCAGCCACAGATTGGCCTGGGCGGTGCCCTGCAGGGCTGCCGCCTGGGTGTGGACGCGCTCCAGCTCCTGCGCCTGCCCCTCGCGGGCCGCCTCGCCCGCCTGCAGGGTGGATTCCACCGCCCGCAGCTGCGCGCGCAGCGTGGCCGCCTGGGCCTGGTCGCCCGCCTGACGGGCGGCAAGCTGATCCATGCGGGTTTGGGCCTGCACTGCGGCCCGGTTCACCTCGCGGGTTAATTTTTCAGCCCCCAGATAGACGGCGGTGACGATTCCAGCGGTCACCACCAAAATCAGCAGCAGGCGCCCCAAAGCGCGCAGAAAGGCCAAGAGCGCCCGTCCCAAAGGAGAGCCGCCCGCCGGGGGTGTTGAAGTTTCCATGCTCATAGAACCTCCCCTCAGGGCAGGGGCGGCAGTTCGCTGAGGACGCGCTGCAAACCTTCCAGGAAACGCTGGAAGGTCTCCGTACGCGCTTCGGCCCGCGCCACCCGATCGCTCATCAAATCCGTTTCCTGGCGCAAAGCCGCCAGGTCTGCTTGGGCGCGTTCCAGGCTCTGGCGGGCTTCATCCAGGCTCTGTTCCACGGCAGACACACGCCCGCCCAGGGCCTCCACCCGTTCCAGCCGTCCGCGCTGGGTTTCCAGCTCGCTTTGGGCAAA
>DAIOUB010000013.1:0-6999 GCA_036751735.1 Levilinea sp. | reverse complement strand
GCCGCGGGTGCGCCCGCCGACACGGTCAGCTGATTGCGCAGTTCAGCTACCTTCACCGCGTTCAGCCCCGAAACACGGGCCAAATCCTCCAGCGCGGCAAAAGGCCGCTCCGCCAGAATGCGCTGCGCAAGCACTTTGCCAATCCCGCGCACGCCGCGCAGTTCGCTTTCTGTGGCGGTGTTCACATCCACCAAATTGGGGGACAAATCGCTCATGGGATTCCCTTTCACAAAAGTTTCAAACAACCGTTCATTTCTTGCGCTCGCCCGCCCCCGGAGCCGCCGGGCGGGTGGGGTAGGGCATGGGGATATACTCCACCGAGGGGCGCCGCGCCGCCGCCTGGGGGAAGAGGTTCATCAGGCGGTAGACTTCCGCGGGCATTTCGGTGGAAATATTCAGTCCCAAAGAGCGCGCTTCCTCCACGCTGATGGGGTAATCGTGGGTCCAGCGCCCCGAAACCAGGGCTTCCTTCAGCTTTTCCACCGCCTCCGGGGTGTAATGGCAGCAGGCAATCCGCCCCACCGTGGCCTCCACCTGACGCACAGCTTTCTGGGCCACTTCCGCCAGGATCAGGGTCTCGTCCTTCACGCGGTTCACATCCTTTTGAGCCACCGCCGCCAGAATGGACACCGCCGGATACTGGCCAATCTGCGGATCCACCGGCCCCAGGACGGCGTTTTCGTCCATGATGATCTCATCCGCGGCCATCGCCAGGAGCGTGCCGCCCGACATGGCGTAATGGGGCACCAGCACCGTCACGCGCGCGGGGTGGCGCGCCAGGGCGTTGGCCACCTGCTCCGCCGCCAAAACCAGCCCGCCGGGGGTGTGCAGAATGAGATCAATGGGCACATCGTCATCGGTGAGCTTGATGGCCCGCAAAATGGCCTCGGAATCCTGAATGTCAATGTAGCGCGCCATGGGAAAGCCCAAAAAAGACAGGCTCTCCTGGCGGTGGATCAGGGCGATGACGCGCGAACCGCGCTTCTCTTCCAGGCTGCGCATCAGCCGCAGACGGCTGGCGTCTAACATGCGCTGCCGGATCACCGGCGTGACCGCGGCGATGACCAGAAAGATCCAAAACAAATTGAGCAGATCCATACACGCTCCTTATCCAGGCTTTACCAGGGGTAATACTCATCCGCGTAGGTACGCGGGGCGCGCCGCCGCGGGGAAAGGATCATCGCCAGCAGCAGCCCAAAGACAAAGCCGCCGATATGCGCCCACCAGGCCACCCCACCCATGGCCATGCCCCCCGCCGTATTGAGTGAAAGAAAGCCGGAATATAACTGCGACACGAACCAGACCCCCAAAAAGATCACCGCGGGGATTTCGACAAACCAGGGGATGATAAACACCGGGATCAGGGTGATGACCCGCGCCTGCGGGAAGTAATAAAAATACGCGCCCATCACCGCCGCGATCGCGCCGCTGGCGCCGATGGCCGGGATGGTGCTGCCCAGGTTGACCACCGTCTGCAGCCCGCCCGCCGCCACACCCCCCAGCAGATAAAACAGCAAATATCGCCCCGACCCCAGGCGGTCTTCTACGTTATCGCCAAAGATGAACAAAATCCACACATTGCTGAGGAAATGGAACCAGCCGCCGTGCAGGAACATGTGGCTCACAAAGGGCAGCCAGGTGAGGGGGTTGAGCAGGTCAATCTGCGCAGGGATCAGCCCGTAGCGGGCAATCAGACCCTCCAGGCGCGGGGCGCTGAGGCTGATTTCAAAGAAGAACACCAGGGCGTTGGCCCCAATCAGCAGCCAGTTGACGATGGGGAACGTGCGAGAATGGATGGTATCGCGCAGCGGCAGCATAACACTCCTCGCCAGGCGGCAAGCTCCGCGGCAGCCCCGGCCAACGCTGGCCGGTGAAGGTCGAAAGGCTTGCCAGGTGTGCTTTTAGTATATCCCGCTTGGTGCGAAACCGCAAACCTACCCGTTTGGGCAGACGCGTAAAAAAACGCTTCCCCCCGCAGGGAGAAGCGTCAGGTTTATGCGATCAACTGGATGGGATAGCCCTTTTGGGCCGCCGCCGCGGCAATGGTCTCCACCGTCAGGCGCGCCTCATCAAAGGTCACTTCCATCTGCTGGCGGTGATAGCTGGCCTCCACCCGTTCCACCCCTTCCAGCTCATCCTCCAGCCCCTCCAGGCGCATCACGCAGGCAGCGCAGTGCATATCGGCCACTTGAAAACGAACCGTGCGCATGCGGCCTCCTTATTGAAAACGAATCTGGCCGCCGTACATGCCCATCGAACAGGTGAAGGGCATCACCGTTCCGGCGGTCTGCGGCGGAATCTGGATAATTTCGGTTCCGGTGGCGGGCAGCAGCTTTTCCACCTTCAGCGCCGGAATGACAAAGGCCCGCGAGCAGGAACGGGTGTTGTTGGTGACCACGTGCAGCTCCAGCGGCTGTCCGGCTTTGGCCAGCAGCACCTCCGGCGCGTAGCCGTCGTTGAGGGCTTCCAAGACCAGGGGGGCGTTCTCGTCCGCGGGGGCCGCCGCCGCGGTTGGAGCGGCGCTGTTGGCCTGCCACAGGCGGCTGACGGCAAAAGGCGCGCCCGCCAGACTGAGGCCCGCGTCCACCGTCACCAGACCCAAAATCAAAGTGACCACGGCCACAAAGATGCGGAAGTTCTTTTCCAGGCGCGCGCCCAGTTGGGTGGTTAAGAAGGCCACGGCGAAGAACACCGGGCTGGTGCCCAGGGTGAAGGCGAAGAGGATGGCTGCCCCCGCCCAGGGGCTGCCCGCCCCCACCGCCAGAGCCATCATGGTCTGCGTCACGCCGCAGGGGATGAACACGGTCAGCGCGCCCAGGAACACAGGGGCCAGCAGCCCCTCACTGCCGCTGCGCGCCTTGCGGCGGATGTAGCGCGTCAAAAATCTAGGCGGCTCCAGGTTGAAAAAGCGAAAGATGGGGTGCACGTTCAGCAGACGCAGGGCGTTGCCGATCATAAACACGCCCACCGCCAGCATCAAGACGGCGCGGGTCAGGGGGGTCATTTGAAAGACAGAGCCCAAGGCTCCCAAGAGAAAGCCCAGCAGCGTGTAAGCCGCCAGCTTGGCCAGCAAAAAACCCGCGATGGGTGCGGCCAACTGTGCGGAACGGCGCGGGGCCGCCGCCACGGATTGCTCCACCTGATGCGAAAGAGAACTGGCCAGCAGCCCGCCCTGCACGGCCAGGCAGCTCAGCCCGCCGGTGGTCAGCCCGGTGATAAACAGCACCAACAAATTGGGGAAAGAAAGGGGTTCCATAGTTACCTGTAAAGTGAGTGAGAGGACATATTTTGTCTCATTCGAATTCCAAAAAATTGTATCATAATTTCCCCCAGGCGTGCCCCCCTATTTTCACCAGGGGCGGTCTGGGCTGGCCCATTCCGGCAGGGAACGCACCGCCCGATCCACAATTTGGTCGCCGCGGTAAGCGAAGTAATATTCCCGCGGGCGCGCCCCGCCCAACACCGCCGGGGCCACATGGTGCAGATTGGACACCACCGCTGGGGCCGACCACACCCAGCGGCGCGGCACCCACGCCAGCCGCCCCTCGCTGCAGGCGCGAAACGGGCCGTCGGGGGCCTGCGCCGTGAACAGGTACAGACCGCCGTCCGAGATTTCAAAGCCGCTCCAGGTCAGCACCCCCGCGAAGCGCACCGTGCCCAGTTGGTAACCGGCCTCCTCCTGCACCTCGCGCAAACAGGCCGCCCGCGGCGTCTCCCCCGGCTCAATGTGCCCGCCGATGCCGTTCCACAGGCCGCGGTTGGGCGGGTTGGAACGCAGCAGCATAAGCACCTGCCGGTTGCGCTGCAAAAAACACAGCACAAAACGGGCCGGGGTTGGGCTCATGCGCCCCCTGCCTGCGCCAAAAAGGCCGCCAGCAGGTTCACCATCCCGGCCGCATCCTCCAAATCGGCCTGTTCCACCGGCGCGTGGTGGTAACGCACCGGCAGAGAAAGGGCCGCCGCGCGCACGCCCGCCCCGGCGTACACCATCGGCGTCAGCGCCGTGCTGATGCCGCTGACCACTTCGTCCTGCAAGGGCAGCTTTTCCTGCGCCGCCACAGCCCGCAGCCGCCGCGCCAGGGCCAGATCAGGCACAAAGGCCGCCAGCTTGCCGCGGATGGCGTCCATCCACTTCAGCGCCGGGCCGCCTCCCAGGCGGATACCGCCGTCCGGTACTTGAAAATCGGGGGTATCGGAGGCCAGGGTGCCGTCCACGCCGATGAGCAGATCCGGCTGCCAGGCCGCCATCAACGGCACACCCCCCGCCAGCATGGTCTCTTCCTGCACGGTGAAGGCCAGCAGCACCTCGGCCGGGGTAGGCGGCAGGTGGTGGGCCAGGGTCAGCAGGGCAAAGCAGCCCAGGCGGTCGTCCAGCGCCTTGGCCTGCACGCGTGTGCCGCCCAAAGCCTGCAAAGGCCCGTCCCAGGTCAGCCCATCCCCCACCTGCACCCCCCACTGGGCCGCCTCTTGGGCCGAACGCGCGCCGATATCAATGAAAAGCTCTTCCAACGGCAGCGGCTTTCCCGTGTCCAGATGGGCGGGGGGCAGCCCCACCGCCGCCGCCAAACGGCCTGTTTCGGTCCACAGGGTCAGGCGGCTGCCGGGCAGCGCCCGTGCGCTGGTGCCCCCCAGGCGCTCCACGCGCAGAAAGCCGTCCGCAGTGATGCTGCGCACGATCAGCCCGACCTCATCCATATGCGCCGCCAGCATCACCCGCGGCCCAGCGCCAGGGCGCAGCGCCGTCAGGTTGCCCAGCGCGTCCGTGTGCGTTTCCCAACCGGGCGGCAGCAGCCTGCGCAGGCAGTCCGCCACCGGCTGCTCGCGCCCCGGCAGTCCCGGGGCGGCGGTCAGCTCAGCCAGCCAGGCGCGCTGCAGATCCTGCGCGCTGATCATGGCACCGGCCTGAGGGCGCGCATGCGCGCGGCTTTGGTCTCCAGGGTGGCATAAGCGCCGATATCGCGGCGGTGGCGCAGTTCGGGGGGCTCCATCTCGCTCAGCAGCGCTTCCATTTTTTCACACAGCGCCCCGGGGTGTTCGCCCAGCCCCACCAGCGCCAAAGCCCGCGAGCCCAACGCCTTCCAGCGTCCCTCTTCCAGCGCGGCAGAGGAGACGATCACCTCAAAACCGGCTTTGCGGGCGCGGGCCGCGTCAAAATCAAAGTACACATCCCCCGGCAGCGGGCCGGGGTAGGCCTGGGGCACCAGATATTTCACCAGCGAGGCCTGCGGGGCAAAGCGCACCTGCCCGACCTGCAAACTGCCCGCCGCCAGAGCTGAGAACAGCTCCACGCCGTCCGATTCGAGCAGCGCGCACAGGTTGATCGCCTCGGGGTCGCCGAAGCGGGTGTTGTACTCGATCAGGCGCACCCCGCGGGCCGTGACCATGAACTGGCCGTAGAGCATGCCGCGGTAGGGCTGGCCGGTCTCTTCCGCCAGGGCCGCCAGGGTTTCCACCATCAGGCGGTCAGCCTCGGCCAATTCTTCGGGCAGCAGGAAGGGCATGCCGCCGTCGGCCAGGGTATACGCCCCCATCCCGCCGGTCATCAGCCCCTGGTCGCCGTCATAGGCATATTTAAAGTCCTGGGCCACGGGCATGGGGAAGACCCCGCTGTCGGTGGCAAACGCCATGCGCGAAAATTCCTCGCCCACCAGGCGCTCTTCCAACAGCACGCTGCCGTCTTTTTGGATCCAGGTGTCCGCATAGGCGGCCGCTTCCTGAGCGTCGTGCAGATGCACGCCCATCACCTGCACGCCTTTGCCGCCCGTCAGACCCAAAGGCTTCACGGCCGCTTCGCCCACCACTTCCAGAAAGCTCAGCACCTCGGCCCGACTGCGGGCCAGGCACCACTGCGGCGCGCCCCACCCCACCCGCCGCTGCAGCAGATCGCGCATGAAGAACTTATCGCCTTCCAGGCGCGCCTGAGATCGGGTCGGCCCCACGCTGGGGATGCCCGCGGCGCGCAGCGCATCCACCGCGCCCGCGTTCAAGGGCGCTTCCGGCCCCACCACCACCAGGTCCACGTGCGCAGCCAGCATGGCCCGCGCCACGGCCTGAGCGTCGTTCAAACTGCCCTTGATCCATTCCCCCGCCAAAGGGCGGATTCCAGGGTTGGGGGTGTTGGAATACACCACCAACCGCTCTGGGTGCGGGCTGTGTGCCAAAACCCGTGCCAGAGCATGTTCCCGTCCGCCGCTGCCAATTAATCCAACTCGCATGACCGATCCCTCCGCAGGAGAAAATGTACCGCTTACGCACCGTTGTACCATAGATTCGGGGGTCTGAAAAGCCAGAGGCTGACCAGGGTTTGCGCTCCCCGCGCAGACACAGCCAGGCGGCCGTCTCTCGGCATTCCGGGGTGAAAACCTCAAAGTTCTTGTATAAGAAATGTATAAATTCGCCCCATTTTATCTTGAATTTCTGTTTCGCATCCGTTATTATTATGAAAATTAAGATAAATATTCAAATCCTTAACGGTTGAAAACTTTGGGTTCAGTACCTCGAAAGGAGGCAGGAAATGAGAAACGGCATACAAATCGCGACGATCTGGAAAGTCCCCGTTCGTCTGGATCTCAGTTGGTTCATCATTTTTGGGCTGGTCACCTGGTCCTTGGCCGGGAGCGTGCTGGCAGAAGGCCTGCCGGGGGCTGCCCCAGGCCTGCTTTGGGCGCTGGGCGCCGCTGCCAGCCTGCTCTTCGCCGCCTCGGTGCTGCTGCACGAGCTGGGGCATGTCTACTTTGCCCTGCGCAATCAGGTGCCCGTGCGCGGCGTGACCCTGTTCCTGTTTGGCGGCGTGGCCGAAATCACCCGCGACCCGCAGACCCCCGGCGCCGAGCTGCGTATCGCCGCCGCTGGCCCCGCCGTCAGCCTGGCCCTGGCGGGCATCTTCGGCGCGGCAGCCTTCTTCACCCAGGGCTGGCTGGCCGAAGCATCCGTTCCCGCCGCCTGGCTGGCGCGCATCAACCTGATGCTGGCGGTCTTCAACCTCATCCCCGGCTTCCC
>DAIOUB010000012.1:0-35780 GCA_036751735.1 Levilinea sp. | reverse complement strand
TGGCCCCAAAGGCCAGCCCCACCGCCGCCAACCCCAACGCCGCCCGTCCGAAAATGCGCGGCCAGCCCTTCACCCCCCATACCCCCAGCCACGCCACCCACAGCGCCAGGGTGAAGAAGGCCCCCGCGCGCGCGTTAAGCGCCAGCGCCGAAAGGGCCAGCCCCGCCGCAATCGTCCACAAGCGGCCTTCCGCCGCCCCGCGCCACAGCAGCCCCCATCCCAAAGCCCCCAGCGCCAGCCCCAGGCTCTCGGTCATGGTGGTTCCGGCAAAGCGGCGGCTGAACAGGAACAGCCCCACCAACGCCACCGCCCCGGCCAGGCTGCCGTGGGTGCGCGCTGTCTCCCGCGCCGCCAGCCAGCAGCTGACGGCCGTCACCAGGGCGGTCAGCGCCAGGGCCGCCTGCAAGTTGCGCCCGCTCAAGGCCAGCGCCCCCGCCAAAAATGCCGGAAACAGCGGCCGGCGCGCCGAAAAAGACGAAAGCAGATCCCCCTCGGTCACGCGCAGTGCATCGCGGTAATACACCTGTGCATCACTGTAGGGCAGCAGCCCCCCCACCGTGTACGATTCGCTTGCTCCGCTGGCCCACAGCCCCGCCAGCGGCAGACAAAACAGCACCAGAGTCAGCCCCAGGGCCGCGCTTTGCCCCCACCCGCCCCGCAGCCGGAAAGCCAGCGTCAGCAAAATCAGCGCGGCCGGCACAACCAGGGTTAAATCATAGCGCGCGCTCAGCCCCACCACCCGCGGCAGAGGGGTGGTTAACACCCAAACCGCCGCGGTCAGCGCCGCGCTCACCCCCGCCAACCAGCTCAACCAACCCATTTTGCCTGCGTGTGCCTTGTGCAAATTTCAGCTCCCTCTGCCCGCGTAGATGCAGATCATTATACCCTCTCCCCTGGATCGGCAAAAAAGATCCCCTCCCGCAGGTGGGGAGGGGATCGATAATCCGTTGACAGCCGTTAACGCTTACTTGTTCACCTGGAAGCGCTTGTCGCCCTTCACAATGAAATCGCGAATCTGCTCCGCGGCAGCGATGCCGGCGTTGGTGTTGGCTTCTTCCGTCTGCGCGCCCATCTTCTTGGCCGTGAACAGGAAGCGCCCGGGGTACTTGGCTTCAATGTCCGCTTTGCAGACCGGGGCCACGTCCGACAGGTACACAAAGTCGGGGCGTTCTTCGAACACGCGCAGCAAATCTTCTTCGTGGATCACTTCCGCGCGCGCGGTGTTCACCAGCGTGGCGCCCTTGGGCATGCGCGAAAGCAGCGCGTGGTTGATGCTCAGTTTGGTCTTGGCATTGGCCGGCATGTGCAGCGACACATACTGGCATTTCTCATACAGTTCTTCTGCCGAAGCCACCGGTGTGACGCCCTCTTTGGCGATGTCTTCCGCCGAGAGGAAGGGGTCATAGGCAAACAGCTGCATGCCAAAGCCCTTGGCAATCGCCGCCATGCATTTGCCCACGTAGCCAAACGCATGCAGGCCCAGGGTCTTGCCGCGCAGCTCAAAACCGCTCTTGCCCGCGAAACCGCCGCGCGCCTGATACAGCATCATCTCAAACGCCAGCTCAGCCACCGCGTTGGAATTCTGGCCGGGGGTGTTCATCACCACTACGCCGTGCTTCGTGGCCGCTTCCAGGTCAATATTGTCAAAGCCTGCCCCGGCCCGCACCACGATCTTCAGCTGCTTGGCCGCGTCCAAAACCTCAGCCGTCACCAGGTCGCTGCGCACAATCAGCGCATCCGCGTCCGCCACCGCCGCCAGGAACTGCGACACTTCCGTGTACTTTTCCAGCAGCACCAGCTCAAACCCGGCCGCTTCCACCACTTTGCGAATGCCTGCCACCGCCACTTTGGCGAACGGCTTATCGGTTGCAACCAAAACTTTGGTCATCTCTGCACCTTTCCTGAAAAGCCCGGTTTCCCAGGGACTAGTGAGACGCCTCAAATTCGCGCATGGCATCCACCAGCGCCTGAACGCTTTCCAACGGCAGGGCGTTATACAGCGACGCGCGGAAGCCGCCCACCGAGCGGTGGCCCTTGATACCAACCAGGCCCTTGCTGGAGGCAAACGAGATGAATTCCGCTTCCAATTCTTTGTAGCCTTCCGCCATCACAAAGCACACATTCATGCGCGAGCGGTCTTCCTTGGCCGCCGTGCCCATGAAGCACTTGTTGCGGTCAATTTCAGCATAGAGCAGTTCGGCCTTGGCCGCGTTGATCTTGTCCATGGCCGCCAAACCGCCGTTGTTCTTCAGCCACTGCAGGGTGAGCATGCAGGCATACACATTCACCACCGGCGGGGTGTTGAACATCGAATTGCTCTTGATGTGGGTGCGGTAATCCACCATCTTCGGCATCTTGCGGGTCATCTTGCCCAAGAGATCCTCGCGCACGATCACCAGCGTCACGCCCGCCGGGCCCAGGTTCTTCTGCGCACCGGCGTAGATCAAACCATATTTGGCCACATCCACCGGCCGGCTGAAAATGTCCGATGACATATCCGCCACCAGTGTCACTGGCGAAACCAGGTCGGTCATGATTTCGGTGCCGTAGATGGTATTGTTGGTGGTGATATGGAAGTAATCCACATCGGTGGGGATCACGTATCCCTTGGGAACATAGCTGAAGTTCTTGTCTTCCGAAGAAGCCACAATCACGACCTCGCCAAACAGTTCAGCTTCCTTGGCGGCTTTCGTGGCCCATTCGCCGGTCTTCAAATAGGCGGCTTTCTTCTCCAACAGATTGTAGGGTACATGGAAGAACTGTGTGCTGGCCCCGCCGCCCACAAAGAGCACGGCGTAACCTTCCGGCACACCCAGAACTTCCTTCACCAATGCCACGCTGTCATTCATCACCGCATCGAACTCTTTGCCGCGGTGAGAAACTTCCAGAATTGAGAGGCCAGTGCCCATGAAATCTTTGATCGCTGCAGCCGTGCCGTCAATCGTGTATTGAGGAAGAATGGATGGTCCCGGGTTAAAATTGTGTTTTTTCATCGTCACTCCTTGTCCTTTTTGATGGAAGATGGTTGAGCAGCCAAAACTCACCCAATGTTGGATTTGGGGGTTAAGATGATTATATGTCAGACCAACAGCGTCCTGATAGTGAAAGATAGCACATGATTAATCACTTTCATCAGATATCGCCCATCTCGGCGCGCTTTGCCTGCGCTTCTCTGCGCCGTTTCCAGGCCAGCCGCACCAGCCACCAGGCCGCTGGCAAGGTCAGCCCGCTGCAGGCCAGCGCCGGAACCAGCACCTGCCCCAGGCTTTCGATGCTCAGGCGGTAATTCACACCTTTGCCAGCCAGGTTGGGGTGAATGGGCTGGATCTTGAGGTAATACAGGCCGTCCGCAGGCGCGCTCCACTCCAGGCTGGCGTCTTGTTTAAAATCGGCTGCCCGCGCCTCCCCCAGCACTTTTTGATGATCTGTAGCGAGCAGTTGAATCTGTACCGCCGCCCCGCCGCTCACCGAAGCCGCGCTGAAGCGGTAACGCCGCCCCGCCTGCGCCGGGAACACCACCCAATCCACATCCCCCCGCGGGCAAAGGTTCTCTTCCCAGCTCTCGCCAACCGCCACCGGCACGGCGTTCTGCCAGCCGTCGTTGTCGTCCACCCCGGCGCACATTGTCTCCAGGGTCATCTGCACGACGCTGCTGCCAAAATCCTCCACGTTGCCCGCACGGTCCACCCCGCGCACCTGAAATTCATACAAGCCGTCGGTTTTAGCCAAAAACCACATCTGCCGCGCGCCGCCGTCCGGCTTTTCCGGCCACAGCGTCCATTCGCCCCCGTCGCGCCGGTAGCGCATCTCAAAGTAGTCCAGATCCTCCTCGCCTTCCAGCACCTGCCAGTGCAGAATAGCCGCCGTACTGGCCACCGCCGCCCCCTCCACCGAAACCAGGCTGCTAGCGGGCGGCTGATCCACCGCCAAAATGCGGAATTCGATCTGCGCCCGGCTTTCGCCCGCGCGGTTGCGCGCCCACACCGTCCACTGATAGCTCCCCGCCGCCAGCTTACCCACCTTCCAGGCGGTCTCTTGGCCCCAGTCGCGGCTTTTCTCCCAGCCGTCCGGGCCGCTCAGTACGCTGCGGTAGGCTTCTACCCCCGCCGCCGCCGGCCATTCCAGCCGCACTGCCTCGTCCTCCCGCAGGGGTTGGCCGTCTTTGCCCAGCGGAGCGCTCAGCGCAGCCGGGGCGGGCGGGTCGGGCCGCCGCACCACCTTCAGCGATGAAATCGCATCCGGCCCCAGGACGCTGCCCTCCAGGCTGGGCCAATCCTTTAGAAAGACCTCTTCCTGCCCGCCAAACTGCGTTTCCGCGTACGCCAGGGCCATCACCCCCGCCCCCACGCGCAGCGACTCAGTCGTGTTGTTGCCAATCCCCAGCTGTTTAGCTTTGGCGTATTCGCCCAGCCCCAACACCTGGCAGTCCCCGCGGTAATTCTCTTCCGCCCACAGCCCCACTTGCTCTGCCCCAGGCTGGCACACTTTGGGGGTGGCCGTGGGGGTCGGGGTGGGCCCGGCGCAGTTAAACTGCTTTTCCAGCATCACCTGCCCCGTGGGGCCGGAACTTTTGCCCGACCGGTCGCGTACATCCACCGCCAGCAGGAAAGGCCCGTCGGGCACACCCAGCTTGCACAAATCCAGCGTCACCTGAACCTGCCCCCCACTCTGGGGCTTGCCCACCGGTGCCCATTCACCAGTGTAGGTCATCAAAAACTGGGTGTTCTCCAATTCACGGTCATCTTTAGCCCAGCCCTTGACGGTCAGCTTGCGCGTGGTCACCAGGGTCTTCTCCTTGGGGCTTTCAATCCCGCCGGTGGGCCGTTGGGCGTCGCCGTTGGCGCTCTCATACCAGTTCCCCGGCTGACATTGGCTGCCCATCGAGGGGAAGGTGTTGGCCTCCACGCAGGTGCGCGGGCGGCCGCCGTTGGTCTGCACTTCATCAAACACAATGTCCACCGAGCTGCCCCAATACAAATGCTGGTTGGTGTGCACATGAAAATGCAGATGCGAGGCCGTGCTCGCGCCGGTGTCGTCCGCCGCTCCAATCAGCTGCCCCTGCAAAACCTCGGCCCCCACCCTGCGCAGCGCGGGCGGAATGCTGTCTTGGGCCAGGTGATAATAGACCTGATAGGTCACCGGCGAGGTGCTGGTGTCTTCCAGCACCAGGTAATTGGCATGTTTGGTGTTGCCGTTGGGGTACTGCCACACGGCGTATTTCACCCGCCCGCCGCGCGCCGCCACCACCGGAAAATTGGTGCCGTCGGCAAAATCAAAGGCGTATAAGCACGTGGTCGGGCAGGTTTTGTAGACGTACACATGCCCCACCGAGCCGCTCACGCGCACCTTGCGCCCCGCCGGCCAGGGCAGTTTGTACCCCCGGAAAACCTGTCCTCCTTTGGCCGCCTTTTGCTCTTTGGGCAGATAAAAGGCACGCTCCTCCGCGCTGAGCAGATCTTCGGGCACGTCCGCCAGCACCTGCGCCCAGTCCGCGTCGGCCTGCAAAGTGATCTTCCATTCCTCCGGCGCATCCCCCAGCCGCGCCAGGGCCAGCCCCGCCTCCCCGGCCACCACCTCGCCGGTCTCACGCTCGCGCATGGCCAGCCACACCAGCGCCGTGCGCCCGTCATCGCTGAAGGTCACATGATCAATGCTCACATCGTAAATCAAGAACGCCAGCAGCTCTTCTCGCCCTTCTGCGGCGGCCTGCAGCGCTTTCGCAATCGCCCCTACCCGCGGGTCATCGGGTTGGGCGGTCATGCGGTGAGGCAGCGCCGGCCCCCCCTGCCCTCGCCAAATCAGCAGTCCGCCCGCCGCCAGCAAAAGCACCAATAAAAAGCCCAGTGCGGCCCACACCCACACTTTTTTTCCGGCCGGTTGAAAAAGGGAATTAAAAAGAGGTTGTTTCATGCTTCGCTGCGCTCCTCTCAGCAGATACAGGGTTCGCAGGTTAAGATGCAGGTTTCATACCAGACCGAAAAACCGCCTTTGCTTCCGCCGGTTTTGCCCCAATGCATCTATAATTACCCTATGGCTGCAAGCTCGCCCACCCTCTCTCTCACGGAACGGTTCTCATGACCTCAACCCCCTCTGCTTCCCCCTGGCTCACCCGCCGTGTATGGGCGGCCTTGCTGCTGTTGGGTTTTGCCGGCCAGCTCGCCTGGGCGGTGGAAAACCAGTTCTTTAACACCTTCCTGTATAACCACATCACCCCCGACCCGCGGCCCATCTCGTGGATGGTGTCGGCCACCGCCCTGGTGGCTACGCTGACTTCTATCTTTATGGGCACGCTCAGCGACCGCACCCGCAGCCGCTGGGGCCGCCGCCGTCCTTACCTTTTGGCGGGCTACCTGATGTGGGGGGTGTTCACCGCCCTCTACCCCACCTCCGCCCAATTTCACCCCATCGGTCTGGCCATCGCTATGGCCATCCTCTTCGACTGCATCATGACCTTTTGGGGCTCCACCGCCAACGACGCCGCCTTCAATGCTTACGTCACCGATGTGACCACCGAGCAAAACCGCGGCCGCGTCACCGGTGCGCTGGAGATCATGAAATGGCTGTCGGTGCTGCTGGTGTACGGCGGCGCGCCCCTCCTGATTGAAGCCGTGGGCTACCCGGCCTTCTTTTACGGCGTGGGCGCCCTTGTCTTCCTGGTGGGGCTGATCAGCGGCCGCCTGATTCACGAACCCCCCGCCGGGCCCAAGCCAGAAGGGTCTTACGCCCAGCAGATGGTGGCCGTCTTCCGCCCGGCCAATTTGCGCCGCAACCGCCGCATCCTGCTGGTGCTTTCGGCCGTCACCCTCTTTACCGCCGCCCAAAACGTGTTCTTCCCCTACCTGCTCATCTACTTGCAGCACTACATTAAACTCGAAACCCTCCAATATTCCATCCTGGTGGCCGTCGCCATTCTGGTCGGCGGCATGCTCCTGGCCTACCCCATCGGCCTGCTGGTAGACCGTTGGGGCCGCTGGCCCATGGCCATGCTGGCCGTCGTCGCCGAAATGATCGGGCTGCTGCTCTTCTCCTTCTCGCGCTCCTTCCTGGCCCTCACCCTCACCGGCATCCTCTGGCTGGCCCCCACCGCCGCCTGGACCATCGCCACCATGGCCTGGACCAAAGACCTTTTCCCGCAGGATCAGCGCGGTCAGTTTGCCGGCATCTACGTGCTCTTTTATGTGCTCATCCCGCAAATTTTGGGCGCGCTCACCGGCGGCTGGCTGGGCAGCACCTTCGGCATCCCCACCCTGATTGACGGCAAAGCCGGCTTCATCCCCACCCCGCTGCTCTTCCAGGTGGCCGCCTTTGCCACCCTGCTGGCGGCTGTGCCCCTGTTCTTCTTACCCCGCAAAAACACCCCCATGATCTCCCCTTCGGAGGATTAATGCCCGCCATTCCTGAATTTTTACTGCGCAAGCTGTACCTGCCCGGCTCCCTGCAGTCCACGCCGGAAGGCTTCTCTTTCGTCATCAAAAACACCTTCGCCCCGGCCAGCATCGAGGGCTTTCAACTGGCCGTGGACGATCAGGATATTCCCCTGGAGGCCGTCACCCTGCGGCTGGAAGGTCAGCCAGACCCCACCCCCGCCCATTGGGTTTCGGCCAGCACGCCTTTCTCCCTGCCGGTCAACGTGGCCCTCACCGTCAGCGTGGCCGGTCACCCGGCAGGCACCGGCCGTCTGCGCATCCGCGTGCACACCCACGAGGCCGGCCTGTTGGATTTCACCTTACAGGCCTCCGGTTCTGCCCCCGCCGCCGCGGCGGCTGCCGCTCCGCGTCGCTTTGCCCTGCGCCTGCCGCGCTTTTTGCAGCGCCCCATGCAGGTGGAAGCCAGCGTGGACGCCGATCAGGTCATCGGTCCCATCCATCCGCACGCCTACGGCCACTTCATTGAGCATCTGGAAAACTGCATCTACGGCGGCATCTGGAACCAGGACGGCTCAGCCCTGCGCCCCGACACCCTGCGTCTGATCCGCGACCTGCGCCCCTCGGTCATCCGCTACCCCGGCGGCAACTTTGCCTCTGGCTACCATTGGGAAGACGGCATCGGCCCGCGCAGCCAGCGCCCCGCCCGCTTTGACCCCGCCTGGCAGTCGCATGAGAGCAATCAGGTGGGCACAGATGAATTTATGGAATTCTGCGCCCAGGTAGGGGCCGAACCCTTCCTGGTGGTCAACGACGGTTCCGGCACTCCCGAAGAAGCCGCCCGCTGGGTGGCCTACTGCAACGAACCGCCCACGGGTGAGCAGGGCCGCCGCCGCGCCGCCAACGGCCACCCCCAGCCCTACAACGTGCGCCTGTGGGGCGTCGGCAACGAAGTCTGGGGGCAGTGGCAGGTGGGCCACACCAGCGCCGAAGAATACGCCGAGCGGCTGAACGCTTTTGCTGCCGCCATGCGC
Source organism: Levilinea sp. (assembly GCA_036751735.1). Lineage (GTDB taxonomy): Bacteria > Chloroflexota > Anaerolineae > Anaerolineales > Anaerolineaceae > Levilinea. The sequence continues at coordinate 27,382 of DAIOUB010000012.1, read as the reverse complement.
GCCGCGGACCCCAAGATTCAAATTGTGGCCGTCGGCGATAAAGTTCTGACCGATCAGGCCAACGACCCCGGCCGCTTGTGGAATGAAACCGTCCTCAGCCGCTGCGCCGACCAGATCGACTACCTCTCCTTCCACCTTTACCAGCCCGACCAAAGCGGCTGGCAGGAATCCTACGACCCCGACGCCCTGCACCACATCGTATGCGCCGCACCGCTGGACGCCGAAGCGATCATCCAGCGTATCGCCGCGCAAATTCAGCGCGCTGCCCCTCGCCGCAAAATCCAGATCGCGTTTGACGAATGGAACCTGTGGCTCACCCCACCCCCCGGCGCCTCTTCCATGCATAAGCTCAACTACAACCTGCGCGACGCCCTCTATGTGGCCGGGATGTTGAACGTCTTCCAGCGCCAGTGCAAAACCCTCACCCTGGCCAACCTGGCCCAGATGGTCAATGTGCTGCCGCTGATTGTGACCAACGAGCGCAAATCCTATGCCACCCCGCTGTATTACCCCTTCTGGATGGCTCAAAATATGGAAAAACTGGCCCTGAAGGTAGAGATGAAAAAAGTGCCCACCTACAGCACCCAGGCCCTCGGCAACATCGCCGCGCTCAGCAATGTGCCCTATCTGGATATCGCCGCCACCCGCGACGAAGCCCGTTCGCGCCTGGTGCTCAGCTTCATCAACCGTCACCCGGCCAAGCGCGCCCACATCAACGTCAACTTTGAACATTTCAGCTCCCTCAAAGCCTCCAAAGCCTGGGTGCTCAACGCCCCCAACCCCAGCCTGGTGAACAGCTTTGACGAGCCCCACGCCGTGCGCAGCCGTGAAATTGAGCTGACCAAAACGCGCGCCCGCGGGCATATCCGCCTGGATCTGCCCCCCGCCAGCCTGTCGGTGATGCTGCTGACCGCGGACGAATAGCCGCATCTGCACTGCCGGTCTTCAACGCCCTGGGCTTATTTTCCCCAGGGCGTTTTTGCGTCCGTGTACGGTGCAAGTTTTTCCGTTTCGGAATGATTATTTGCATTTTCAGGAATTCCATCGTATGATATTTTGTAGATTTATACATATATTCCCATGATCTTTTCAGTCAAGAAACGATGGTATCTGGAGCCCTAGCCAGGCAGCGCGGCCCAGGGCTCTCCCCTTGAAACTGGTAAACCTTATCGGAATTGAATAACGGGCATTTCCAGGCCAGCCCCCCCAATCCGCTCCCGCGCCAGCGCACCCCGCAGCCGGACAGCAGAGCCTGGGGAACACCTCATCCTCGCCGAGGGGGCTTTTTGATTCAGAATCATTCGTCACCTTCACTCATTTTGTAACTGTCAGGAGGAAACCGCATATGCCCCAGTCGCTTCAAGAAGCCCTCGCCTACTCCGACCGCTGGCTGCAGATCATCCACGGCGGCGATGTGGAGGAGGCCCAGGCCAAGCAGATCATCGAAGAATCCAAAAACAACTTTGCCGAACATTTCAACCGCGGTTGGCTCGAATACCGCAAATCCGTCACCGAGGCCGGGGATTGGGCCTGTGTCGAATGGAAAGGCTCCGGCGCCGTCTTCCGCGACATCCTCGGCCGTGAATACCTCGACTGCCTGGGCGGCTACGGCATGATGGATCTGGGCTGGAGTCACCCGGATGTCGTCGCCGCCGTCCGCGCCCAGCTCCAGCGCGCGCCCATGCCCAGCCAGGAGCTGATTGACCCCCTGCGCGGGGTTTTGGCGCGCCTCATGGCCGAAATCACCCCCGGCGACATCCAATACAGCTTCTTCGCCGCCAGCGGCACAGAGGCCATCGAAGGCGCCATCAAACTGGCCAAAATGTACACGCACAAAAACGGCTTCATCGTGGCCGTCAAAGCCTTCCACGGCAAAACCATGGGGTCCCTCTCCATGATGGGCAAATCCGATTACCGCACCCCGCCGGGGACGCTCTACGGCGGGCCGGTGTACCATGTGCCCTACGGCGACGCGGACGCGGTGGAACGCCAGCTGGATATCTGCGCCAAGGTCGGCATCGAAATTGCCGCCGTGCTGATGGAGCCCATCCAGGGCGAAGCCGGGGCCATCGTCCCGCCGGACGACTTTTGGCCGCGCCTGCGCGAAATCACCCGCCGCTACGGGGTGCTGCTCATCGCCGACGAGGTGCAGACCGGCATGGGCCGCACCGGCAAATTATGGGGCGTGGAACATTGGGAAGTCGTACCCGATATCCTGGCCGTGGCCAAATCGCTGGGCGGCGGGGTCATGCCCATCAGCGCCTTCTGCGCCAACGCAGACATCTGGCAGGTGATGATGGATCCCAACCCCTTCATCCACACCACCACCACCGGCGGGGGCGCATTGGCCTGCAGCGCCGCCATCGCCGCCATTCACGTCACCCTGCGCGACCGCCTATGGGAACAGGCCGCCCAAAAAGGCAATTACCTCCTCCCCCGGCTGCACGCCCTGGCCGAAAAATATCCCCACATCTTCAATTCGGTCACCGGCAAGGGCCTGCTCATCGGCCTGCACTTCAAAGATTCCACCATCGGCTACAAGGCCGCCGCCGGGTTGTTCCAGCGCGGCGTGCTGGTGGCCGGAACCCTGACCAGCGCCCACACCATCCGCATCGAACCGCCGCTGGTCATCACTCAGGAACAATTGGATCAAGTCTTGGATCGCCTCACGGATGTCATCGAAGAAATCGCCCGCACCCATTCGTTTGACTGATCTGTGGTAAAACTACATGCTTTCTTTGTGAAATCTTGTCAGGAGGGATCGTATGGACATTTCTGGATATGAGTACCAATGGTTGGTACTGCTCGGCATCGCCGTCTTCTTCGCCATCCGCCTGGGAGTGGGTTATTACGCCTCGCGTAAAGTCAGCAGCGCCACCGATTTCATCGTCGCTGGCCGCCGCCTGCCCATCTACCTGGCGGGTGCGTCCATCATGGCCACCTGGTTCGCCGCCGAAGTGCTCATGGGGGCCAGCTCCAACGCCTACCAGTACGGCTTTCAGGGGGTGGTGTTTGACCCCTTTGGCGCGGGCCTGTGCCTGCTGATTTCCGGCTTCTTCTTCATCCGTCTCATGCGCCGCGCGCGTTATCTGACCCTCATTGACTTTTTTGAACACCGCTACGGCCGCACGATGGGCTTTCTCATCTCCCTGGTGCAGCTTGTCACTTACTTCGGCTGGACGGCCGCTCAAATCGTGGCGGGCGGCAACATCGTCCACGCCCTCTTCGGCTGGCCGGTGGCCGCGGGCATGATCCTGGTGGCCACCATCGTCACCGTCTACACCCTCATGGGCGGCATGTGGGCCGACACCCTGCTGGACTTCATGCAAATGTTCCTCACCGCGGGCGGCATCACTCTGGTCTTCTCGGCGGTGGTGCGCGCCATTGGCGGCTGGGATGTGCTGGTGGCCAACGCCGGCTCCATGTTCACCTCCAAGCCCTTCACCCTGCTGCCCATCTCCGGCGAAGGCTACCTGGGGTACGACGGCCTGCTGGGCTGGACCTACTGGCTGGCGGCCTGGATGGCGGTCGGCCTGGGCTCCATCGCCGCCCAGGATTTGATGCAGCGCTCCATGTCGGCCCGCAACGAGGCCACCTCGGTGTGGGGCACCTACATGGCCTCGGCCCTCTACATCGGCTTTGGCGTGCTCTCCCCCCTGATCGGCATCGGCATGTTCGTGCTCAACCCCAACCTCACCGTGGACCAGACCGAGTTCGTGCTGGTCTCCGCGGCCATGAAATATCTCACGCCCATCCTGACCTCGGTCTTCATCGCCGCCCTGGCCTCCGCCCTGATGAGCACCTCTGATACCTCCATCCTGGCAGGCGCGTCCATCGTCTCCGAAAACATTCTGCCCTTCCTCAGAAACAAGAAAATGGACGGCAAAGCCCAACTGCTGTGGACGCGCATCGGCGTGGTCGGCATGGGGGCCGTCAGCCTGCTGCTGGCTCTCTACGCTGAAACCATCTACAAGCTGGCCACCTTCTCCTGGACGGTGCTGCTGGTAGGCGTATTCACTTCCTTCGCTTTCGGCATGTACTGGAAGCGCGCCAATCTGGTGGGGGCCGTCACCGCCTTTGTGACCGGTTTCACCACCTGGCTGATCCTCACCCTGGTGGTGCTGCTGCCCATCACCCTGGTGGTCTGCGAAGGCGATTACGAAGTGGCCGTTTGGGATGCGGCCTACATCGGCTCGGTGCCCGCGCTGATCGTGTCCATCATCGGCATGGTTGTCGGCTCGCTCGTCACCCAAAAATCCAACCCGCCCCTGCCCCTGCGCGATGTGGACGGCAACATCATCGAATTTTCCAACCGTCTGGGCATCAACCCGCTGTGGGATGCCCTGCGCAAACTCAAGCCGGGCGAGGAAGACCGCACCTAAGCCTTTGCATTTGCATTGTTTTTCACCCGTCGGGGGCCAAAGCCAGCCCCCGGCGGTTTTTTTGCCCGCTGCATCCAGGACGTAAATCCTCTGAGGGGAATTGTCGAAAATATAGTATCATTGGGTTTCAGCAGTCTAATCAAAATAGGATTCGATTCGTATGACATTAAACCCCGACAACGCCACCCCACCTTCCGCTCCGGAATCCCCTTCCGCGGACCCCGTCCGCCGCTGGGCCTTCCTGAGCTGGATCGCCGCCGTCTTAACCCTGGCGCTGCTCCTCTGGCTAAATTTCCCCACCCTCGACCAACTGGCCCGCGGCATTTACACCCCCACCCCGGCTCCCCCCACCCTGACCCCCACGCCGCGGCCTTCGCGCACCCCCACCATCACCTCCACCCCCACCATCGAGCCCACCGCCACGCTGACCCCCTACCCGCCGTCGGCCTATCAAATTCCCGACGCCTCCCTGCTGGACCCGGCTCTGCCCGGTCTGCGGGGCACGGCCGTGGTGATCAATGAGGATCAGGCCCAGGTCAACCCGTCTTTTGACAATCCCCAGTGGATTTCTTCGGACACCATCGCCCAGCAGTTGGGCAAGGAACTCACCGAGCGCTATTACGCCACCTTCGGCGCGGCCTCCATCCAATGGCAAACGGATAAACCCCTCAGCCCCGGCCTGTATGAAGTTTATGTGCTCGACACCGTTTTCAGCTCCGGCGGCAGCCTGGACTTCACCGTGTCCCTCGGCGGGCAGGCCCTCAGCCCCATCTTCGGCTCCGCCTCGCTCCAGTACCAATCCTCGCGCGGCAACCCGCCCCAAATTCAGGATCTGTGGCGCAGCATCGGCCTCTACAACCTCGACCGCCCCGACCTGCTGACGATTGCTGCCAGCTGGCAGAACCGCGATGAAAATTCCATCGTGGCGGTGGACCGCGTGCTGATTGTGCCCTACCCGGCCACGGCCCAGGCCATGTTGGAACGCCTGCCGCGCCGCGCCCAGCAAACCGTCCTGATTGACGACCTGGCTGCTCGGGTTGAATCCAATCAGGTGATCTATTCGGAATCCGACGCCCTGTCGTGGAAAGATCAATATCAGTACGTGATCAACCCCGAAACGGAAATCACCGCCACCTGGGAAACCTACGAACCGGTCGCCGCGGCCAAATATGAGATCTTCGTCTGGCTGCCCGCCTCTCACGCCACCGGTCAGGTCTCGTACCGCGTGCAGATTAATAACGAGGATGTCACCCCCGACGGGTTGGAAAGCGCCAACATCGCCGTCAACCAATCTGAGTTCCGCGGCGGGCAGTGGGTCTCTTTGGGCCAGTTCACCACGCCGCGCATCTACGAAAAGCCCGTGCCCATCAACATCCAGATCGCCATTCCCGCCAACGCCACCGGTGATATCGCCCTGGATGCGGTGGCCATCGTCCGCGCTGAGTAATTTGCCCCCCGGCAGAGGTGCCCATGAGCAGCGAAAACCCCATCATCCGCCAGCTTCCGCCCAAATCGCGCGAGGTGTTTAACGCCGTCTGGGACTCATTAGCCCCTGCCGACCAGCGCAGCCTGAAAACCCTCATCACCGGCTTCCCCTCCGATTCCGCCATGCTGCGCGTGCTGGTCAAGCTCTCGGCGGATCAGATCAAGATGACGTTTGGCTCCAAACACCGCGTGGCCATCGTGGGCCCGGCCAACGTGGGCAAGTCCACCCTCTACAACCTGCTCATCCAAAACAAGCACGACCGCGCCGAAGTCAGCCCGCTTCCCGGCACCACCCGCACCAACCAGAGCGCCGACGCCGGCCTGTTTAACGTGGTGGATACCCCCGGCGCGGATGCGGTCGGCTATGTGGGCGCATTGGAACAAGAACAGGCCCTGCAGGCCGCCCGCGAGGCTGATTTTCTGATCATCGTCTTCGACGCCATCCAGGGCATCAAGCAGACCGAGCTGGAGCTGTATCAGACCCTGCTCGGCTACGGCAAGCCCTACATCGTCGTCCTCAACAAAATTGATCTGGTGCGTAAAGAATCTCAGCGCGTCCTGCAGCTGGCCGCCCAGCACTTAGAGCTGACCCCCGAACAGATCATCCCTGTGGTGGCCCGCACCGGCGAGAATCTGGATAAAGTGCTGCTGTCCATCGCCGCCACCGAGCCGGGGATTGTGGCCGCCCTGGGGGCTGCCCTGCCGCAGTACCGCTGGCAGCTGGCCTGGCGTTCCATCGTGTCCGCCGCCTCCATCGCCGCCGCCATCGCCCTCATCCCCCTGCCCATCCTGGATTTCGGCCCCCTGCTGGTCACGCAGTCCATGATGGTGCTGGGCATCGCCCGCATCTACAATTACAAGATCACCGCCGCCCGCGCACGCGAACTGGCGGTCACCTTTGGCCTGGGCTTTTTGGGCCGCAGCCTGTTCGCCCAGTTGAGCAAATTGGGCGGGCTGCCCGGCTGGCTGCTGGCCGCTGCCATCGCCTCTTCCACCACGGTGGTCATGGGCTACGCCGCCGCCATCTGGTTTGAAAAAGGCGAACGCCTCTCCAACGAGAGCCTCAAGAAGCTCACCGCCGTCATGACCCAATCGCTGCTCAGCCGTCTGAAGAGCCTGGGCAAGAAGAACCGCCCCGACCAGCAGACCCTCAAACAGCAGGTGGAACAGGCCCTCGAAGAGGCCGCCATCGGCAAAGACCGCAGTATCCTGGATCAGCAGGCCCAGGCTTCCGCGAGCGCAGGCGAAGACGAAATCTTGCTGGACGGCTAGCCCACTTTCGCTGCGCACGGCCCCTAAACCGGCAGCGGAAACAAAGGCACCCTGGCTGCGTTGTGCATAAGCGCATATAACTCCTCCGGTTCAATCCCAAACGGCTGAAATACATCGGCCGCCGCCCGCAGCGCCAGCTTGCGGTACATGCCGACGTCCAGGCAGCGCCGGTCAAAATCCTGCGGCAGGTCCCAGGCCCACACCCGTTCCTCCCCGCGCACATATAAAAACCGCACCCGCTGCCCCGCCGCTGTGCGTTTGCCCGCCGCCTGCAGCTGCCCTGCGGCGCGCGCCGCGGGCGAAGGGTGGGTGTATTTTTCCAGCGGGCGGCTCAGCTTTTGGGCACACAGCAGCTCCTCCAGCGGCACCTTGCCCTCGCGCAGCCGCGCCAGTTCCCGCCGCAGCCGCCCCAAGGCCTCTGCCGCCGCTGGTTTCAGGTCTTCAGGGCTGACAGCCTGCGCCAAACATTCCAGCAGTCCCATCTGCACCGCCGTCACCCAGGGCGGGGTGTCGCGCCGCCGCGCATCCAGCCCGCGCACCTTCAGGCTGCCGTCCGTGAACACGCCAAAATAACGGTTGCCCACCGGCACGCGCCGGTTGCCGCGCGAAGGCAAAAAGGCCACCCAGCGGTAGACCCCATCCAGAGCGATAGGCAGCCCCGTGCGCCGCGTCACCTCGGCCAGCAGCGGCTCAAAATCCTCCGCCGTGCGGCAGCCCGCCTGCTGCACCCACAGTCCGTCCACATACAAATGCAGCACCGCGAAACCCAGGTCTTCCGCGGCCTCTTTGGCGCGCAGCAGCGCCTCGCGCCCCCCGGCCGTCACAGCCTCATGCGCCTCAATCCGCCCAAAACGCGCGTTTTTGTAGCCCAAATAGCCAAAGCACACCACCAGCAGCCACTTTTGCGCCGCCGTGCGCGCCCGAATGCTCTTGCGGCGCGGGTCCCAGGCGGGCAGTTTGGCTGCCCAGGTTTTCAGTGCCACGCGTTTGTGCAGCAGCGGAGCCAGCGTGCGCGGGATCAGGCCGGGGTTGGGCGCGGGCGGCTGTGAAAGCGGACGCGCCTGCGTCTCCGGCGAAATATTGCAGCGCACCATCACCGCCGGATACAGGGACACAAAATCAATCGCGCCCACTTCAAAATGCAGCCCCATGCGCGGCTGGTACACCAGCCCCCCAAAATCGGATTGGATCAGGCTCAGCATACTGCGCGGCTGCTCCACCTGCTGTTTGTGCCAGGGAACCAGCACCCCATCCCGCAGCGCGGTCTGCATCTGCATGCAGGAAATCCCCGTGCCCGGAGAAATGCGCGCCGCGGCCTGAATGGGCAAAGCCGTCACCCGCGCGTTTTCCAAAATGCCCTCCAGCCCATAGTCGCGCCACAGCATGGCGTTTTGGCGGTCAATGTGCACGCGTCCATAGAGATGCACCTGCTGGCCGCGGTACACGATCTGCCCATAGGAAAAATAGGTGTGTTCTTCCACGGTGCGCAGCGGGTAAGCCGGGTCGCGGCTCAGCGGCGCCTGCCCCCGCCGCAGCAGTTCCGGCAGCAGCCAGGTATCGCCGTAATCGGTCAGCACAATATCTGGATCCAACTTCTGCAAAGCCGCGCGCAGCCAGGCCGCCGGTGCGCTGCCCGCCACCCAGGGGTAGCTCTGCTTCCAGGCGCGAAAGCGCAGCTCCAGGCGGGTCGGCGGGCAGCGCTGCGGGTCGCCCTCCGGCAAATTGATCTCCAAAATGCGCAAAGGCGGCGGCGCAGGGTCCAGCGCCCAGGGGGATTCCAGCACCTCAAACGCGCGCACATTGCCCTGCTCATCCGCCTCGGCCCGGCAGCGCGCCAACGGAAACGAGCCGAAGGCCGCCGCATGCCGCACCGTCAGCGGCACATCCGCGTCGTAATAGGTCAGGTCTGGGAATTCGCGCTCCACCTCCGCAAACAAAGGCTGCAGCCCGGCCGGGTCGGCCGTCTCCACCGCCAAAACCGGCAAACGCTCCGCCAAAAACAAGTCGCGGCGCTCTTCGCGCGCCAGCCCAGGGGCGGGTTCCCGCTCCCGCAGCCAGCGCCACAGCGCCCGCAGCCGCGGCCCCGGCCCCGCCGCAAAAAACCGCACCGGAAAGCGCTGACACAGCCGCACCCGCCGGTCGTCATCGGTCACCAGCCACAGCGCTACCCCCCGCGGGCCGTCCGCGTACAGGTCCAACAGCCAGCCCTCATACGTCATCCAGCAGCCGGCTCTCAAGCGCCTCCACCTGCGCCCGCAGGCGGGAGACCTCCTTGTGTTCTTCCAGCAGCATGGCCAGCAAAAACGTCTCCATCGGCAGCAAATTGGCGGCGTAGGCCGCCGCTGCCAGGTGCTGCCGCGCCGCGGTGAAAAGCTCGTCCAGCGCCGTCTGATCCGAACGGCGCAGCGCCCGCCGGAAACGGCCAAAGGCAGCCTGTTCCTCGTTTAACGATTGGGTAATGGACGGTAACGTGCGTCCCATGTTTCACCTCTATGTCCACAAAGAACCCTGCCGGTAGCCGCCCGCCGGGGGCGGGGCCTCTTCCACCCAGCACTGATCCGCCTCGGCGCAGACCCGCTGCACAAAGGCCGCGCGTTCTGGGAAGTCAGACGGGGGCGGGCGCACACTCACCATCACCGGCGCTCCCGCCAAAAGCCCGCGCACATGTCCCAACGCCGCCGCCAGAAGCCGCTGCCCTTCGTCATAACGCACGCTCTCATCGTAAAAGGACGCCAGCAGGTCAAAAATCACCACCGGCTCCCGCACCTGGCGCGCGCAGGTTTGTTCCAACAAGGCCAGCACCTGGTAACAGGTGAAGGCCCGCGCGGTTTGAATGTTTGCCAGCGCCCGCACAGGGTCCATCGTCAGCCGCCGCAGCTCGCGCACCACCGGCAGCGGGTTGGCGCGGTTGCCGCAGTCCAAAACCCACACCCCGCCGCGCAGCGCCAGCCGCGCCGCCAGGGTCAGCATGCGCTGCAGCGCGCCCGACCCGCCCGCGATCACATACAGTTGATTGGAAGTTGGCAGACGAATGGCATCCATGCCGCCATCATCGCAAAATTTCCCCCGACTGTAAATCCCCCCGCCGGAGGATTGGCGGAGGGTTGCTGGGGAGCCTCCCCTGGGAGGATGCACCCCTGGGGGGTATGGGGGGTCTTACCCCCACCCCTATAGGTACTCGCTCAAATCCCAGGGGGCCAAATGCTGGCGCAGGGCCGCGCGGCTGTTCACCCCAAATTTGCGCAGCACAATCTCAATGTGCGATTTAACCGTCGTGGGCGCAATATGCAGCTGGGCCGCGATCTGCCGCGTGGAATCCCCCCGGCACACATACGCGGTGATCTGCTGCTGGCGCGGCGAAAGCTGGCCCCAACAGGTCAGCACCCAGGATTGGCGTTCCTGGGCCTGGGCCGCCTGTTCCAACAGCTCCGCGGCCACCTCCTGGGGGGTGCGCTGCTGGCGCTCTGCCATGCGCTCCAGCAGTTCGTAAGAGTCCACATCCAGCGCAAACGTCCGCCTGCGCCGCAGCCAGTTCCGCACACCCCGCCATACGATGTCAAAAGCGTTCACAGTTTCATTGTATAGAACAAATGAACTATTGTCAATGCGCCCCCACTCAAACAACAGAGCAATCGCGTTCTGGGTATTCTTTCCCACAATGGGTATGGTTTTTCTATTAAATTGGGAATAGCCCTTCAAAAACTGGCTTGATGCAATCACCCTGACTCAATCAAAAGCGGCCGTTCTTCGAACGGCCGCCGGCATCCATACGTTTTGATGGAAAGCGATCAAACCTACCCCTGCAAGGGCACCTTGTGCAGGTCGCGGTACAACCCCGGCAGCTGCCAAACGCGCAGCGCCGCCTCAATCTGAATGCGGAACGACATCTTGGATTGTCCCCAGCGCCGGTCGGCGAAATAGATCGGGGTCTCTTTAAACCCGTAGCCCAGGCGCGTGGCCACATAAGCCATTTCCACCTGAAAGATATACCCATTGGAACGCACGCGTTCCAGCGGCATACCCTGCAGGGTCTTGCGCCGCCACAGGCGGAAACCGCCAGTCACATCCCGCACCTTCATGCCCAAAATGGTGCGCGCATAGAAATTGCCAAAGCCAGAAAGGGCCTTGCGCCATATCGGCCAGCGCTCATCCAGGCTGCCGCCGGGTACATAACGCGAGCCGATCACCAGATCGGTAGTTTCCAGCGTTTTCACCAGCTCGACCACTTTTTCCACGGGGTGCGAAAAATCCGCATCCATCTGGCCCACGGCCTCGGCCCCATCGGCGATGGCGCGCTGGAACCCCTGAATGTAGGCCGTGCCCAGGCCCAATTTCCCCTGGCGGTGCATCACCGACATGCGCCCGGGGTGTTCCCGTGCCAAATCTTCGGCCAGCTGTCCGGTGCCGTCTGGGCTGTTGTCGTCCACAATCAAAAGGTTTAAATCATCCAGCGGCAGCGCAAATAAAGCCGCCGTAAGCTTCGGTAAATTCTCAGCTTCGTTGTAGGTGGGTATAACAATGGTTGTTTTCAAAGGCTTACCTGCCGGTATGTTTTTCCAGCTCCGTTTTCAACTCTTCCAGGCTTGTCAACGCGCCAGATTCTTTCGAAATTGCCGTCACCTCCACCGTCAGGCGCCGGCCTTCCAGCCGGTCAACTTCGCGGTCTTGATGACGGTAAAAATAATCAAAGGACTGCACCAAACGCCGTTTCAGGCGCTCCTGCGTTTCCGCGGTGGCGCCCTGGCGGGTGATCAGCACAAAATCAGTGGCCGTCCAATGGCCCACAAAGCCTTCCCCGCCCGACTGCTGAAGCGAATCTTGAATCATCAAAGCCACCGCCCGCAGCAAATCATCCGAGGCCACAAACCCATACAGCTCGCGAAAAGCGTCCAGGTGTCCCAGGGAAATCAGCAGCAGCTTCCAATCTTTCTCAGCCAGGAACTTACCCAAATGCTCATCCACCAGCCCGCCCTCTGGCAGCCCCGTCACCGGGTTGGTCAAAGACCCGCGCCGCGCCCGCTGCAAGGTGTTGCGCACGCGCAGCCGCAGCTCCTGAATGTCAAACGGCTTGGTGATGTAATCTTCCGCGTGCAGCTCCAGCCCCTTCAGGCGGTCCAGGCGCTCGCGTTTTTCGGTTAGAAAGATAATGGGGATGTCCCGCGTGCGTCGGTTGGTGCGCAGCCGCCGGGCCACTTCAAAGCCGTCAATGTCCGGCAGGCGGATGTCCAGAATCACCAGATCGGGCGCCTGCTTTTGGCACATCTCCACGCCGTCTTCCCCCCAATGCACCACAGAAACCTCGTACCCCTGAACGCGGAAATACGCATTCAGCATGTCCGCGATGTCCAGGTCATCTTCAACAATTAACAGGGAAGCCCGGGGTTCGTCCACGTTCTTAACCTATCGGTTCTTTGGGGATAATAAAATCGCAGGTCGCATCGCCCACCGATTTGGCCGTGGTCTGCGTCACACGGAATTCACTGCCGCCCGACACCCATTTCAGGCTCTCCTGCAGCAGGCCCGTGGCGATGAAGCAGGCGGGTTTATCCGTGGTGCGTCCCCAACACACCGGGCAGCGGTGAATGGTGTACACATAGTGATCTTCCTGCTCGGCCACCGTGCTCAACTGGTCGCTGGTCTGCGAGAAGATTTTGGCCATGGCCGCCAGGCCAATGCGAATCTTGGCCCCCAGCGGCAGCACCTTGAAAGCCATGTCCCCCACCCCGGCCAGCGCGCCAAAATTGCGCAGCGCGTCGTTGAAGGTCGCCCGACCGGCGCGCTGGGCCAAACCGCGCCCGCCCCGCGGGCCGTACAGCTCTTCCAGAGCCGCCCAAATCGCCGAGAAATCGGCAAAGTCAAACTGCCGGTCCAAATTGTCCGGCGGCAAATTATCAATAGTGGACGACAGCCCGGCGAGGTTTAGAATCGCATTCAGCCCGTTCTTTCCCATCACATCTTCCAGGGAAAGGATGGCAATGCGGGCAATTTTGTTCGGGTAATACAAACCGCTCTTCGGAATGGGCTCCATGGCGTCCCCGTGTTAGATCAGTTTAACCAGGTCCTCGGCTGCGCGGCGCATGTCGAGGAAAATAAGGCCCAATTTTGCCTGTTCGCGGGCCAGGGCCGTCAAGACGGCTTCCTCGCCGACAGACATCAACACCACATACCCCTTTTGCCCTTTGATGTACACCTGCTCCAGCGAGCCGCGGCCCAACTCTTTCGCAATGCGCTCTCCCAACGAGAGCATTGCCGCCGACATCGCCGAAACACGGTCTTCTTCTACACCTTGGGGGAGTGCGGATGCAATCGTCAGGCCGTCCGCGCTGACAATTGCGGATGCCTCAATATCTGGAGATGACGCCTGAAGCTCTCGTAGGCGTTCGACCATCATTTGGGTGCGTGACATGGCCAAGGCTGCACTCCTTCTTAAAATCTCGAATTGCCGATCCAGGGATTGCAAGATACTCAACATAATTTAGCACAGGCTTTAAGATGTGTCAAGCGAACATGCCGCGCCCGAAAGCCACCTATCAATTTTGTTATACGATATATTCACCTCCCAATTCGACTGAAATCAGGTGTTCGCAATTTTCAGCCCAAAAATGGGTTAAAATAGTCTTCGCTGCGGGCGGCTCATTTTCCACCGCCCGCCACAATGAGGAAACCTTATGTCCATGCAACGAACCTGCTTATCGGTGGCCGCTTTCGCCATTCTGCTTTCGGCGCTGCTTATCCCCACGCCAGCCCAGGCGGCCCCTGCCGCCCAAACACCCCCTGGCAGCGAGCCTTATTCCGGCGCGCCCCTGTGCCTGCCCGATACCTATTTGACCGACCCCGGCGATTGCCTGCCCCTGGGGCCGGCCGCCTTCCTGACCGATCTCGCCCGCCAGGGCATTGCCTACCCCAGCCTGCCCCTGCCCGCCGCCCACCCCGGCAGCGATCTGAGTCAGGTGAATATCAATTACGCCAAAATCAACCTGGAACCGTACGAGCCTGCACCCGTGTTCTCTTCATTACAGGACGCCGTCGCTGGGACCAACCCCGTCCGCTATTTGGCCGGAGGGGACGGGCTGCGCTACGTGTCGTACACCCAGCGCGCCGACCAAAACGGCGGCCATTACGTGCTGCTGCCCAGCGGCGAATGGATGCGCGCTTCGCCCGCCGCGATCCTCTCCACCTTCCAGGGCCTGGTCTTCCGCCGCAACCCCACCACCTCGTTTGGCTGGATTTTTGACAACACCACCCCCAAGAGCAGCCCCAGCGCCCTGGCCCCCGAAAACGGCCAGCCCCTGGTGAAAGAACAGGTGGTGCCCATTTACAAAATGGTGGAGGCCGAAAACACCCAGTGGTATATGGTCGGCCTGGGCCAATGGGTCGAACGGCGCTACATCCGCCAGTTCCAACTCAAGACCACCCCGCCCGAAGGTGTGGAAAACGGCCGCTGGATCGAAGTCAACCTGTACGAACAAACCATGGCGGTGTACGAAGACAGCCGCCTGGTCTTTGCCACCCTCATCGCCACCGGCTCCGACCCCTATTTCACCCGCCCCGGCCTCTTCAAGGTGTACAAGAAGAAAGCCACCGAAAATATGTCGGGGGCTTTTGCCTCAGATAAATCCGATTTCTACTATCTGGCCGACGTCCCCTGGACGATGTATTTTGATGAAGCCCGCGCCATCCACGGCGCCTATTGGCGCGCCTGGTTTGGCATACCCCAATCGCACGGCTGCGTCAATCTCTCCATCGGCGATGCCCGCTGGGTCTATGATTGGGCCCAGGAGGGCGACTACGTTTATGTCTGGGATCCTTCCGGCCAAACCCCCACCGACCCCAAATTCTACACCCAGGGCGGGGCCTGATCTGTCTCTCCCCCGCACAAAAAACCACCCCGGAGGCCGCTGACGCTTCCGGGGTGGTTTTTTGGTTCAGGTTCGCGTTCTAGGGTTCCAGCACAATCAGCATCGAAGACAGCGCCACCGTGCCGGGGATGCGCTGATCGCTTTCCTGACGGATGCTCAAGCGCACCGGCGTGCGCCCGTCCACCTGATAAGGGATATCCGCCTGGAAAGGCGTGTGGCTCAAATCGCCCGTGGGCGCTTCCACCGTGATCTCTTTCGAACCCACCACGCGGCCGCTTTCGTCAATCAGCTCCAAAATCACCGGCCTGGCGTTCACCGGCCGCGCCAACCCCAAAACCAACAGCGTCCCCCCTTTGATCTCCTGATCGCGATACGGGTAGCGGAACAAATACGGCTCCAGATCCAGCACCGAAGGGGTGATCTCGTTGTCGCCCACCTTCAGCAGAATCAAGTCCACCGATGAGATCGAGATGGCCCGCCCAAAGGTATCGTTGATGCGCATCTCCAGCCGCGCTGTCTCGGCCGCCGCGCTGATGTCAAACGTCATCATGTGCGAAAGCCAGAAGCGCCGGTTAATCAGCGCGCGGTAATCCAACACCGCCTCGCTGACGGTACGTGCATCTTCGCCGATCAGGCGCAGGTTCACATAGCCGTCGTCCCCCGGTTTAATCATCGCCTCCACCCGAAACGGGGAGGACACCTTGGAAAACAGGCCGGGGCGGGTGATGCGCAGGGTCTCATACGGCGGCGTGGGGGTAAAGGTGACCGTGGGCGTCTTGGTGATGGTGCGCGTACGCGTGGGCGCCTTGGTCAGCGTGGGCCAGCGCGTGCGCGTGGCCGTGCGCGTGAAGGTTGGCGAGCGCGTGGGGGTGGGCGAAGGCCCGTCCGTCACCGTCACCGTCTCGCTGGGCTGCGGCGAAGGGCTGAGCGTATCCGTGGGGACAGGGGTGTCCGTGGGCGGCACAGGCGTATCCGTGGGCGTAAGAGAAGGCGTGGCCGTGGGGGTAGCGGTCTCCGTCACCGTGGCCGTGGCCGTCACCGTCACCGTGGGCGTGGGCGAGATGATATACGCCAGCAGCTCCTGGGCGGGCGCGCAGCTCCCCAGCACCGCCGCCCCCAGGAGCAAGGCCCCTGCCGCCCACCGTCCAACCGCTCGCCGCAGATGCATCGCGTCCTTCTTCCGTCTAAGCCAGCGCCGGAACAACTTCCTGCGCAAAGCGCCGCATGGCGCGTTCGCGCTCGGCATGGGTTTCCGCTTCAAAATGGATCAGCGCGTAGTTCATCCCCGCGCTTTCATACGCGCGCAGCTGCTCCGCCACCTCTTCCGGTGCGCCGTGCAAAGATGCCTCAGGCCGCTCGAAATTCAGGCGCAGCCGCAGGCACACCGTGAACGGCCGCCGCGCCAGCATGGTGCGGTAGGGCCGCAGCGCCCTGGCCAGCTCTTCGGGTGGACGGGCGTTGGGATGCCACCCGTCCCCCAGCCGCAGGGCGCGCTTCAAAGCTACCGGTGCATCTCCCGCCACCCACAGCGGCGGCCCCCCGGCCTGAACTGGCTGGGGCGAGAACACCAGATCCTCAAATTGATAATACTTGCCGGTGTACTGCACCACTCGTCCCCCCCGCCACAGGCTGCGCAGCACCTGCACGGCTTCGTCCATGCGCTTGCCGCGGTCCTGAAAATTCGCGCCCAGGTTGCGGAATTCCCCTTCAGACCAGCCCACCCCCACCGCCAGCAGGGTTCGCCCGCCCGAAAGCACATCCAGCGTGGCCAACGCCTTGGCCACCTCCACCGGGTTGCGCTGCGGCAGCACCAGCGAGGAAATCCCCAGGCGAATGCGCGCGGTCAGCGCCGCCAGGTACCCCAGGCTGCTCACCGCCTCAAATAAATGTCCAAAGCGTTCCGCGTCGGCCTGCGGCAGCGCCAAATGATCCGTCAGCCAGGCCGAATCGAACCCCAGCCGCTCCGCCGCCAGCAGGCAGTCCACCATGCCCAGGCGCGTCGCGCCGTTGCCAAAGGAGGGCAAGATCACGCCAAATTTCATCGGGACTCCGTTTATTTACAGCCCGTACAGTTCGCCGAACTTGCCTTGCAGGTAGCGCAGGTACGGCTGCGGATCAATCTTTGAGCCGGTCACCTTCTGAATCAGTTCCTGCGGCTCAAACATGGCCCCATATTGGTGCACATGTTCGCGCAGCCAACCCAAGAGGGCCGCGAACTCGCCGCGCATCATCTGCTCTTCCAGATCGGGGATGTTCTGCTGAATCTTTTCCCAAATCTGCACAGAAACCAGGTTGCCCAGGGCATAAGTAGGGAAATAGCCCATCATTCCGCCGGACCAATGCACGTCCTGCAGCACGCCCAGGCTGTCGTTGGGCGGGGTGATCCCCAAATAATCGCGCATGCGCTGGTTCCAGGCCTCCGGCAGATCTTTCACCGCCAGCGAGCCTTCCAGCATGGCGATTTCCAGCTCCAGGCGCAGCATAATGTGCAGGTTGTAGGTGGCTTCGTCCGCCTCCACACGAATGAGCGAAGGGGCCACCTTGTTGATGGCGCGGTAGAAGCGGTCCAGGCTCACATCGCCAAACTGCGCCGGGAAAGCGCGCTGCAGGCGGGGGTAGAAGAACACCCAGAAGGCCTTCGAGCGCCCCACCAGATTTTCCCACATGCGCGACTGCGACTCATGCACCGCCATAGAAGCCCCATCCGCCAGCGGCGTGCGCCGCAGCGAGTGGGAAATGCCCAGCTCATACAGCGCGTGCCCGCATTCGTGCATGGTTCCGAACAGCGCCGGGTTCAAGAATTTGGGGTCAAAGCGCGTGGTGATGCGCACATCGTCCAGCCCAAAGCTGGTGGTAAAGGGGTGCACCGAACGGTCCTGGCGGCCGCGCTCGAAGTCATACCCAAAGCGCTGAATCACCTCCACCCCAAAATCCCACTGGTCCTGCTCGTCAAAAGCCTGGAACAGCAGGCTGTCGTCCACTTCAGGCTTCTCGCGGATGGCCTGAATCAACTTCACCTGCTGCGTGCGCAGGGTGGCGAAAATGGACTGAACTTCCGCGGTCTTCAGTCCCGGCTCGTAAATATCCAGCAGGGGGTCATACACATGCGTGTAGGGTGCAAAGAAGCCGGCGTACTGGCGGTTCAGCTCCAAAATTTTCTCCAGGTGCGGGCGAAATACACCAAATTCATTGTTGGCTTTGGCCTTTTCCCAGGCGCTCTGCGCCACGGTGGTGGCCCGCGCAAATTCCGAAACCCAGGCCGCCGAAACCCGCGTGTGCTTCTCATAATCGCGCCGCGCCACCTTCACCAGACGCGCCTCCAACGAATCTGGGGCCGCGTCCAACCCGCGCAGCTCATCCAATAATCGCCCCAGTTCTTCCGAGGTCGCCCGCTGGTGGGCCAGCCGTGCCAGCGTGGCCAGCTGATCCCCGCGGTCTTCGGCGCCCTTCACCGGCATGTTCACCTGCTGATCCCATCCCAAAACCGCCTGTGCGTGATTCAGGTCGTAA
This sequence comes from Levilinea sp., assembly GCA_036751735.1. Classification (GTDB taxonomy): domain Bacteria; phylum Chloroflexota; class Anaerolineae; order Anaerolineales; family Anaerolineaceae; genus Levilinea. The sequence goes on along the minus strand of DAIOUB010000012.1, from coordinate 8,874 downwards.
ATTTCGCCCAAAAGATCTTTCAATTGTTCCAGCTTCGCGTTCATACGTCGCCCTCTTCGTTTCAAAGATGTGTCCATTGGATTGGGATGATTGTACCCTAAAACCATCCTGCCTGCTCCTGGGCAATTGGCCGGTCTTTGCGCTGTGCGCATAAAACCTCCCCCCTGAGTGCTGTCCAGGGGGGAGAAGTTCCAACGTTTTATTTGCCGTCTTTGCCTTTCAGGTAGCGGTCAAACCACCCGCTGATGCTCTTCAGGCGCACAATTTTCCGGTCGGTGCGCCCGGTGCGCGACAGGCCGTGCGGCTCCTCCGGAAAGAGCACCAGTTCCGTATCCACGCCCAGCTTCTTCAAAGCCACATACACCTGCTCGCCCTGTTCCGGGTCGCAGCGCATGTCCATTTCATTATGGATCACCAGAGTCGGCGTGCGCGCATTACCCAAATATTTCACCGGCGAGCGGTCCCAGGCCATCTCAATGCTCTCATAAGGTGCGCGCCCATCCAGCTCCGTTTGGAACCACCAGTTGAAATCGCTGGAGCCCCACATGGAGATAAAATTGCTCACCGAACGCGTGCTCACCGCAGCAGCGAAGCGCTGGGTGTGGCCAATGATCCAGTTGGTCATATAGCCCCCGTAGCTGCCGCCCAACACTCCCATGCGCTGGCTGTCCACGTACTCTTTTTGCGCCAGCAAATCGCTGAACGCCATCACGTCCGCGTAATCCGCCGTGCCCCAGCGGCCGTTGCTGATGGCTTCGGCGTGCTTTACGCCGTATCCGCTGCCGCCGCGCGGGTTGCTGAACGCGACCACATAGCCCTGTGCCGCCAGATAGTAGAACTCATGCATAAAGAAATAGCCGTACTGCGTCACCGGCCCGCCGTGAATTTCCACCAGGCAGGGATATTTACGCCCGGCTTCCATCCCTGGCGGCTGCACAATCCAGCCCTGCAAATCGTTGCCGTCCGGCCCCTGAAACCACACATCTTCCACCGTGCCCAGGTCAATTTCCTTTAACCACTCCTGATTCAGGCGGGTCATCGCCTTCTCTGGGCGGCTGCCGTCCATCTCGCGCACCCACACCTGACACGGATCCTTCAGCGTCCCCAGGGTGTAAGCCAGCCGCCGGTGGCGCTCATCCAGGCTGAATTCCACCACCACCCCCGGCACATCCACCACCGCTTCCTTGGCCCCGCTCGCTGCGTCAAAGGCCCACAGCGCCGTGCGCCCGTGATAGGCCGCCTGCACATACAGGCGGCTGCTGTCCGGCGACCACACCGGCGGCTTCTGGCGCGCCCCACCCACGTCGTTGATGGTAGAAGCCGAAATAAACACGTCCTGTGCCGCGCTCACACAGCGCGCCGGGCCGCTGCCGTCCGCCGGAACCACCCACAGCCCATCTGGCTTCCAGGATTCGTTCAGCCCCTCGCGGCCGATATAGGCGATCCATTTTCCGTCCGGCGACCAGCTGGCCTGTGCTTTGGGGCCGGTGGGAGTATCCACCTTGCGGACGGCGCCGCTGCGCACCTCCAGCACCCACAGTTCCACGCGATCGGGGTCAAAATCAGGGTCAGGCTGGCGGTTGGAGAAAAAAGCCACCTCTTTCCCATCCGGCGACCAGACCGGCCCGGTTTCATCATAGACGGCTCCGTCAGTCAGTTGGCGAACCCGCCCCGTGCGCGCATCTATCAGCCACAGGTGCATGCGCTCCTGCGGCAAATAGCCGTAGTTATCCAGCTTGTAAAACACGCGCGTGTAGCGCCGCGAAACCACCCCCAGCTTTTTCTTCTGTTCGTCCTGATCGCGCTCCACTGCCTCGGCGTCTTTTTTGCGGAACTCACAGACGATCTGCGTCCCCTTGGGCGACCAGGCAAATTCGCCAAATTCACCCTGCATCTGCGTCAGCGGCCGGGCTTCGCCGCCGTCGGCCGGCATCAAAAACAACTGAGCTTGCTTCTCATCCAGGCGGTTAGAGGTAAACGCCAGCTGCCCCCCATCCGGCGACCAGTGCGCCTTGCCGTCCACATGCTCCCCCACCGTAAAGGGGGCCGCCGCGCCGGTCTCCAGGCGCAGCATCCACAAATTGGTGAATTTCTTCTCCGTTTTGCGCTCCACCCGCTGCACGCCAAAAACCACCCGTTCCCCATCCGGAGAAATTTCGCTGCTGGTGATCACCTGCATACGGTACAGGTCCTCAGCGGTTATCAAACGACGATTGGTCATGCGTTTCATCCCTCCCAAAACCCTGCCCCGCCCAGGGCGGTGCGCGGTTTTAGCCGGTGTGCCCGGAATAACATTTCTTTCGCTGTCCGCGGTTGACAGACAGCCCCGATAAGAATATTATAGATCAAGTCAGCACTCTCCTGGGAGGATACCCATGCAACTTGCGGTTGGCCAAAAAGCGCCCGACTTCAGCCTCCCCAGCCATCTGGGGAAAGACATCAGCCTGTGTGAGCTGCGCGGAAAGAACGTCGTTCTGGCGTTCTTCCCCCTGGCCTGGACGCCCATATGAACGAGCCAGATCCCGTCGTACGAGGCTAATCTGGCCAAGTTCGCGGGATTAAATGTCCAGGTTCTGGGCATCAGCGTAGATCACGTCCCCTGTTTACAGGCCTGGGCCAACAGCCTGGGCGGCATCTCCTATCCCCTGCTCAGCGATTTTTGGCCGCACGGCGCCGCCGCTGAAAAATACGGCGTTCTGCGCCCCGACGGGTTCTCGGAACGCGCCATCTTCATCATTGATACCCAGGGCATCCTGCGCTACATTGACGTGCATGATATCGGCGAACAGCCCAGCAACCAGGTGCTCTTTGAAGAACTGGCCAAATGCGACCCGGCCATCGCCGCCGCCCTGCAAGCCGAACCCAGCCTGGATGAACCCCTGCCCCACGGCGGCGTGGTCATGTACTGCACCGCCTGGTGCCCCGACTGCAAACGCGCCCGCGCCTGGCTGCGCTCGCACAACATCCCCTATACCGAAGTGGATATTGACGCCAACCCCAAAGCCGCCGCGCAGGTGCGGCAGTGGGCCAACGGCAACCAGACCACCCCCACCTTTGATATTGACGGCCGCGTCGTTGTAGACTTTAACGAAGACCAACTGCGCGAGCTGCTCAAAATCCGCTGATCACCGCCTGCCGCTTCCAGCCAGGTCCAACCGCATTCCGCACCCCCCAAGACCTGCTGCCTTGCATTTACCGCCCGTGCAAAGGAGCTTTGCCCTATGCCCACTCCCATTGTGGAAACCCGCAACCTGACCTACCGCTACGGCGACTTTTTGGCCGTGAAAGACCTCAGCTTCCACATTGAACCCGGCGAGGTGTTTGGTCTGCTCGGCCCCAACGGCGCGGGCAAATCCACCACCATCTCCATGCTCACCTGCCTGCTGCCGCCCACCTCCGGCTCGGCCGTCATCGCCGGGCTGGATGTCGCCCGTTCCGCCGCCGAAGTCAAACGGCTCATCGGCGTTGTTCCTCAGGATCTGGCCCTCTACCCCACTCTCTCGGCCCGTGAAAATCTGCGCTTTTTCGGCGAATTGTTCGGCCTGCGCGGCAAAGCCCTGCGCGACCGCGTGGAAAGCGTGCTGGAATATGTGGGCATGACCGAGCGCGCCAACGACCCCATCAAATCCTACTCCGGCGGCATGAAGCGCCGCATCAATCTGGCCGTCGGGCTGATCCATTCCCCGCGGGTCCTCTTTCTCGATGAACCCACCGTGGGGGTAGACCCGCAGAGCCGCAATCACATCTTTGAGAGTGTGGAACGCCTCAACCGTGAAGAAGGCATGACCATCCTGTACACCACGCACTATATGGAAGAGGCCGAGCGCCTCTGCCAGCGCGTGGCCATCATGGACCGCGGCGAAATTATCGCCCTCAACACCCCCCGCGAGCTGATCGCCATGCTGGGCGGCGGCATCCTGCGCATTGGCCTGCCCCACGCCGACCCCTCCGTCGCCCAGGCCGTTCAGGCTCTTTCGCAGGTGCGTTCCGCCGCTTTTGAGGCCGATGTCCCCTCTGCCAAAGCCGTCCTCAAGGTGGAAACGCGCAGCGCCAACCCGGCCCTGCTGGAGATCATCCAATTGTTTAACCAGCAGGGGCTGGAAATCCTTTCCATGGAAACCCTGGAACCCAACCTGGAAAGCGTTTTCCTGCACCTCACCGGCAAATCGCTTCGCGCTTAGGGATGCGGCATGAACCTTCTGGCTATCCTCAAAAATGATTTACGCCAGCTCACCCGCGATATTCCCCAGCTGGCGGTCCTTTTCCTCATGCCCCTGGCCTTCATTTTGCCCATCGGCTTTGCCCTGGGGGGCGGCGACGGCTATGGGCTGCAGTCGGATAACCGCCGCATCTCGCTGCCAGTGGTCAGTTACGACAGCGGCGCATCCGCCGAAGAATTACGCACCTCGCTGGAAGAAAGCTTCATGGTGGAGAACTGGTTCACTGCGCAGCAGATTGAAGCCGCCGGGCTGGCCGCCGACCCCGACTGCCAGACCCCTGGCCCGGCCTGCTTTGAGCGCACTGCTCGCCATATGGTGGGGCAGCAGCAGCGCGCCGCCCTGGTCATCATCCCCGCCGATTTTTCGCAGCGTATCGCCGACGGCCAAAAAACCGAAATCACCCTCATCTACGACCCCGGCGGCGATTCCACCCGCCTGATGCAGATCGAAGGTGTGCTCAAAGGTGCGGCGGTCAAACTTTCCGTCACCCATTCGGTCAACGCCGGATTCGACCAGCTGCAAAGCCTGTCGTCTGTGGCCCCCGAAGAGATGCAGACCGGGCTGGAAGACGGCCTCAACACCCAGCCCGCCGAAGATCAGCAGCCCGCCATCCGTCTGGAAACCGTGCAGCCCGCCAGTTACACCCTCAAAAAGCTGCCCGACACCTTCCAGCAAACCATCCCCGGCTACACAGTGATGTACGTCTTCTTCCTGGTGGACTACCTCTCCGGCGCGGTCCGCGATGAAAAGCGCAACGGCACCTTCAAACGCCTGCTCTCCATGCCTGTTCGTCCGGCTTCTCTGCTGGGCGGCAAACTCCTGGCGGCCTTTGTCATCGGCATGCTGCAAGTGCTGGTCATGTTCGCCATCGGCGCGGCGGTGTTTGGCATGAACCTGGGCACGCAGTACTTGGCCCTCTTCCTGCTCACCGCCGCATTGGTGGCTGCCGCCACCGCCATCGGCCTGGCCGCCGCCACAGTGCCCGGGCTGTCGTCGGGGTTGGTGCCCATGCTCATCATCGCCGCCCTGCTGGGCGGGTGCATGTTCCCCATTGACCTCATGCCGCCCTTCCTGCGCACCCTCAGCCATCTGGTCCCCCACAGTTGGGCGCTGGAGGGTTTCTTCGCGCTCATCGTGCGCGGCCAGGGGCTGTCCGCGGTTCTGCCGCAAATCGGCGTGCTGCTGGCCTTCGCCGCCGGGTTCTTTTTCCTGGCCGTGCGCCGCTTCGATTTCGAAGACTGAGGATTGACGCCTATGCTCACGCAAATCTGGGTCATCGCCCGCAAAGAGCTTCGCCTGTGGCTCCAGCAGCCCGCCAATCTGGTGGTCATCCTGCTGGTTCCCTTTCTGTTCATCTGGATCATGGGGGCCGTCTTCGGTTCATCGGGGATGCCCACCGTGGCGGTCTTCGCCGTCAATCTCGACTCTGGCGCCAACGCGGCCCGCGTCCTCAGCGCCCTTCAGGATTCCCCCAACCTGGAAGTGCAGCTGGTCAGCGACCGCGCCGAAGCCGACCGGCGCGTGGGGCAAGGGGAACGCATGGCCGCCGTGGTCATTCCGGCCGGTTTTTCCGAAGCCGTACTCACCGACTCCGGGGCCGCCCTGGAGCTGATTGTGGATCCCGCGCGCAATGAGCGCGCCTCCATCGTCACCGGCCTGGTCAACGCCGCCCTGGCTCCCCAATTGGTGGATGCCGAAGTGGCCCGCGGCGTGAACCGCGGGATCGCCTCTCTGCTCACCTCGCAGGACAACCTGGCCGGCATGGACACCGGCGTGCTGCAGGAGTTCCTGACAGCCGCCTTCCAGGGCGTGGTCGCCTCGCAGGTGCAGTCCGCCGTCGAAGACCCGCTGGTCGCCTTAAATTTACAGCCCGTCGGCGAAGGCCCGTCCACCGAGAGCCTGCCCTCCTTGATGGAATTTTTGGTGCCGGGCTACACCCTGATGTTCGCCTTCTTTCTGGTCAGCCAATTGGCCACCACCATCGTGGAAGAGCGCGCCGAAGGCACCCTGCGCCGTCTGCTTTCCACCCCGGCCAGCAAAGCCGCCATCCTGGCGGGGAAATTTCTGCCCTATGCGGTGATCGCCAGCCTGCAAATCCTGTTTGTGTTCTTCGTCAGCAGCCTGTTCTTTGATTTCTCCCTGGGGTCTTCTCCCCTGGCGCTGGCTGCCGTCATTTTGCCCACCGCCGCCGTCATCGCCGCCCTGGGCATCCTCATCGCCGCCCTGGCCCGCACCACCGGCCAATCCAGCGGCCTGACCATTCTGATTGTCCTCATCCTGGCCATCGCATCCGGGGCCATGTCTCCCAATATTGCCGTCCCCGGCCTGCAGTGGCTGACCCCGCATTTCTGGGCCATCCGCGGCTTCCAAAACATCATCACCCGCGAGATGGGGTTGTCGGGCGCGCTGCAGCCCGCGGCAGTGCTATCTGGCATGGCCCTGCTGTGTTTTGCGCTGGCTGTGTGGCGCTTCCGCTTCGAAGACTAGCCGCCCTTTCAGGAAACGTATGGCTGATTCCATCCTCATCCGCGGCGCACGGCTTCACAACCTCAAGAATCTGTCCGTGTCCGTCCCCAAAAACCAGTTGGTGGTGCTCACCGGCCTGTCTGGCTCTGGAAAATCCACCCTGGGGTTAGACCTGCTGCTGAAAGAGGGGCAGCGCCAATATCTGGAATCCCTGGGGATTTTGCCCTACGGTTATTCAACCCCGCCGGTCGAATCCATCACCGGCCTGTCGCCCGCCGTCAGCCTGGACCAATACCTCACCCATCAAAGCCCGCGTTCCACGGTGGGAACCGTCACGCGGGTGTACACCTACCTGCGCGTGCTGTACGCCCGCCTGGGGCGCCGCCCCTGCCCGGCCTGTGGTGCGCTGTCGGCCCCGCCCCTCGACCCCTCCGCATTCTGCCCCGACACAGAGGAGCCCGGCAGCGAACCCGCCGAGACCCAGGCCACACAAAGCTTTCCCTGTCCGGCCTGCGGCGCCCCGGTTCCCGAACTGAGCATGGCGGCTTTTTCATTTAACAAACCCGAGGGTGCCTGCCCCGCCTGCACCGGCCTGGGAACGCTGCTGCTGCCCAACCTGGAGCGTCTGGCCGACCCCCAGCGCAGCCTGTTGGATGGGGCTGTGGAGGATTGGGACGCCTTCCACACCCAATATCACCTGTCCATCCTGCGCGCCGCCGCCGCCCATTATGCCCTCCCGCTGGAGCTTTCGCTGCCCATTCGGGAATTTTCCCCTGCCCTGCACGACCTGCTTTTCTTCGGCGTCGAAAGTCCCCAGTTCAGCCGCCACTTCCCCCAGACGCCGCCCCCGCGCACCGTGCGCCTGGGGCGCTTTGAGGGCCTGGCCACCGCGCTGCTGCGCCGCTACGCCCAGCACATTCACGACCCCCGCTACCTGCAAAAACTGTCCGGCCTGCTCACCATTCAGACCTGCCCGGGCTGCGAAGGCAGCCGTCTGCAGCCGGAAAGCCGGGCCGTGGTGCTGCACAACGAAACCATCATCTCCCTGTCGCGCCTGCCCCTCAGCCAGCTGGCTGTCTGGCTGCGCCAGCTCAGTGTGCATCTTTCCCCCGCCGAAAGCCAGGTCGCCGCGCCCCTGCTGGCCGATCTGCAAACCCGCCTGGAACACCTGCTGGAAGTGGGTGTATCTTACCTGACCCTCGAACGCACCTCCCCTTCGCTTTCCGCGGGAGAAGCCCAGCGGCTGCGGTTGGCCTCTCTGCTGGGGTCGCCCCTCACCGGCGTGCTCTACGTCTTTGATGAACCCACCCTGGGCCTGCACCCGCGCGACACTCTGCCCCTGCTCTCCTTGCTGCGCCGCCTGCGCGATTTAGGCAACACCGTGCTGGTGATCGAGCACGATCCCCAGTTCATCGCCGCGGCGGATCATATCATTGACCTCGGCCCTGGGGCGGGCAAACACGGCGGGCAGGTGGTGGTTTCCGGGCCGCCCTCCAAAGTGCTTTCACACCCTACCTCGCTCACCGCCGCCTACCTTTCGCACCGTACCGCCATCCCTGTGCCCGTCCACCGGCGCGAGCCCACCGCCGCCGTCCTAACCGTGCACGGCGCGCGCGCCAACAACCTTAAGAACCTCACGGTCTCCTTCCCCCTGGGCCTGTTCATCGCCGTCACGGGCGTTTCCGGCTCCGGCAAATCCACCCTGGTGATGGACATCCTCGACCGGGCCTTGCGCCCCTCCGCTTCACCCACCGCCCCGCCCCCCGGCGCGCACCAGTCCGTTGAGGGCGCGGAGCACATTCACAAAGTCATCACCCTGGATTCCTCCCCCCTCAGCCGCGACCCGCGCTCCAGCCCGGCCACCTACACCGACCTGCTCTCGCCCCTGCGGGTGGCTTTTGCCTCCACCCCCCAGGCGCGCCGTTTAGGTCTCACCCCGCGCCATTTCTCCTTCAACCTCCCCGGTGGGCGCTGCGAACACTGTCAGGGAGCGGGATTCCTGCCTGTTTCCATGCACTTCCTGCCAGATGTCAACGTGTTCTGCCCGGCCTGCCGCGGACGGCGCTTCACCCCTCAGGTGCTCTCAGTGCAATACAACCAGCTGAACATCGCCCAGGTGCTGGAGATGACCGTGGACGAAGCCCTGCCCCTCTTCCAAAACCTGCCCTCCGTGCACAGCCGCATGCAG
>DAIOUB010000011.1:34837-37847 GCA_036751735.1 Levilinea sp. | reverse complement strand
GACGGAGAGATGCTGAATGACCTCCAGGGCAGCGGCAGCCAGCGGCATGTTCACGCCCCGATCGGCCAGGAGCGCACCAGGGCGATCTGCGCCTCACTTTCGGGGGCGCTGCGCGCGTTGGGGATGACCTGACGGAGCTGGTTGAGAAGCAGCAGGGCATCTTCGCCCACCGCCAGCCCGCGGCGGGCCAGAAAGCAGCCGACCACCGTGCCTGTGCGGCCCACCCCGCCCCAGCAGTGCAGATACACCGCGCCCTCTGAGGCCAGGGCCCCATCCAGCGCGTCCAGAATGCGGCGCATGTCCTGGGGGGTGGGGGCGGTGTAATCGGGGATGGGGTGGCGCTGCCAGCGAAAGGCCAGTCCGCGCGCGTCGGTCAGCTCCTGCAGACGCAGCCAGTAGGGGGCGTAGGGCGGGTCGGCCTGATCCATCTCGGCGGCTTCCTGTAGATTAAGGATGCTGCGCACGCCGCAGTCGAGCAGGGCGTGCAGCTGCTGATCCGTCACGGCGGGGTCGGGACTGCCGGGGTGAGGCCCGGCCAGCAGTTTGCCCGGCAGGACCCAATAGGTTTTCGGAAATGGGAGCGGGGTGGGGCAGGGTTCCATCGGTTGAGGGACTCGCTTTCGAGAGGGTAAAGTCAGTATACCAGACTTCGCCGCGGGGCATGCGTGCGCAGGTAAGGGGAAAAGGCCCCCGCGCCGCGGCAGCTTTGCTTTTCTCATAGATAAAATTAACAAAAAATGAGAATTCACCCCTTGACTCTGGTAATAATTGCTGATATAGTTGTTGACGTAGTGTGCGGTGCTGTTCTTGTTCGAGGTTGGCTAGCTGGCGGCTCTCTGCGCATGTGGGAGAGCTGTTTTTTGTTGAGCCGCTCCGGCAGACGTAACACCCCTACAATATCGTATCAGTTTCAGTTATAAGGAGTAGTAAGAAATGGCAGAACGGATCGTCGGAACGGTCAAATGGTTTAACAGCAGCAAGGGCTTCGGCTTCATCGCTCAGCCCAATGGCGGCGCGGATGTGTTTGTTCACTTTTCCGCCATCAGCATGGACGGCTACCGCACTTTGGAAGAAGGGCAGCAGGTTGAGTTCACGATCGAGCAGGGCCCCAAAGGCCTGCAGGCCGCGAACGTGACCCCTGTTCGCTAAACTCAAAAAACGAACCCGGCCCCACCCTGGTGGGGCCGGTGATTTTTAACCGCTGGTCCGCTGGGGGACTCAACACACCGCATATTTTTTGACAATTTTCCGGGTGTGTGCTAGAATTTCTTTCGTTGGACTTATTTGTGGGTTTGTTGGGTGTTCTATCGTTTAGATGAATCGTTTCAATCCCCGGCTGTTGGTTGCGTTGGGGATTTTTTTATAAAAATGAGGTTTTGCAAGTATGAATAAAAAGACAATTCGCATTGTGCCCCTGGGTGGACTGGGGGAAGTTGGTAAAAATATGATGGTGTATGAATATGAGGGCGAGATCCTGATTGTGGATGCCGGCCTGATGTTCCCCGACAGCGATATGCTGGGCGTGGATTACATCATCCCCGATTTTGATTATGTGCTCAGCCGCCGCGATCAGGTGCGCGGGATCGTCATCACCCACGGCCACGAGGATCACATCGGCGCGCTGCACCATGTGCTGGCCGAGGTTCAGGCCCCCATCTACGCCACGCCCCTCACCCGCGGGCTGCTGGAAGTGAAGCTGGCGCGCAACGGCGCCCTGGCCAAAGCGGATCTGCACACGGTGCAGGCGGGCGAAACCGCCCAGATCGGCCCCTTCCAGGTGGAATTCTTCCACGTGTGCCATTCCATCCCCGACAGCATCGGTCTGGGCATTCAGACCCCGGCGGGGCTGGTGGTGCACACCGGCGACTACAAATTCGATCACACGCCGGTGGATAACTGGCCGACCGATTTTGCCAAGCTGGCGGAGTTTTCACAGCGCGGCGTACTGGCCTTGCTGGCCGATTCCACCAATGCGGAACGGGCGGGCTGGACCCCCTCGGAACGGGTGGTGGACGCGGCTCTGGATCAGGTCTTCCGCGAAGCCCAGGGGCGCATTATCCTGGCTTCTTTCGCTTCGCTGGTGTCGCGTATGCAGCAGGTGGCCAACGCCGCCCAGCGCTACGGGCGCAAGATGTGCTTTGTGGGCTCCAGCATGGTGGATAACGCCAAGATGGCCCGCAAATTGGGCTATTTAGATATCCCCGATAACCTGCTGGTGACCATTGACCAGGCGCTCAACCTGCCGGAAAAGCAGGTGGTGATCATGTGCACCGGGTCGCAGGGCGAGCCTTCCTCCATTTTGGGGCGGCTATCCACCGGGCGCTACCGCCAGTTTGACATTGAATCCGGCGACACGGTGGTGCTGTCTTCGCACCCCATCCCGGGCAACGAAGAGAACGTGTACCGCACGATTAACCGCCTGTTCCAGCGCGGTGCAAACGTGCTGTACGAAGGCATCGCCGCGGTGCATGTTTCGGGGCACGCCAGCCAGGAAGAGATGAAGCTGATGATCAACCTGGTGCGTCCCAAGTTCTTCATCCCCATCCACGGTGAGCTGCGCCAACTGAAGCAGCACGCGCTGTTGGGAACCCAACTGGGCATCCCCAGCGAAAACATCCGCGTGGTGGAAAATGGGCAGGTGATTGAGCTGAGCGAAGCCGGCCTGCACCTGGCCGAGCGCGTTCCGGGCGGCTACGTGTTTGTGGACGGGTCGGGCGTGGGGGATGTGACCCCTGCGCTGATGCGCGAGCGCGAATCCCTGGCCAACGATGGGGTCATGTTCGTCCATCTGGTGCTGGATGCGCGTTCCGGCCGGCTTTTGGACGCCCCGGAGATCGTTACCCGCGGGTTCATGCTCAACGCGGATCTGGAAGACCTGCTGGAACAGGCCCGCCAGCGCGTGGAACAGGTGGTGGAATCGTCCAACGGCAGCCTGGAAAAAGACGTTGAAAAAGCGGTACGCACCTTCTTCTACAATGAGCTGCAGCGGGCGCCCATGATCTTTGTGAGC
>DAIOUB010000011.1:0-34737 GCA_036751735.1 Levilinea sp. | reverse complement strand
GCTTTCGTGCGGGGGTGCGCCGAAGACATGCCCCTGCCCGCCGGGGTTTTTGATGTGGTGGTTTCCAACCTGGGGGTCAACAACTTTGCCGATCCGGCGGCCGCGGCGGCGGAATGTTACCGGGTGACAGCCCCGCGCGGACAGTTTGTGCTGTCCAGCAATTTGCGCGGGCACATGGCCGAATTTTATACGGTCTTCGCCGTCTGCCTGCGCGATCTCGGCCTGAGCGAAGCGCTGGGCGCCTTGGAGGCGCATGTGGCCCACCGGGCCACAGCCGACGGGCTGCGCGCGCTGCTGGAGGGGGTTGGCTATCGTGAGATTGGGGTGACGGAGGGCAGCTTCACCATGCGCTTCAGCGGCGGGCGTGCGCTGCTGCGGCATTATTTCATTCAGCTGGGTTTTTTGGATGCGTGGAAGGCGGTTGTTCCCCCGGCGGATACGGCGCGGGTGTTCGCCGAGGTGGAGCGGCGGCTGGAGCAGATGGGTGAATTGACCCTCACCATCCCCTGGGCGGTGGTGGAAGGTGTGAAGGCGGCCTAAAAGGCGTTTTCGGCCCAGCCCTCTTCGCCGCGCAGGGGCACAAAAGCCACCGGCAGCACGGCCTCGTGTTCCAGGCCGGAGGGGGTTTTCTCCCAGCGTTCCAGGGTCTGCGCATAGCGCGGGCCGACGGGCAGCACCAGCCGTCCCCCCAGGGCCAGCTGCTCCAAAAGCTGCGCGGGCACCTGCGGCGCGCCCGCCGTCACCAGGACGGCGTCATAGGGGGCATAAGCGGGCAGACCGATGGAGCCGTCGCCTTCGATGACGTTCACGTTCGCCAACCCCAGCCGTTCCAACCGGGCGGCGGCTTCCTGCGCCAGGGCGGGAATGCGCTCCACGGTGTACACCTGACGGGCCAGCAGGCTCAGCACAGCTGCCTGATACCCGGAGCCGGTGCCGATCTCCAGCACGGTTTCGTCCCCTTCCAGGCTCAGCAGCTGGGTCATCAGGGCCACGATGTAGGGCTGAGAGATGGTTTGGCCGTGCCCGATGGGCAGGGGACCGTCGGCATAGGCCTGGCCGCGGTGTTCGGGGGGTACAAATTCGTGACGGGGGGTGCGGCGCAGCGCGTCACACACGCGCACACTGCGGATGCCGCGGCGCTGAATTTGCTCGCGCAGCATGTCTTCGCGCTGGGGGGCAAAGGGGTCATCCACGCGGCTCACCCTTCGGACGGTGCAGCTGGGCCAGACGGCGCGAGATCTGCCGGTCAATTTTGCCCATGGGGAAAGCGGCCAGTTCGTCCACCGTCACCCAGCGGATCTGGCTGGCCTCCAGGGCCGTCGGTTCCCCGGCGCTCAGGCGGCAGAAGAAGGCATGCAGGGTCACGCGGAAATGGGTGTAGGCGTGTTCAAACACCCCCAATTCTTCCCCCACCTCAATCTCGGCGGCCAGTTCTTCGCGGATTTCGCGCCGCAGCCCTTCGGGCAGGCTTTCGCCGGGTTCCAGCTTGCCGCCGGGGAATTCCCACATGCCGCCCAGCAGGCCCTGGGGCGGGCGCTGGGCGATGAGCACCTGGGAATCGCGGCGCAGCACGGCGGCGGTGACGGTGAGGTGGGGCACGGCGCTGCGCGCCGACAGCACGGGGCGCTGTTCCTGCACGCCCAGTTGGCGGGCGCGGCACAGGCTGGTCAGCGGGCACACCAGGCAGGCCGGGCTGCGCGGGGTGCAGATGCTGGAGCCTAAATCCATCAGCGCCTGGTTAAAATCCCCCGCCTCGCCGGGGGGCAGCTCCTGGCGGGCCAGTTCCCACAGGCGGGCTTCTCCGGCGGGCGAACGGGCCGGCAGGGCAACATCAAACAGGCGCGCCAGCACGCGGCGGATATTGCCGTCCAGGGCGGCCTCGTCCTGGCCAAAAGCCATCGAGGCGATGGCTCCGGCGGTGTAGCGCCCGATGCCGGGCAGTTTTTCCAGGGCGGCGCGCTCGGCGGGCAGCTGCCCGCCGTATTGGGCGGTGATCGTTTGGGCGGCGCGGTGCAGGTTGCGGGCGCGGCTGTAATAGCCCAGCCCTTCCCACAGGCGAAGCACCTCGTCCAGCGGGGCTTCGGCCAGCGCGGCGACGCTGGGAAAGCGCGCCATCCAGCGTTGGAAGTAGGGGATGACCGTATCCACGCGGGTTTGCTGCAGCATGATCTCCGACACCCACACGGCGTAGGGGTCAGGGCTGCCGCGCCAGGGAAGCTGGCGGGCGTTTTGGCGGTACCAGCTCAACAGCAGCTGGGCGATGGTCTCAGACATGGGGAAAATTAAAATTGGAAGCCGCCGCGGGCTTCGACCAGCTTGTGTTCGTAGTTGTCCACATAATCCAGGAGCTGGTTGTGCAGGCTCTGCCATTCGGGCGATTTGAGCATGCGGCGCGCGGCGGGCGCGGAGGGCAAAACGGCGCCGACCTGAATTTGGGATTGGTCCCCATACACGGTGGCCCAGGCGTCGCTCAGCTCAAACCCCAGGCGCTGAACGCCGGGCAAAAACTCACGCACCACGAACTCAAAATATTCTTGTTCGCGCTCGTGGGTGATATCCCAGGTCATGATGAGTTTAACCGCCACAAGCCCTCCTGGTTAAAGCGGGTGTTCCAAAACGATGACGCGGGTTTGCTCAGACAGCGAGTTGGGGGTCACCTTGAGCGAGGTCAAATTTTCAACCTCCACCAGGCCCATTTCTTTGAGGAATTTGCTCAGCGGATCCAGTTGCAGCATGGTGTTGGGGGTGGCGAAATACATGGGGATGACGATGCGCGCATCCAGCAGGCTGATGACCTCTGCCGCGCGGGCTGCGTTCAGGCCGTCGCCGCCGCCCACTGGCGCCAGGGCCACATGCACCGGCCCCAGGGCTTCCACTTCCGATTGGCTGGGGACGCGGTTGATCAGCCCCAGGTGGACGACATTCACCCCTTCGTAGCTGAACACATACAGGGTGTTGCGCGGCTCTTCGGGGTGGCTTTTGGCATGGCCGTTGGTGGCCACACCGGTGATGAACACACCGCCGATCTCATATTCTCCCGGGCCTTGAATCACATACGGCGCACCCTGCACGCTGCTGAGGGTGTTGTGGGCGGGGTGGGCGCGGCTGACGGTGACGACGTCGGCTTTCAGATTGAGGGGCGGGTAACCCACCACAGCCGGATCGTAAGGATCGGTTACAATGGTTGCCAGGCCGCGCTGGCTGAGCTGAAAACAGGTGTGTCCGTACCAGGAAATTTCCATGTGATTTTGACTCCGACGGTATGATTATACTTGAAAACCGCCGGGCCGGCGAAGACGGCGGGCGAGCGCTTGACAGAAACGGCTAATTAGACTAACATCTAATCGAAAAATAAGGCAGGGGTATCATGACCGCGATTCAATGGCTGAACAGCAGCGCGTTTGACTTTTTTATCAGCATCTTTGTTCTGTATCATCCCGATCGGTTTGGGCTGAGGATGTCGTGGGCGGCGGGGGCGCGCTCGCGCATCCCCGTGGAGCAGCGCGAATTTCTGGACCTGGCGCAGCAGTTCCTGCCCGTGCCCCTCACCTGGCTGTACCGGCTGGACCCCCTGCCCGTCAACGCCGCGCAGGCCCTGGCGGCTCAGGCGGAAATCCCCCCCGAAGAAGGCCTGTCGGCCTGGATGGTAGACAGCTCCACCCCTGACAAAGTGCGCGAGGCCCTGGCCTCGGCTGCCCGCCAACACGGGCACAGCGAGGCGCAGCGCGCCGTCCTGCGCAGCGGCCTGCTGAAATATGCCGCCAAGCCCAGCCCCAAGGCCATGCAGCTTTATTATGAAGCGGCGGCGGAGCCGGGCGCATTTGCCGAGCGCTTCCGGGCGGCCATGCAGACCTATGACCAGGTGTTCTTCAGCGAAGAAGAGCAGCGCATTCAGCCCGTGCTCACTGAAGCCGTGCGCCTGGCGCAGCAGCAGGCCGCGGGCAAAACCGTTGATGCGGTGGTGGAGGAACTTTCCAGCGGGGTGCAGGTCGGCGACCTGGAACGCCTGCAGCGCGTGGCGATTGCGGCCTCCTATTGGACCAGTCCGCTGGTGTTCTACACCTATCCTCTGCCGGACACCCTGATGCTGGTGTTCGGCTGCCGCCAGGAAGGCCAGCCGCTGATCCCCGGCGGGCTGGTACCGGAAACGCTCGTCCGCACTTACAAAGCCCTGGGCGACCCCACCCGCCTGCGCATTCTGCGCCTGTTAACCCAATCACCCCATACCCCCACCCAGCTTTCGCGCGTGCTGCGCCTGCGCCCTCCCACGGTGGTGCACCACCTGACCGAACTGCGCGTGTGCGGGCTGGTGCATGTGCTCATCCAGCCGGGGGTGGAACGCCTGTATGCACTGCGCCCCGAAGGGTTAGATCTGGTGCAGCGCGGGCTGCACGACTATCTCAACGATCCCTTCGAGGAAACATAGCCCTATGGGTCAAACTACATCTGCTTTCTTGCGCACCTATGCCGAGAAGCTGCATCAATTCAGCCCCAACGCGCGCTGGTACCTGGCCAGCGTGGTCATCACCGGCGCGTCGATGGGGGTGTTCCGCTTACTGTTCAACTTTTATGTGCTCTCGCAGGGGTACGACGAGACCCTGCTGGGCAATCTGATCACCGCCAGCAGCCTGACCGCCCTGGTGGTGGCCTTGCCGATGGGCTATCTGGCCGACCGGCTGGGGCGCAAACGCTCGCTGATTCTGGGCGCGGCGGCCGTCAGCCTGGCGGTGTGGGTGATGGTGCTGCTGCCTTCGGCGGGCATGTTTGTGGCCATGAACGTGCTGCTGGGCCTGGGGCAAAGCCTTTCGGGGGTCAGCATGGGGCCGTTCTTGATGGAAAACAGCGGCGATACCGAGCGCACCTACCTGTTCAGCTTCAGCTCCGGCTTTCAGACGGCTTCGGCCTTTGTGGGCAACTGGATCGGCGGCTATCTGCCCACCTGGATCGGCGGCGCGATTGGCGTTTCGCCCATGGCCACCCTGGCTTACGGCGGGGCGCTGATGGTGATCGCCAGCGTGGCGGCTTTGGGGATTGTGCCGCTGCTGGCCCTGCGCACCCCAAGGCTGAGCGCCAGTCAGCGTTCGGCTTTTGCGCCGCTGACCTATTTTGGCAGCCACGCCGGCATTCTGAGCAAGCTGGTGCTGCCCATGCTGGTCACCTCCATTGGCGCGGGCTTGATCATGCCCTTTATGAATGTGTTCTTCCGCACCGTGCACCACCAGCCCGACCCGGTCATCGGCTCGATGTTTGCCTGGGGCTCGCTGGCGATGGGCGTGGGCTTGCTGATCGCCCCGCCCCTGGCGGACCGCTTTGGCAAAATTCAATTGGTGGTGGTCACTCAGGCGCTCTCGATCCCCTTTTTGGCCTTGCTGGGCTTTGCCCCCTGGTTCGGGCTGAGCGCCCTGGCTTATTACTTCCGCCTGGCGCTGATGAACATGAGCGGGCCGGTTTACCAGACCTTTGTGATGGAGCATGTGGACGCCGAAGGCCGCGCCACGGTGGCCAGCCTGGTGAGCATGGCCAGCAATTTTGGCTGGGCGATCAGCCCCACGGTGAGCGGCTGGATGCAGGTGCGCTACGGCTTTGACCCGGCTTTTGCGGGCACCATCCTGCTCTACAGCCTGTCTGTGGCCCTGTATTGGTGGTTCTTCTGGAAAACACCCCGAAAAATGTCACTTCCGGCGCGGGGGCGCATCTAAAATAGTGATTGCGTAAGTCTTCACAGACTCATTGGATTTTAGACGACTTGAGGTGATGATATGGAAATGGTGATTGATTTTCCGGGCGGCGCGCGGGTGGATGCCCATTTTGACCCTTACACCGTAAAAACTGACCAGCCCCCCTCCGGCGGCGGCGAAGGTTCGGCCCCGACCCCCTTCGCGGTGTTCCTGTCTTCCATCGGCACCTGTGCCGGCATTTATGTGCTGGGCTTTTGCCGCCAGCGCGGGCTGTCCACTGACGGCATCCGCATCATCCAGCGCATGCACAGCGACCCCATGACGCATTTGATCGGCCAGATTGACCTGGAAATTCAGGTTCCGCCCAGCTTCCCGCAGCAGTATTACGAAGCCCTGGTGCGCTCGGCCAATCTGTGCGCGGTGAAGCGCCATCTGGAAAACCCGCCGCATTTCAACGTGTACACGCAAGTGACCGCCTGAGGCGGGCTGACTTCAACCGACCGACAAGGGCTGCTGGCAGGCATGAGCAGCCCTTGTTTTTTTAGATGCGCCTTGCCGGGGGATGGGTTTGGGGCTATACTGGGGGAGATCCCACTTCACTTCTCAGGTTTTCCCCATGCCCAACCCTGAAATTCACTTACGCCCTTTTACCGCGCAAGATCAGATTCCGGTGCGCGCGCTGATTCTGGCCGGACTGGAAGAACACTGGGGGCAGTTAGACCCGCGCTTCAACCAGGATCTGGAAGATATCGCCCAAAACTACGCCGCGGGCCATTTTTTGGTGGCCTGGGCTGGCGAGGAACGGGTGGGCTGCGGCGCGCTCCTTCCCGAAGGCCCTGGGGTGGGGCGCATTGTGCGTATGTCGGTGGCGGCCCCCTGGCGGCGGCAGGGGATTGCTGCGCGCATTTTGGAAGAATTGCTGGCGGAGGCGCGGCGGCGCGGCTGGCGGCGGATTGTGCTGGAGACCACCGAAACCTGGGCGGATGCGGTGGGCTTTTACGAGCGCCAGGGGTTCATTACCACCCATTTCGCCGACGGCGACCGCCATTTTCAACTGGATTTAGATTAGAGGTATCCATGGACGATTGGACCCAACCCCCTGAAGAAGAGAACCGCGCCGAACAAGAAGGCGTGCTGAAGTTCCCCTGTGAGTTTCCGCTGAAAATTATCGGCGATCACAGCCTGGAGGACGATTTCGAGGCGTTTGTGCTGCCCATTGTGGTGCGGCATGTGCCCTATCTGGATCAGGGGCAGGTGACCCGCCGCCTGAGCAGCGAGGGCAAATATCTGTCGGTGACGGTGACCTTTATCGCCGAATCGCGCCTGCAGCTGGACGATTTGTACCGCGAGCTGAGCAGCCACAAACGGGTGCGCATGCTCTTGTAACTTATTTCATCGGGGAGGGTGGGTCTATGCAGCCGTCATTGAATTTGGAGGGGTGGGTGCCGCAGGCGCTGGGCACGTTTGAGGTTCCGGGCGCGTCTTTTGCTGTGGTGAAAGACGACCGCATCCTGTGGGAGGGCGGGTTTGGTGTGCGCCAGATGGGCCGCCCCGAAGCCGTGGATGAACACAGTTTGTATGCCATCGCTTCCATCTCAAAATCCACTGTGCCGCTGTGCCTGGGCATGCTGGTGGACGAGGGCCGCCTGGGCTGGGACGACCGCGTGACGGATCACCTGCCTTATTTTCGCCTGTCCGACTCGTTTGCCTGGCAGGAGATGCGCGTGCGCGACCTTCTGACGCATGTCAGCGGCCTGCCGGAAGTCAGCGGCGGGACGATCTGGTACGGGTCGGATTTCAGCCGCGAAGAGGTGGTGCGGCGGCTGCGCTTTTTAAAGCCCAGCGCCGGTTTTCGCACCCAATATGCTTATCAGAATGTGATGTACGTAGCCGCGGGCGAGGTGATTCGGGCGGTGAGCGGGCAAAGCTGGGATGATTTTTTGGCGCGGCGGGTGCTGGAGCCTTTGGGCATGCAGCGCACCTGCACGCGCCTGCCGGATCTGCTGCGCAGTGACAACGTGGCCCAGCCGCACGCCCCCATCCGCGGCACAGTGCAGGCCGTGCCCTACCGCAATCACGACAACTGCGGCCCGGCGGCTTCGGTGAACACCAGCGCCCACGACCTGGCCCAATACGCGCGCCTGTTCCTGAACGGCGGGGAATTTGCGGGGCAGCGTCTGCTGCGCGCCGAGACCCTGGCCGAACTGTGGACGCCGCACACGCTCATGCCGGGCAACGGCGACCCGAAACCCTTTGTGCAGCACCTCAGCGGGCCGGATACCTATGCTTTGGGCTGGCGTTTGCAGACCTACCGCGGACGCCGGCTGGTGCACCATTCCGGCGGGGTGGATGGAATGCGCTCTCTGCTGACCCTGGTGCCGGAGGAAAAACTGGGGATTGTGGCGCTGTCCAATCAGGAAGCGCGCGGGGTGGTGCGCGGGGTGACCTGCGCGGTGTTAGATGCCTTTTTCGGCGCCGCCGGAGAGGTGGATTGGGCGGCGGTCTTTGCTGAAGAACGGCGCGAATCCGCGGCCCGCGCGGCCCAGGCCCAGCAGGATCGGCTGAGCGCGCGCGTGACGGGCACGCGGCCCAGCCTGGCGCTGGAGGCCTACGCCGGAAACTACCGCGACCGCATGGTGGAGGACATCCCCGTGACCCTGGAAGACGGGCATTTGGTGCTGCGCTTCAGCCATACCCCGGCCTTCACCGCGGATCTGGAACACTGGCATTACGATACCTTCCTGCTGCGCTGGCGCGACCCCTATATCCCCGATGGGCTGGCGACCTTTGTGCTCAATTCGCGCGGCAAACCCGCGGCCATTCACCTGGATCAGCCCAATTTACTGGATGTGGATTTTCGCGAGCTGGAGATTGTGCGCGCGGAGGGGTGATGCGGCGCGAAATACTAGATCAACCAAAAAAACAGCCGCCTCGTTGGAGGCGGCTGCGTGTTTCAGGACTTGACCTGATTGGGGCGGGTGGGCAGGGCCGGCAGGCCCAGCTTTTTGCGCAGTTCGCGGATGCGGCGCTGGAGATAGGGGGAGAAATAGCCCGCGTAGCGGGTTTGCAGGTCTAAACGCATCCAATCGTCGCCGGTGACGTGCTTGCGGCAGTTGGGCGCGCCGCAGCCGCATTCAAATTCATCCACGGGGCTGCCGTCGGCCATAGCGTAATCAAAACACACTTCTTCATTCACCGCGATCTCGCGCATGGCTACCAGGCCAATTTGTCCGGTCAGCCCGGCGTTGGGGTTGCAGGAGTGGTTGAAGAAATCCGCGGTCTCCCCTTCGACCAGCGACCACTGGTAGAAGCCCTCTTCCACCTGCATGCCGTAATGGCGCTCTTCGGGCGGCAGATTGGCAATTTGCTCGGCGGAGCGGATTTCACCGCCCCAAATGGCCAACAGTTCTCCAGCCGCGATGGGCTGAAGGGCAAACAGGCCGTAGCCGCCTTTGTGGGGCACGGGACGTTTCTCCAGCTTGGGAGAGGTATACGAAAAAGTCGGTTGATGCGGCATTCTTTCCTCAAAACGCAAGATAAAAAACCAATGTCCCCGATTGTACCGCAGGCGGGGGCAGGAGGCAAAGGTTAATTTTGGCTTTCACCGCGTTCAGGGGCCGGGGCGGACGAGGGCTCGGCGGGGGGCACGGCGGCCAGCGGGGGCAGCACCTTGACCCGCCGCTCCTGTCCAGGGGTGCCCACCTTGCGCGCCACGCCGGGCGAAAGCTTGCGGGTGGATACCAGGCTGTAGCCCTGGCGCTCATACAGGCGGCGGGCCGAGCCGTTATCTAAATCCACATTCAGCGAGCAGCGCCGCAGCCCGGCTTTGCGGGCCAGAACCTCGGCGTGATCCAGCAGGGCCTGACCGATGCCCCGCCGCCGGAAGTTGAGCGACACGGCCAGATGGGCGATGTAAAATTCATCGCTGGCGGTTTCCTGCCCGGTAAAGGCCAGCGGCCACCCCAGCCACAGCATGCGCAGCAGCTCGCGCACGGGGTAGATCTGGCGAAACTGGCGCACCAGCGGCGCGGAGAGGGCCTCCATAGCCGCGCCGGGGAAACACAGCAGCAGCCCGGCCGCCTGCCCCTCTTCTTCGTACACGGTGGTCAGGCGGTAGCTGAAGCGGCCGTCGGGGTAGGCGAACAGGCGTGTGAGGTTGGCCTGGGCGCGAAAGGCGTTGCCCGCGCCGAACATTTTGTTGCCAAACTCGCCCATGCTGCTCAACAGCAGCCCTCCGCCGTCGGCAGCGTCATCAAGGGTGGCAGCCCGCAGAATGCCCATCATAACCCTCCTGGTGAATCGAACAGATAGGTTAATTATCCCGGAGAATGTCCATATGGGGGGGTGTTTTGGGGGATGAATATGGGGGCTCAGCGCAGGCGGCGGGCCGCCAGGCTGACGATCCATTGGGCTTCGGGCACGCGCAGCAGCAGCAGCACGGCAAAATACACGCCCGCGCCCACAGCCACCCCGCCCAGGGCCGTCACCACGAGGGGCGCCCCGGCGGTGAGCGTCAGCCAGAGGGCCAGCGTCAGCCCCATGCCCAGCGCGGCCAGACCCGCCTGGGCCGCCGCGCGCCAGGAACGCGCCCCATCCAGCCCATCCAGGCGGCGGCGCATGAGCACCAGCAGCCCGGCGGCTTCCAGGGCGGTGGCCAGCGAATTGGCCAGGGCCAGACCGCCGTGCGGCATCCAGCCCAGGCGCGAGAACAGCAGCGAAAACAGCAGGCTGAAGACCAGGTTAAAAACCATCGCCAGAGTAGTCAGCAGGGTGGGGGTACGCGTATCCTGCAGGGCGAAGAAAGCGCGGGTGACAATTTCCACCAGGGAATGTCCCACCAGCCCCAGGCCGTAGAAGAGCAGCGCCCAGGCCACCAGTTCGGTGGAAGCGGCGGTGAAGGCCCCGCGCTGGTAGATGAGAGCCACAATGGGGCGGCGCAGCAGCACCAGACCCAGGCTGGCGGGCACGGCCAACAGCAGCACCCCGCGCAGAATGGCGGCCAGGGCCGCGCGCATTTCGGCGCGCTGGCCGGTGGCGGCCTGGGCCGAGAAGGTGGGCAGGGCGGCGATGGCCACGGATTGGGCGATGGCCGCCTGCGGCATGATCATCAGCGGGAAGGCCAGGCTGATGCCCGTCAGGCTGCCCGCGGGCTGCAGGGAGGCCAGGGTGGTGTTGAGCAGGAAGTTGAGCTGCACCACCGCCACGCTGACCAGACGCGGGCCCATCAGACGGAAGACCTGCCCCACCAGGGGCATACCGCGTCCCAGGGTGAGGGTGTAGCGCGCCTGGGGCAGGCCGGGCAGGGCGGGAAGCTGCACCAGCAGGTGCAGCAGCGACCCAATCACCACACCCCAGGCCATGCCGGTAATGCCCAGGCGGGGGGCCAGCAGCCAGGCACCCAGGATCCACCCGACCTGATACAGGGCGGGGGCCAGGGCGGGCAGCAAAAAGCGGCGGTGGGCGTTGAGGATGCCCATCACCAAACCCGACAGGCCGAAGATGACCGCGGAGGGCAGCTGCATGCGCAGCAGGGTGACAGTGAGGGCTTCGGTTTCTGGGCTGGTGGAGGCGAAGCCGGGGGCCAGCAGGTAGCGCACGATCTGGGGGGCAAAGACGGCCGAAAGCACCGCCGCCGCGCTCATCAGGAGGACCAACAGGTTGGCGATGCCGGAGGCCAGTTTCCAGGCGCTGGAGCGCTCTTCATGGGCCAGCAGGCCGGTGAAGGTGGGAATGAAGGCCGAGCCTAAGGCCCCGCCCGCCATGAGGTTGAAGATGATTTCGGAGAAGCGGTTGGCGGCAAAAAAAGCCTCGTTCTCCGGGCCGGTGCCAAAGGTGGAGCCGACCAGAGATTTGGCGGCCAGACCCACGATTTGCCCCACGACCATCGCCACCGCGATCACGCTGGCGGAGCGGGCAATTTGTCGGGCAACGGAAGTTGTGGGCGGGGTTGGGGAGGGCATATAGGCCTGATTATACGCGAAAAGCGCCCGGCACGGGCTTTTCGGGGAGAGCGGCGCCCAGTAAAATGTCCCTTTTGCGGGTTTTAAGGGGGATGGGGCAGCGTGAGCTTTGTCCGCGCAATCAGGAGGATTGCCACTAGAAGCACTTTTCGCTTATGATTAAGATGGTTGAAATGTTAAGGCAGGGAATCGCACAGCTTCCTTTCTTCCGAGATTTAACCGGAGATCAGCTGGCCCGCATTCAACCCTTACTCACCGAAGAACGGTTTCATACCGGGCAGGTGGTGTTTGATCAGGGACATGCGGCCAGCCGTCTGTACATCTTGGTGGAAGGACAGGTGGTGATCCGCTATAAACCGTACGACGGGCCGCCGCTGGATGTGACCCATGTGCCGCCGGGGGGCGTGTTTGGATGGTCGGCTGCGCTGCAGCGCCAAAATTACACATCGGCGGCCGTGGCCGAAGCAGACAGCACAGCTTACGGCTTGAGCACGGACGCTTTGCAAGGCCTGTGCTGTCAGGATCCGCAGGCGGGGGCGGTGCTGTTGGAGCATTTAGCCGCGGTGATTGCGGAGCGCCTGCGTGCCACGCACGCGCAAATCCTGGGCCTGCTGACGCAGGGCCTGGACGCCAACGGAGATTGTGGAAAGGGTGAGACGCCATGAGTGACAAACTGCCTGAATTTTCGGCTCGCGAACAGTTGACGGGGCTGATCGAACAGTTGGACGCCTATATTGGGCATTACCACGGGGGCACGGTGGAGCTGGTGGATTTTGACGGCAAGGTGGTGAAGGTGCATTTGGGCGGGGCGTGTGAGGACTGCCCGCTTTCGCCCACCACGCTGCACGGTTGGGTAGAAGGCACCATTCGCCAGTTCTTCCCCGACATCGAGCGCGTCGAAGAAGCCTGAGCTGGATCGTTTTCGCTGAAGGGCGCGGAAAAGGGTAAGGGGGATTACTCGACGAACACTTCCACGTGTTCGCCGTCCTCATCGTCGTACACATCCGCCACCAGACCGGTGGCGCCGGATTGGATAAACTGCTGGAGGGCGTCCATATCCAGACCCTGCACTTCGGGTGAGAAGCGCGCGCCCATCTTCATGCCCGCGCCGACCACGCTGATGGGCAGGCGGATGTTGACGCGCACCTTGCCGGTGTCGGTGTCGGTGATGCGCACGCGCAGCCAACGAGCATTGCCGCGCGCGGCGGGGGGCGGCGGGCTGGGGGGCAGCGTCCCAGGGCGCGCGGGGGCGGTGACCGTCTCCAGGGTTTCCAGAAGCTTGATGCCCTCTTCCGGGGTCAGTTTGCCTTCCTGGATCATGGTCAAAATTTTGAGCCGTTCCTCAACACTGGCCATTGCGCCTCCTGCTAGGACTGCCGCTGAACGTTCAAGAATCGCCCTAAGATTTCACGCCGCTGTTGCGGCGCTCCCATTCGGCCACAGCCGTCTGCACCAGCTTGCGCGCCAGGGGGTCTGTGATGGTATCCACGCCCAGGAATTTCTGGGCGCCCACCCACACCACCACACCCTCGCGCGGGTCGTCCATCAGGCGCACCGCGGGGGTGCCTTCGGGGGCTTTTTCCAGAATTTCCTGCAAAATCTCATCAATCTGTCCGGCGATGCTGGCGGGGGCGGCTTTCACCTCTGGCTCGGCGGGCTTTTTGGCGGGCATGAGCCCCTTGAGCGGGTTGAGCGACAGACTGGGTTTGGCGGGTTCGGCCGCGGCCGGGGCTGCCGAGACGGCCGGTGCGGCGGGCAGCGGGGCGGGCACGGGGGCGGCTGCCGGCGCGGGAGCGGGCGCAGGGGCTGTGGGAAGGGGCGCGCCCAGCCAGCGCTGCCATTCACCGGCCAGGGCGGTCATGCGCTGGCGGTCTTCCAGGGGCAGGCTTTGGGCGGAGTCGCACGGCTGGCCGTGCAGCTCCACCTCTAAGCCGCCTTCTGCATCCACCCACAGGCGCACCCCGCGCGGCGCGGCAGCGTTCGGAACGGGATTAGGGGCGGCAGGCGGCTGCCCGGCGGTGGGCTGGGTGTTTTGGGCGGCGGCGGCCGAGCGCGTGGGGATCGGTTCGCTGGGGCTGGGGTTTCGGCGTTCGTTCCAGAACATCACCACGGCGGCCCCACCGATGAAACCCACGGTGACAAACAAAAAGGCGAGCAGGAGTTCGCTGACGAAAGAGGGCATGGCAGCCTCCTAATGCGGTTCCAGGGGCTGGCAGCGCGGGCAGATGTGCGTGCCGCGCTGGCCGACGACCAGGCGCTGGATGGGGGTTGCGCACACCGGACAGGGCTGGCCGGTGCGCTGGTAGGCGCGGAAATTGTTTTGAAAATCGCCGCCGCGGTAGACCCAATCAATGCTGGCTCCGTTGCGCTGAATACCGTCGTTGAGTACGGCGCGGAGCGAATCCAGCAGGCGGGCGCTGTGCTGGGGCTGGAGCGCGTCCGAGCGGCACAGCGGGTGCAGCCCGGCGCGGTGCAGGGCTTCGTCGGTGTAGATATTGCCCATGCCCGCCAAAAAACTTTGATCCAGCAGCAGGGGTTTGAGCTGCCGCTGGCGGGAGATCAGACGTTGGTGAAAGGCGCCGGGGGTGAGGGCTTCGTCCAAAGGTTCCGGCCCCAAATGGGCGGTGACGGTTTGCGGCAGGGGGGTGAACCACAGGCGGCCAAATTTGCGCGCATCGTTGAAGGCCAGGTGCAGGCCGTCGGCGAAGTGGAAGGCAGCCCGGTCGTGCTTTAACAGCGGCTGATCAGCCGCCTCTACGCGCACATCCCCGCTCATGCGCAGATGGATGAGCAGGGCGTGGGTGTTCAGGCGCAGGATGAGGAATTTGCCGCGCCGTTCCACTGCCTCCACGGTTTGGCCGGGAAGCAGGCCTTGGAATTCGGCGGCGGGTGTGGCCAGGCAGCCCGGCCAAAGCAGCTCGGCGCGTTCAATCCGGCGCCCTGGGATGGGCGCCCCCCCGCGTCCGCCTTCGCGCAGGGCTCGCGCTATGGTTTCAACTTCGGGCAATTCGGGCATAGGAGCGGCCGTTATGTTAAGCCTCCGGCGGAAGGGCAACCTTCCGCCGGAGGGAGGAGACTACTCGTTGAACATTTCGCCCACGCTGCGGCCGGCGTTGGCGCGCAGGATGACTTCGCCCAACAGCGAGGCCACCGAAAGCACGCGCAGGCGGTTGCCAAAGTGGACGGCCTTTTCGGGCGGGATGGGGATGGTGTCGGTGGTGATGAATTCGCGCACGGGCAGCGCCGCCAGCCGTTCGGAGGCGTTGAGCGAGAGCATGGGGTGAACGAAGACCACGTACACATCGCGCGCGCCGTACTGTTTTACCAGGTTGACCGCCTGGGTGATGGAGCCGCCGGAATCGACTTCGTCGTCCACGATGATCACATCGCGTTCGAAGACGTCGCCCACCAGGTTGAGCGCCTGGGCCTTGGAATCATTGGCCACGCGCCGTTTCTCGATGAAGGCCATAGGCACATGCAGACCGGCGGCGAAGTTGCGCGCTTTTTTGGCAAAGCCCAAATCAGCGGTGACGATGGCGGGCTTGTGCATGCGCGGCTGGATGGAGGCCAGGTAATCCACCAGAATGTGGAAGGCGGTGAGCACATCCCCTGGGATGGAGAAGAAGCCCTGAATTTGCCCGGCGTGCAGGTCGAGGGTGATGTAGCGGTCGGCCCCGGCCACTTCGATCATATCGGCCACCAGGCGGGCGGTGATGGGCACGCGCGGCTGGTCTTTCTTGTCCGAGCGGGCGTAGCACAGGTAGGGCACCACCGCCGTGACGCGCGCGGCGGAATCCAGGCGCAGGGTCTGCAGGGTGATGAGCAGTTCCATCAAGTTGCGGTGGACCGGCGGGGACGTGGTTTGAATGATGAAGCAGTCCTGACCGCGCACACTGGAATGCAGCTTGATGAACAGGTTGTCGTTGGGGAAACAGATGACATCCTGTTCGCAGACCGGCAGCCCAATGTAGTTGGCAACGCGCGCTGTCAGATCCGGAGATGCGGTTCCTGAATACAGCTTGATATCTCCGTACATCATGCGCTCATGCCGCCCAAAAGAAACAGGCATAGGGGTCGCTCCTTATTCAACGGGCCGTTGCTCGGCCCACTCCGATCTCAAAACGCCCATGAGCAGCGTGTCGCCGTATTCCCCGTCGAGGTAGCAATCTTGCCGCAGACGGCCTTCGAGGACATAGCCCGCTTTCTCATAAGCGCGGATACCCCGTTTGTTGCGCGCATCCACGCGCAAATATACGCGGTTGAGGTTCAGCGTGTGAAAGGCGAAGCGCAGCATTAAACCCATCACTTCTGTGCCGTAGCCTTGATTCCAAAATTCTTTTTCGCCAATCACCAGACCCACTTCGGCGTGGCGGCTGACCCAATTGAAATTCATCAGGCCGATATTGCCGATGATCTGCCAGCCTTCGGGGGTGCGCACTTCAATGGCCATCGGGCGCTCGTAGGGATCGCGGGTGACCATGCCTTCGTACCAGCTTGTCTCCTGGGCGGCCGACATGGGCAGGATGTGGCCCAGGTAGTGGCGCACATCCGGGTCATTGAACCAGGTGACAAAGCGCGGAATATCTTCGCGTTCGATAGCGCGCAGCCGGATGCGGTCTCCAAAAATCATAACCAACCTCCCCTTACGGGTTCAGCCGGGTGGGGCCGCGGAAGATGTACACCGTTTCGCGGATGTTGTTGATGCCCAGCATGACCATCATGAAGCGCGAGAGGCCCAGGCCAAAGCCGCCGTGCGAGGGGCAGCCGTAGCGGAAGAAGTCCAGATAGAACTGGATGGGCTCCTGATGCAGGCCCTTTTCAAAAGCTTGCTGGAGCAGAACTTCGGGGCGGTGTTCGCGTTGGGCGCCGGTGGCAATTTCCAGGCCGCCAGCGATGAGGTCGAAGCTCTTGGTCAAATCGGGGCGGTCGGCGTGGCGCATGTGGTAGAAGGGGCGCACGGTGATGGGCCAGTCAATCAGGAAGAAGAAATCGTGGTCGTAGGTCTTTTTGACGTAATCGGCCATGGCGCGCTCGCCGCCGGGATCCAGATCGCCCTTCTTTTCGGGCGGCAGGGCATAGCCCACCTGCTTGAGGACGGCGTAGGCGTCGTGCATGCTGATGCGCGGGAAGGGCAGGGTGGGCACGTTGATTTCCACGCCCAGCTTCTCGCGGATTTCGTCGCCGTGCTTGTCTTTGACCACCTGATAGACGTACTGGATCCAGCGTTCGGTGAAGGCCATGACGTCTTCGTGTGAGTCAATCCAGGACATCTCCATATCCACGCCGGTGAACTCGGTCATGTGGCGCGAGGTGAAGGAGGGGTCGGCGCGGAAGACCGGGCCGATTTCAAACACGCGCTCAAAACCGGCGGCCATGGCCATCTGCTTGTAGAACTGCGGCGACTGGGCCAGGTAGGCTTTGCGCTCGAAATAGGCCACCTCAAACAATTCTGCGCCCGATTCCGAGGGAGTGCCCATGATCTTGGGCGAGTGAATTTCCATGAAATTGTGCTGCAGCCAGTACTCGCGCATGGCCTGTTCCACGGTGGTCTGCACGGTGAAAAGCAGCAGGTTTTCGGCGCGGCGCAGGTCCAAATAGCGCCAGTCCAGGCGGAAGTCAATGGAGGGCAGGCTGTCGCCAAAGGGTTCGAAGGGCACGGGGGCTTCGGCGGCGTTGACGATCTCCAGGCTTTCCAATTGGATTTCGAGGCCGTTCAGTTTGACGATTTCGTTGTCAATCACCGTGCCGGTAATGGTGACCGCGCTTTCGGTGCCGAGGGTGGAAATGCGTTCGGCCAGGGCCGGATCATTCGCCTTCCAGAAGGCCACCTGCACCAGGCCGGTGCGGTCGCGGATAATGAGAAACTGCATTTTCTTCTGATCGCGCAGCGTTTGCAGCCAGCCCTGAACGGTCACTTTTTGGCCGATAAACTCGCGCAGGCGGTGGATAGGGGTGCGTTCCATACGTTCTTCTCCTCAGCATGATATGAGTACAATAAGTACTCTTCTATTTTAACGCATGGATGCCCCGAAACGGGGTGCAATTTTCATCCATTTGAAGACTCATCCTGCGGGCCGCGGGTTGGGTTGGCCTGGCGCAGCAGTTTTTCCACCGCCTGGCTGGGGGAAAGCTGGCGCTGGAGCAGGGCTTCAACGGCCGCTTCGTAATCAGACTCAGGCAGGCGCCGGTGAAATTCATCGGCCAGGGTGCTGCGCAGGCGGTCTTCCAATTCGTGGGTCAGGCGGGCACGGTCGCGGCTGTGCCATTCCCCGCTGCTGCGCAGGTGCTGGGCGTGCTGCTGGACGGCGGCGATGACTTCTGCGATGCCCTGGGCCTGAGCGGCCACCGTGCGCAGCACGGGAACCTGCCAGCCCTGGTGTTCGTGCGGGTCGCGCCCGGGGTTGGCCAGCTCCAGCATCATGCGCAGGGCGCGCTCGGTGTTATCCGCGCCGGGCAGGTCGGCTTTGTTCACCACCAGGATGTCGGCGATTTCCAGAATGCCGGCCTTGATGGCCTGAATGTCATCCCCCAGGCCGGGGGCCTCCACCACCAGGGTGGTGTGGGCCAGGCGGGCAATATCTACCTCGGACTGCCCCGCGCCGACCGTTTCGATGAGGATCATGTCGAAACCGGCGGCGTCCAACACCTGCACGGCGGCGGCGGTGGCGCGCGCCAGCCCGCCCAAGGCCCCGCGTGAGGCCATCGAGCGGATGAACACGCCCGGGTCGCCGCTCAGGTCGCGCATGCGCACGCGGTCGCCCAGCAAGGCTCCACCGCTGAACGGGCTGGAGGGGTCCACGGCCACAATGGCCACCCGCAGGGGGGGCGTGCCTTCGGGCGGGCGGCGCAGGGCCAGGGCTAATTGATTTACCAGGGAGGATTTGCCGGTTCCGGGGGAGCCGGTGATGCCCACCAGGTGGGCGCGGCCGGTGTGCGCATACAGCGCGTCCAGCCCGGCCCGTCCGGCAGGGGTGTCATTTTCCACTTGCGAAAGCAGGCGAGCCAATGCCAGCCGCTCGCCTGCCAAAAGAGCTTCTACGAGGGACATGGAGGGGTCTAGAGGGCTTCCTGAATGTCTGTGACGATCTGGCTGGTGGCAGAGCCGGGGCCGTACACGGCGGCCACGCCCTTTTCACGCAGGGCGGCGGCGTCATTTTCGGGGATGATCCCGCCCACAAACACGCGCACGTTGCTTTGCCCGTTGGCGCGCAGCAATTCCACCACGCGCGGCACCAGAGTCATGTGCGCGCCGGAGAGGATGGAAATACCGACCACATCCACATCTTCCTGCAAGGCGGCTTCGGCGATCATTTCGGGGGTCTGGCGGAGGCCGGTGTAGATCACTTCCATGCCGGCGTCGCGCAGGGCGCGGGCCACCACCTTGGCCCCGCGGTCGTGTCCATCCAGGCCAGGTTTGGCGATTAAAACGCGAATTTTGCGCTCCATGTGTCACTCCCACACAAAAATAGGATCAGGCTGCATTGATTATACCCGCGCCGCATAAGGCGATCAACACACCGCCGCGGAGTCGGTTCGTTTATCGAGCAATAACAGGATAAAAGTCATGCACTTTGCAGGCTTGTAAGCCGCCCTTAAGGTTGCGAGCGCTGGGGTGTGGTGGTAAACTTCTATCGAACCCGAATTGAGGACAAAGCCCTATGCCCGTGATCTATCCATTTACCGCGATTGTTGGCCAGGAACGCATGAAGCGCGCCCTGGTGTTAAACGCTGTGGACCCGCGCATCGGCGGTGTGTTAATCCGCGGTGAGCGCGGCACGGCCAAATCCACGGCGGCGCGCGCTCTGGCGGCTCTGCTGCCCAATGTGCATGTGGTCAGCGACTGCCGCTTTGGCTGCGACCCGGCCAAGCCGGACGCCTGGTGCACGGAATGCCGCGAGCGCGTGGGGCGCGGTGAGGCGCTGCCTGCCGCAGAACGCCCCACCCCCTTCATTAACCTGCCCGTTTCCGCCACCGAAGACCGCGTGGTGGGCACGCTGGACATTGAAAAGGCCATCAAGAAGGGCGAGCGCGCCTTTGAGCCCGGGGTTCTGGCGGCGGCTAACCGCGGTTTGCTGTACATTGACGAAGTCAACCTGCTGGACGATCATGTGGTGGATGTGCTGCTGGATTCGGCGGCGATGGGCATGAACATTGTGGAGCGCGAAGGCATTTCCTTCTCGCACCCGGCGCGCTTCATCCTGGTGGGCACCATGAACCCGGAAGAAGGCGATCTGCGCCCGCAGCTTTTGGACCGCTTTGCCTTTTCGGTGGATATTTTCGGCATCCGCAGCGCCCGCGAGCGCGTGCAGATTATGGAACAGAACCTGGCCTACGAAAACAACGCCCAGGCCTTCCGCGATCATTGGATGCCGCGTGAAATTGACCTGTCGCACCAGATTGAAGCGGCGCGCGGGCTGGTGGATCAGGTGGGCTTCACCAAGCGCGACCTGCTTTCCATTGCCTCGCTGACGGCTTCTTTGAATGTGGAAGGCCACCGCGCCGACCTGGTGATTCTGAAGGCGGCGCGCGCCCAGGCTGCTTTTGAAGGGCGCACCATGATCACCGACCGCGATATCGCCATCGGCGCCGAGCTGGCCCTGCCCCACCGCCTGAAACGCGGCCCGTTCTCGCAGTCGGAAATGAGCATGGAAGAACTGCACGAGCGCATCGAGCAATTGCAGGGTTCCAGCAGCGCCGGTACGCCTTCGGAGCCGTCGGAAGAGCAGAGTGAGGAATCTACCTCGCAAAAAAAAAGTTAAGCGACGGTCAGGAAGAGGAACTGAGTGAACAGGGGCGGGTTGAGCCTTCGGAAAAGAACCCGTTCGACGACCGCAACGCTTATTGGTGGGACGGCGGCCAAAAAGTAAAAACGGGCGAGGTGTTTGACCCCCGCCGCCTGGATACCCCCCTGGATAAGATGGTGCGCAGCCACGCCGGGCGGCGCTCGCGTACGCACACCGAGCGCAAGCGCGGACGCTATGTGCAGGCCCGCCCCGCCAAAGGGGATACCACCGACATCGCTTTTGACGCCACCATCCGCACGGCTGCGCCGTTTCAAATTCGGCGCGCCGAACAGCGGCAGCAGGTGGCGTTTGCGATTCAGCATGCAGATTTAATGAAAAAAGTGCGCGTGCGGCGCATGGCCAACCTGGTGCTTTTCCTGGTGGACGCCTCCTGGTCCATGGCGGTGGCCGAGCGTATGGCAGCCACCAAGGGGGCCATCCTCTCCCTGCTGACGGATGCCTACCAGCGCCGCGACCGCGTGGGGCTGATCGTTTTTCAAAAAGACCGCGCCACGCTGGTGCTGCCGCCCACCAACTCGGTGCAGTTGGCGCAGCGCGCCCTGCGCGATATCCCCATCGGCGGCAAAACCCCGCTTTCCGCCGGGCTGCAGCTGGCCCATGATGTGCTGCGGCGCGAGAAGCTCTTCCACCCGGACGTGATGCCGCTGCTGCTGGTGCTCACCGATGGGGCGGGCAACGTTTCGATGGGGCATCTGCCCCCGCAGGAAGAATCCAACCGCGTGGCCGAGCTGATCGCCATGGAGCATATTCACAGCGTGGTGATTAATATGGAGCATCAGGCCTTTGATCAGGGCCTGGCGCAGACTCTGGCCGATCATTTGAACGCGGCCTGCTACTCGCTGACGGAACTCAAGGCGGAAAATTTGTATTACACCGTGCGCCAGGAGATGCATCAGGCCAACGCCAAAGCCGACGACGGGCGGTAAGCCGCCCTCGACGGTCGGGCGGGGTGCGTCCCTTGCCTTCGCTTTGGGGTGGTGTTATCATGAGGTACAAGGAGAACTTGGATGCTCGCTTCGGGGAGCCGTACTGCTCGCATTCGCTCGATACTGATCGCTGTCATTCTGGGGTCGCTGGTTTGTTACTGCCTGGGGTTTGTGGTGCTGTCTTTGACCGACGCCACCCGGCGGGTTCCCACAGCCACGCCCACGCTGACCGCGTCTGTGACTCTGACCCCGGCGGCGGCGACCTCCACGGCGCAGCCCAGCAAAACGCCGTTTGTGTTCACCACCAACACGGTGACAATCACCCCGACCATCACGCAGACCTGGACGCCTTCGCTGACCTTCACCCCCTTCAACACCCCCACGCGCACGATCACGCCCACCCCCACCGAAACCCAGGTTCCTACCCTTGCGCCGCCATCGGCGACCCCAACTATCCCCCCGCCGCCGGAGACTGAAACCCCGACGGCTACAACAAACCCCTAGTTTTCCCCCAACCGATATGACCCAAGAACTGACCCCCTTCCTCAAAGAACTGCTTTCCCTACCGGGCCTGTCAGGTTATGAAGGTCCGGCTCGTGAGGCCATTGCGGCTGTCTGGAAACCGCTGGTGGATGAAATCACCACCAGTAAGGTCGGCAGCCTGCATGCCTTGCGACGCGGCTCGGGCGCAGCACCTCGCCCGCGCATTTTGCTGTCTGCCCATATGGACGCCATCGGCCTGATGGTCACCGGCATTCTCGGCGGCCTGCTGCGCTTCACCCAAATCGGCGGCGTGGATCCGCGCATTCTGCCCGGTCAGCCGGTGACGGTGCACGGGCGCGAGGCGCTGCCCGGGGTGGTGGTTTCGCCCCCCGATGCGCTGCTGCCCGCCCGTTTGCAGGGCAAACCCGTGGACATGGAGTACCTGTTCGTGGACACCGGTTTGCTGCCCGACGACGTGAAGAAGATGGTGCGCGTGGGCGATTTAGTCTCCTTCGCCCAGGAACCGCTGGATCTGGCCGGGGACGCCCTGGCCGGACATTCGCTGGACAACCGCGCCTCCGTGGCCGCTCTGACCCACTGCCTGCAGGAGCTTCAGCACATGCAGCACAGTTGGGATGTGTACGCGGTGGCCTCGGCCCAGGAAGAGACGGCTCTTCTGGGCGCGTTCACCTCGCCCTTTGACATTCGCCCCGACCTGGCCGTGGCGATTGATGTGACCTTTGCCAAAGGCCCCGGCGCGGGCGATCACCGCGCTCACCCGATGGGCAAGGGCGTGGCTCTGGGCTACGGGCCCAACATCCACCCCTTCCTGTACAAGGCCTTTAAAGACCTGGCCGACCGCCTCGACATCCCCACTTTGATGGACGTGATGCCCTCGCATTCGGGCACGGACGGTTACGCCATGCAGGTGGTGGCGGAGGGCATTCCCACCATGGTGATCAGCATCCCCCTGCGCTATATGCACACGCCGGTGGAAGTGGTGGCCCTGAAAGACATCACCCGCACCGGGCAGCTGATGGCCGAGTTTATCTCGCGCCTGGAACCCGATTTCATGTCCAAACTGACGTGGGAGGACTGAGCTATGGCTAGCAACGATGAAATTCGCGCTCAAATCCCCCAAATCGGCCCCGATCAAATCGCCCTGTTGGAGCGCCTCTCCAACGCAGTGGGGGTATCGGGTGAAGAAAACGAAGTGCGCGCGATTGTGCTGGAAGCGGTGAAACCCTTCGCCGACGAGGTGAAGGTGGACGCCCTGGGGAATGTGCTGGTGACCCGCAAGGCCAAAACCGCCAACCCGGTGCGCGTGATGATTGCCGCGCATATGGATGAGATCGGCTTCATGCTGATCAACAAAGACGACGGCGGCCTGTTCTCCTTTGAGAAAATTGGCGGCATTGATGTGCGCCAGTTGGTGGGCAAGACCGTTCTGGTGGGCAAAAAGCGCGTGCCTGGGGTGATTGGGGCGCGCCCGATCCACTTTACCACCCCCGACGAACGCCGCAGCCTGATCCCGATGGATCAACTGCGCATTGACCTGGGCCCGGGCGGGGCGGATTTGGCCCGCGTGGGCGACCGCGCCACCTTTGCCACGCGCTTCAAGCAGGCTGGCCCCAGCCTGATGGGCAAAGCTCTGGATGACCGCCTGGGCGTGGCCACCTTGATTGAGCTGGTGAAGCACGCCCCGGAGCATGTGGAGCTGCTGGCGGCCTTCACCGTGCAGGAAGAAATCGGCCTGCGCGGCGCGCGCGTGGCGGCATATGCCTTTCACCCCGATCTGGCTGTGGTGATCGATTCGACCCCCGCCAACGATTTGCCGGTGTGGGACGGCAGCGAAAACGCCCGCTATAACACCCGCCTGGACGCTGGCCCGGCCATCTACGTGGCCGACGGGGCCACGCTGAGCGATCCGCGCCTGCTGCGCTGGCTGTTTGAAACCGGCGACACCCTGGGGATCCCCTACCAGCTGCGCCAACCCGGCGGCGGCGGAACTGACGCGGGCGCCATTCACCGCGTGCGCGACGGCGTTCCCAGCGTGTCCATCTCGGTGCCCGGGCGCTATGCGCACACGGCCATCGGCCTGGCGCGCCTGTCGGACTGGCAGAACACGCTGGCCCTGGTGTTCGCGGCTTTGATGCGCCTGGACGACCGCCTGCTGGCGGATGAGCGGCGCTGATCCGAACCGCATGGGCGAACAAGAAGCCATTCTCCAAACCGCTCAAGGCCCCGTCACGCGCGCTTCGCTGCGCCGTGACCTGGAGGGCCTGGGGGTGCGCGCGGGCATGACCCTGATGGTGCACGCCTCGCTCAGCCGTTTGGGCTGGGTGGCGGGCGGCCCCGCGGCGGTGATTTTGGCCCTGGAAGACGCATTGGGCGCAGAAGGCACGCTGATGATGCCGGCCCATTCCGGCGATTTATCTGAACCCTCGCATTGGTGTCACCCGCCCGTCCCCGAAGACTGGTGGCCGGTGATCCGCGCCGAGGCCCCTGCCTTTCAGACCGATTTGACCCCCACCCGCGGCATGGGCGTGATCGCCGAGACCTTCCGGCGCCAGGCGGGCACGCTGCGCAGCCAGCACCCCCAGCTATCCTTTGCGGCGCGCGGGCCGCGGGCCGGTGAACTGACCCGCGATCATGCGCTGACCCCCGCCCTGGGCGAAGAATCACCCCTGGCGCGCCTGTACGCGCTGGATGGGTGGGTGCTCTTCTTGGGCACCGATCACAACACCAACACCTCGCTGCACCTGGCTGAGGTGCGCGCCCGGCTGACGAACCCGCAAAAGATTCAGCAGGGCTCGCCCGTCCTGGTGAATGGGGAGCGGCGCTGGGTGACTTTTGAAGATTTCGAGTGGGACAGTGACGATTTCGCAGCCCTGGGCGCCGAGTATGTGCCTGCGCCGGGGGATGCCTTTACGGGGCGGGTGGGTTTGGCCCAAACGTCCCTCCTTCGCCAACGCCCGATGGTGGATTTCGCCGTAGGCTGGATGGAAAGCCACCGTCGCTAAGAATTTTTCTACGATTTCAGGAGACCTGTATGAAGAACCTCATTCAAAAATTGGTCGAGACGATCAGCCCTTCGGGCTACGAAGGCACCGTGCGCGACCTGATCCGTGCGGAAGTGGAACCGCTGGCGGACGAAGTGCGGGTGGATGCGCTGGGCAATTTGATTGTGCGCAAGGGCAAAAAAGGCCCCAAGGGCGTGCGGGTGATGTTCTCGGCCCACATGGACGAAATTGGCGTGATGGCCACGCACATTGATGAGAAGGGTTTCGTGCGCTTCACCACCATCGGCGGCGTGCGCCCCCACACCTGCGTGGGCGGCCGCGTGCATTTCATTACCGGTGTGCAGGGCGTGATCGGTATGGAACGGCCGGAAAGCCCCGACCGCCAGCCGACCTTCGACCAGCTTTTCATTGACGTGGGCGCCACCAGCCGCGCGGACTGCCCGGTGAAGGTGGGCGATATCGCTGGCTTTTCGCGGCCTTTCCTGGATTTGGGCGACAAGATCGTGGCCAAATCCATGGACGACCGCATCGCCTGCGCCGTGCAGATTGAAGCCCTGCGCGCCCTCAAGCAGACCGATCACGAAGTCTATTTCGTGTTCAGCGTGCAGGAAGAGGTCGGCCTGCGCGGGGCCACCACCGCCGCTTACGGCGTGGACCCCGAAATTGGCATCTCGGTGGATGTGACCGGCACGGGCGACACGCCCAAATCCGGCTTCATGGAAGTGGCCCTGGGCAACGGCCCGGCGATTAAGGTGCGCGATGGGCGCATGCTCTCCGACCCGCGCCTGGTGGATCTGATGGTGAAGACCGCCGAAAAAGCCAAGCTGCCCTACCAGTTGGAAATCCTCGAAGGCGGCACCACCGACGCCACCGCCATTCAGATGGCGCGCGCGGGCGTTCCGGCCAGCTGCGTGTCCATCCCCTGCCGCTACATTCACTCGCCGTCCGAGATGGTGGACTACCGCGATGTGCAGAACGCCGTGCGCCTGATTGTGGAACTGCTGGCGCACCCCATCGTTTTGAAATGAACCCATTGGCAGCGCCTTCCCCACGTACGGCCGCGCGCCGCAAGGGCGCGGGGTGGGGAAGGCGCGCCTGGAACACCCTGCGGCTGCTGGGCGCGGCGGCGCTGCTGCTGGCAGCCTGCCAACCGGCGGCGGGCCTGCTGCCCCCCACACCGCAGCCGACAGCTACCCCAGCCGCCCAGATTCCTACCCCCCAGCAAAGCCCCACACCCGCGCCCACGGCCGTCAGCACACAGATTCTGACGATATGGGTGCCGCCGGGCTTTGACCCGCGGGGGCAGGTGCGCGGAGCAGATGTGCTTCTGGCGCGCATCCGCGCTTTTGAAGATCAAAACCCCGGTGTGCAGGTCAAAATCCGCGTTAAGGCCCCCAACGGCCCCGGCGGTTTGCTGGAATCGCTTTCAGCGGCCACCCTGGCCGCGCCGGAGGCTTTGCCTTCGCTGGTGCTGCTTTCGCGTACCGACCTGGAAACCGCCGCGCTGAAGGGCCTGGTGTTCCCGCTGGACGACCTGACGGCGGTGATGGACGAGCCGGACTGGTTTGCCTACGCCGCCCAACTGGCCTCGCTGGACGGCAGCGTTTTTGGCCTGCCCTTCGCGGGCGACGCCCTGCTGCTGCTCTACCGCGCAGAAAAGGTGGGCAGCGCGCCGGTGCAGACCTGGGATGACGTGATGAGCCGCGGCCAACCGCTGATCTTCCCCGCGGGCGATCCGCAGGCTCTGATAACCCTGGCGCTGTACCGCTCGCTGGATGGGCCGTTGGAAGATGAGCTGGGCCGCCCCGCGCTGGACCCGGTGCGGCTGGCGCAGGTCTTTGCCTTGTACGCGGAGGGCGCCCAGCAGGGGGCCTTCCCCTACTGGCTGGGGCAGTTCCAGACCGACGGGCAGGCCTGGCAGGGCTACCGCGAACCGCGCGGCACCTGGGTGGTCACCTGGAGCTCGCGCTATCTGGCCGAGCTGCCGGTGGACACCGCCGCCGCGGAGCTGCCCAGCCTGGGCGACCACGCCTACACCCTGGCCACCGGCTGGCTGTGGGCCATGCCCGACCCGCACCCCGAACGGCGGGAAATGGCCGTGCGTCTGGCGGAATTTTTGACGGCCAGCGAATTTCAACAGGAATGGAGCGCGGCGGCCGGTTATTTGCCCACCCGCCCCAGCGCGTTGGCGGCCTGGAACAATCAAAGCCTGCAGTCCATGCTCAATCAGGCGGCCCTTTCTGCCGAAACCCGCCCCGCCAACGATTTGGTCGCCAGCATTGGCCCGGTGCTGCAGGAGGCTGTGCTGCAAGTGATCAAGAGTCAAAGCGACCCCCTTCAAGCCGCGGAAGCCGCCGCGGAACGGCTGCGGGAGACACAAAGCCCATGAGTCCTTTTCGCTCCTTTCTGAACCGCGTCTTTAGGCGTCTGCCCGGATGGATGACCCCGCCGGTGATGGCGGTGGTGGCTCTGCTGGTGGTCTTCACCATCTCCGTTTCTATGGATCCGCGGCCGGTGGTGCCCGCGGTGGAGGCGGCCAACCCCATCCTGCAAAGTGAGAAGGCTCAGCGCCCGGCCCAACCGCGCGCCACCCGCACGCCCACTTCGCTGCCGGAAGAATGGCTGGAAAACCATAAGCAGACCGATGGGGTGGTCTTCGCCGGGGTGATTTTGGTGCTGATCGTGGTGGTGGGCACGTTGACCACCATCTCGCGCAAAGAGCACAGGTAACCCACCTGCTGCGCGCATTTGACCGCTTTCCCCAATCCACGCAACTTCTGCGTGGATTTTTCGTATGTAGTACAGGTTTTCATTGTGATCTTCAGGAGAGATTCCCATGTCTAAAATTGTTCGACCCCTTTGGTTTAACCTGGCTTTTATCGCTGCGCTGGTGCTGACACTGGCGTTTGGCAGCGCCCGCCCTGTGCAGGCGGCGGTGATGGACCCCGACGGCGTGATTGAGGCCAACGAGGTGGTGGACGACGACGTCTTCCTCAGCGGTGACGCGGTGCGCATGGACGGCACGGTCAAGGGCATGCTGGTGGCCAGCGGCAACACCATCACCATCAACGGCACCGTCAACGGGGACGTGTTTGCCTTCGGCAACCGCGTCGTCGTTTCGGAAGGGGCCGTGGTGGACGGCAACCTGTTTGGCGGCGCCTCCAGCGTGGAGGTGCGGGGTAAGGTCGGCGGCAGTGTGGCCGTGGGCAGCGCCACGTTGGCCGTGGGTGAAGGCGCAGCGGTTGCGCGCAACCTGTATTACGGCGGCTACGCCCTGGAAGCGGCTCCAAATTCCACGGTGGGGCGCAGCGTGTACAGCGCCACCTATCAGACGAAACTGGCCGGGGATGTGGCCATGAACGTGGGCATCGCCGCGGCCGCGGTGGAGCTGACCGGCAAGGTCGGCGGAGACGCGGTGGTGGATTTGGGCGATACCCGGCCCGGCGACCCTGCGCCGCAGATGGGCCCCTATTTCGCCTATCCGGGCGCGCCGCAGCTTCCTCCCGCGCTCCAGCCGGGTCTGCGCATGGGCCCCAAGGCCGAAGTCGGCGGCAAGCTGACCTACACCAGCGGACAGCCGATGACCGGCGTTGAATCCGCGGTGCAGGGCGGCGTGGTCTATCAGACGCCCGTCCCCAACCAAAAAGAACCCGCCGCGCCGGTGAACGCCCCGCGCACGGGGGCCAACTACTTCAACATGTTCCTGCGCTGGCTGCTGGGCGTGGTGCGCAACCTGCTGACGCTGCTGCTGCTGGGCTTGCTGGCGGTGCGGTTTGTGCCGCGCGTGGTGGCGGGCAGCATGGAGCAGACCCAGGCCAAGCCTGGCCATGCGGCAGGCTATGGGCTGCTGACCTGGCTGGTGGGGTATGTGGGCGCGGGTCTGGCGGTGCTGGCCATCCTGGCGGTGGGCATCTTCTTTGCCGTGGTCACGCTGGGCGCGCTCAGCCGCACCATCTTCGGCATTGGCTTCTCCAGCCTGGCGGTGGCGTTTGCCCTCTTCACCCTGCTGGTCAGCTACGGCAGCAAGCTGGTGGTGGCCTACCTGGTGGGTGATTGGGTGATGGGCAAACTGGCGCCCCTGGCCAGCGGCCGCCCCTACTGGGCCATGACCGCCGGCGTGGTGATCTACGTGCTGCTGCGCGCCATCCCCTTCTTGGGCTGGGTCATCGGCGCGGCGGCCACCCTGGTGGGCCTGGGCGCGCTGGTGCTGGTGTATCAGACCTGGCGCAAGCAGCGCCTGTCGCCTGTGACGGTGACGGCTGAGGCCGTGTAAGGCTCGTTCGGATGAATCACCCGCAGGCCGCTCCTCTTTGAGCGGCCTGCGGTTTTTTTATTCTCGTGATTCTAAACCACCCAGGCGGCCAGGGGCACGAGCATTTCGGCGCGCGAGAGCCCTCCGTGCCGGCCCTGCAGGTGATTTTCGCGGTTGGCCCACCACCAATAGGCCGCCCCGTGCGGCACGGCGATGTAATCACCCAGGCGGCTGTCGAGGGCGGGGTGGGGGGTTTCGGGCCCGAACAGGCCGCTTTGCAGGGCCTGAGCGGAGGGCAGCAGGGTGAACTGCCCCGGCCATTCGCGTTCCACCATGCGCCGGAAGGCGTCTTCACGCCCGGGGCGCAGGTGCAGCACGGGCAGGCGGCTTTCGCAGGTGGGCTGCAGGGTCAGGCAGTTCAGCAGCTCCGGCTGGCGGCGCAGGTCGTACTGCTCGTCTTTGGGGGTGGCGATCAGGCCGTGGTCGGCGCTGAGCAGGACGAGGGTCTCGCCGTGGGATGCTCGGCGCAGCTCGTTAAGGAAGCGCCAGAGCTGCAAACCGAACAGCTCAAATTCCAGGGCCACGCGCTCATCCTCAGGTCCGTACACGTGGCTCAATTCGTCCAGGGTAGACCAGTACAGGTAGGTGTAGCTGGGGGCGGGGGCGGCTTGCAGGTGGCGCGGCAGGCTGACCCACAGGTCAGAGAGGGTGCGCACCGGCTGCGAGCGCACATTGGGCTGGTGCATGGCCGACAGGCTGGAATTGGCGATCGGGAGGGGCAGGCTGGCGCTGACGGTCACCCCGTGAGCGGCCAGGTGCGTCCCCAGGGTGGGCACGGGCAGAAAGGTTTCGGGCACGAAGCCGGAACGGCGCAGCCCGCCCACATCCCCGCGGGCGTTGGCGGGGGCGTGGTTGATCATGTTGGCGATGGTTCCGTACTCTTTCAGCCACATCTCGTAGCCCGTCAGCCCGTGGCTGGCCGCCGAAACCCCCGTCCACAGGCTGGTGAGGGCGGTGGCGGTGGTGCTGGGGACGACGCTGGTGAGGGGCAGCAGCGCGCCGCCGCGCAGCAGATCATCCCACGCGCCGGTGGGGTTGTCATCCCAATAGCGGTGCAGCCAGTCCCAGCCCAGGCCGTCCAACACGAAGAGCAGCACCTGGCGGTACGGCCCCCCCAGAGCCTGTTCCCAGGCGGGGTGCAGCGGCTGGCCCAACGGGTCCACCCCCAAACAGCGGCAGATGCTGGCGGGCAGATTGGCCAGCGAGGCGCCGGCGTAATCCGGCACGACCAGTTCGGCGGGCAGGCTTAAACCGGCGGGGCGGTGGTTCAGCAGGTGGGCTAACAAAGGGTGTTCGGCGGGCATGGGTGTCGACTCTCTCCGTGGTTAAGATAGCCCCATTATAGCCCTAGAATCACGGTTTGTTTCTGGAGAGCAGTTGGTTATAATGATTGCAATACAGGTTCTCTCAGCGGGGGATTATTCTCGCTTTTTGGGGCGGGGGCGGCGCCCTGTTTACCGGCAGCGCGGATACAGGTGCAGTTTGGATGGGGTATGCGAAAACGGTCAGGCACATCAGGCGAGGAGAGAGACATGAAGCGAACGGGACGGATTCTATGGGCGGTGTTGGTGCTGGCGGCGGTCACGCTGGCGTGCAGCTTTGGGTCTAAGCCCAAAGAGGCGCAGGAGAACAACAGCGAACCGGCTGAGGTGCAGTCCGGCGGGGGTGAGCTGGGCGAGGAATTCCGCAACGAGGCGGGCGGGTTTTCGCTGCGCAAGGCCCCCGGTTACAATTTTCAAGAGGCGATCGGCATCCTCAACATGACCGCGCCGGACGCCACCCCCGACGCCGGCCCAGGGCTGATGGTGGTGGGCGGGATGAACACCGAGGAGAGCACCAACGAGCAGCTGATGGAAAAGGTCAAGGCCGATTCGGGGGGCATGCAGGTGGGTAAGGCCCAAAAGATCAAGGTGGACGGCCTGGAGGGGCTGAGCGCAGAGATCAGCGGGGAGTACAACGGCCAGACCATCGCCGGGCGCATGGTGGT
Organism: Levilinea sp.; assembly: GCA_036751735.1. GTDB lineage: Bacteria > Chloroflexota > Anaerolineae > Anaerolineales > Anaerolineaceae > Levilinea. The sequence goes on along the minus strand of DAIOUB010000011.1, from coordinate 3,564 downwards.
GGTGATGGTGACGCCCTTGCAGCAGTTCACCATGCTGGGCATCGCTCCCAAAGATCGCTGGAAAGGCGAATTGGAGCCGATTTTTAAGGATGTGCTGGCTTCGGTGGAGTTTTTTGAGGCCAACCCGGAGGCGATGGGCGAGCTGGAAATTCCCGCTGAACCCGCCGCGCCGGAAGAACCCGCCGAACCCGCCCCCACCCGGCCGGCCGCCCAGGAACCCCGCGTGGATTCCTCCGGGCTGATGCGCCAGTGGGCCAGCTCGGCCAAGGCCAGCTCGGAATTTGGCAGCCCCGCCTGGAGCGCCATGCAGGCCGCGGGCGCGCCGGACACCACGGAATGCGGCGACCAGACCACCGCCTGGGCTTCAATGGGCATGGATTCGGTGGAATGGCTGGAGGTGTATTACGATGTGCCGGTGTACGCCACCGAGGTGATCATCCACCAGACCTACAATCCCTCCCAGGTGGTCAAGGTGGAGCTGATTGACACCAAAGGTCAGCGCAAGACCATTTTCACCGAAACCCCCGCGGCTTTGGATTTCTGCCCGGATGAGATGAGCCTCAGCCTGCGGAAGACCGATTTTCTGGTGAGCGGGGTGCGCATCACTGTGGATCAGTCCGTGCTGGGCCTGGGCTGGAACGAGATTGACGCGGTGGAGCTGGCGGGCTACCCCGGCCGCTGAGCCGCCGCTGCGAAAATTCAATCCATCGAGGCCGCGCGGGTTTTTTCGTCCGCGCGGCCATTTTATTGGCACACGCCGAGAACCTGCTATAATTAATCTTCGAGGGGGGCTTATTGGATGAGATATTGGCAGCGGAGCAACGAACGCTGCGGAATATGGAAGGACGGCGGACATGCGGCGAGAAGTGCTGACCTGGAACGATGTGGACGGTTTGATTGACCATCTGATTCCCCAAATTGACCGTGAATTTGACGCGATGATCATCATCACCCGCGGCGGGGTCATTCCAGGCGGGCTGCTGGCCGAGGCGCTGAACATCTCTTCGCTGCTCACCGCGGCGGTGGATTTCCCCTTTGAGATGGAATCTGAAAAGCAAATGGACAAGGCGCGCTTCATGGCCTGGCCGAAGTTTATCCAGTTTCCCGATGAAAGCCTGCTGCGCGGACGGCGCCTGTTGGTGGTGGACGATGTGTGGGGCTCTGGGCGCACCATCACCGCGGTGAAAAACCGCGTGTCCAGCGCGGGCGGGGTTCCCAAAACCTGCGTGCTGCACTTTAACCCCTACCGCAACCTGTTTGGCACGGCCCGCCCCGATTATTACGCCGCCATCACCGACGCGCACGTGGTTTACCCGTGGGAGATTCACCGCGGGCAGGAGGGCGTGCTCTTGGGGGATTGGGATCAGAAATAGGGCTTAGGTGTGCTTCTTGGGGGGGTAAGGGATGAGCAGCAAAAAGCCCAGGGCGATGATCATCTCGCCAAAGATCACCCCGCGTGCCTGCCAGCCGCCGAAGAAGGGCACGCCGGGCAGCGGGTGCGAGCCAAAGCCAAACACATCCGCCATACCCGCGAACACGGCGATGACGTAGCCGGTGCTCACCAGGCGCACGCCAAAATCCACCGAGATGCTGGGGGCGCGGTTGCGCCACAGGGCCATCAGGCTGGTGTAGCCGCCCAGGCACATCAGCGCCAGACCCACCAGGAACACGGCGATCTGCACAAAGCCGATCACCGGGCTGCGGTCGAACCCAAAAATGCCAGGGCTGGCGCCCACCAGAAAGATAAAGAATCCCGCCAGGGTAAAGGTCAGGCCAAACTGCACCCGCCGCCGGGAATAGGTCAGCGGGCCGGTGTCATCGGGGTGCGGTGTTTGCGTAGGGACGGGAGCATCCGTCGGAGGCGTTTGGGCCGGGTCGCTCATCGCTAGGGCAGACTCCGTTCCAGAATGCGCCGCCAGTTGCCGCTGAAAATGGCGGCGATATCGCTCTCGGAATAGCCGCGCTTGCGTAAATTATCGCCCAGCAGAGGCAGGTCGGCGATGGTGTTCAGTTCCTGCGGAATGGCCGGGTAGCCGAAGCCGCCGTCAAAATCGGAGCCGATGCCCACGTGCTGCGTGTTTCCGGCCATCTGGCAGATGTGGTCAATGTGAGCGGCCAGGGTGTCCAGCGTCACCAGAGAGCGGTCATCACCCGGCTTCCAGCCCGGCAGCAGGAAGCCGTTGAAGGGCATCACGCCGATCACGGCGCCGCGTTCCAGCAGGGCGCGAAGGGTTTCATCCGTCAGGTGGCGCTCGCCGGTGCCTTCGCGCAGCAGGGCGCGGGCGTTGGCGTGGCTGCAAATGACTGTGCCGGGGTAGCGGTCAACGGCCTGCAGGGCCGATTTGGCGTTCATGTGGGCCACATCCAGGGTGAAGTTCAGCGCGGCCATCACATCCAGCAGCTCATAGCCCTCGGCGGTGAAGCTGCCCTGGGGTTCGTAGCTGCCGCCGCAGTAGCGCATGCCCGACCAGACCGGCCCCAAGAGGTGCAGGCCCAGCTCGGCATATTCTTCCAGGGTGCGCGGATGGGGCAGGCCTTCGGCCCCTTCCAGCGACATCACCAGACCCACCGGGTGCGAGACGGTCTCGCTGGCGGGGGCGGCTTCCCATTCGGCCAAATGAGCCTGCAGGGCGGCGCGGCTGGTGAGCAGGCGGAACTGGTCGGGGTTCTCGTCGCTCAGGCGGCGGTAGAAGTCCATCTGCTTGCGGTACAGGCGGTCGGCCTGCTGGGTGGTGGCGTAGGCTTCCGTATCCCAGGTGTGATCCCCCACGTACTTTTGGGGCATGATGAACAGGGTGGCGACGATGACGGCCACCTGTGCGCGCTGATATTCGGGCCAGCCCAGGGTGGTTTCCTGGGTGATCTGAACGGTGGGGGAACCGGCCTCCAGACGCCGGGTTTCGGCGGTGGAACGGCGGTAATCGCGGTTGAACGTCAAGGCGTTGTACGCCAGGTCCTGGTGGCTGTCAATGATCAGGGTCATGGGTTGGAAGTCCTGAGAAAAAGAGCGCACCGCGGCTGCGGTGCGCTCGGTCTTGCTTGGGGTGATTACTCTGCAGCCGGTTGCGAGTCGTCGGAGCTGGTGAGGCCCTCGTCTTCGAGGAGGGTCTGCCAGTCCATGTCGGCGTAGGCCATCGAGTCGACCCGCCGCAGGCTGAGGCCGATGCGGTGGTTCTCGGGATCCACTTTGATCACGCGCAGGGTGACGGTATCCCCTTCTTTCAGAACTTCCTTGGGGTGCTCAATGCGCTTCTCGCTGATTTCGGAGATGTGAATCAGGCCTTCCAGATCCTCTTCCAGGCGGGCGAAGGCGCCGAACTTGGTCAGGCGGGTGATCTTGCCTTCAACCAACTGGCCGGGCTGGTACTTGGTGGTGCGCTGCATCCAGGGGTCGGAGAGCAGTTGGCGGATGGACAGGCCGATGCGCTTCTTCTCGCGGTCGATGCTGATGACCTTGACTTTGACTTCCTGACCGACTTCCAAAACTTCGCTGGGGTGGGCAATGCGGTCCCAGGAGATTTCGGAGAGGTGCACCAGGCCGTCGGCGCCGCTGATATTGACGAA
>DAIOUB010000010.1:30611-40422 GCA_036751735.1 Levilinea sp. | reverse complement strand
TGCAGGAAGCTGTGGACTCCCTGGTGGACAATTCGCAGCGCGGCAAGGCGCTTTCACGCCGCGGCCGCCGCGAGCTGAAGTCGCTGAGCGACATGCTCAAAGGCAAGAAAGGCCGCTTCCGCCGCAACCTGCTGGGCAAGCGCGTGGACTATTCGGGCCGCTCGGTGATCGTGGTCGGCCCGGCGCTGAAGCTGTACCAGTGCGGTCTGCCCAAGGCGATGGCTTTGGAACTCTACCGGCCGTTTGTCATTTCTCGCCTGGTGGCGCACAACTACGCCGCCAACGTGAAGGGCGCGCGCCGCTTTATTGAACGCAACCGGCCTGAGGTTTGGGAAGTGCTGGAAGAGGTGATTAAGGACCGCCCGGTGCTGCTGAACCGCGCGCCCACCCTGCACCGCCTGGGTATTCAGGCTTTTGAGCCGACTTTGATTGAAGGCTCAGCTATTCAGCTGCACCCATTGGTCACCACGGCTTTCAACGCTGACTTCGACGGCGACCAGATGGCTGTGCACGTGCCTCTTTCGGAAAAAGCGGTGTGGGAAGCGCGCAACCTGATGCTTTCCTCGCGCAACCTGCTGAAACCTGCGGATGGCGAGCCGATCATCAGCCCGTCGAAAGACATGGTTTTGGGCGTGTATTACCTGACGGTGCTGGACAACCGCCCGCATAAGGGCGACGGCCGCGTTTTTGCCGATTCGGATGAGGTGGAACTGGCCTACAACCTGGGTCAGGTGGACATCCATGCGCATGTCAAAGTGCGCGTGATGACGCACTACGACGAGAACGGCGACTATAAGACCGAAGCTCAGCCGGTGCTGCTGGAAACCACGGTGGGACGGGTGCTCTTTAACCGCATTCTGCCCAGCGAAGTGCAGTTCACCAACGATGTGCTGGATAAGGGCGGTGTGAAAGACCTGATCGCCACGGTGTACGAGCTGTGCGGCCAGGACGTGACCACGGAAGTGGCCGACCGCGTGAAGGATATCGGTTTCGAATATGCCATGCGCTCCGGCTCGACCATCGCGGTGGCGGATATTTTGATCCCGCCTGCCAAGGCCGAGATTCTGGGCGAGGCTCAGCGCGAAGTGGAAAATGTGACCCGCTCCTGGCGACGCGGTCTGCTGACCGAGCAGGAACGCAACGAGCGCATCATTGATATCTGGCAGGAAACCACCAAGAAGGTGGGGGCTGCCGTGCGCAAGAACATGGATCCCAACGGCAACCTGGCCATCATGGCCAACTCAGGGGCCACGAAAGGTGGTTTCGGCCCGATCTCGCAGCTGGCTGGTATGCGCGGCTTGATGGCCGACCCCTCCGGGCGCATCATCCGCCTGCCGATCCAGTCGAACTTCCGCGAAGGCCTGACGGCGCTGGAATACTTCATCTCCACGCACGGCGCGCGCAAGGGTCTGGCGGATACGGCGCTGCGCACTGCGGACGCGGGCTATCTGACCCGCCGTCTGGTGGATGTGGCCCAGGATGTGATTATCAACGATTATGACTGCGGCACGACCGACGGTGTGTGGATCCGCCGCGCGGATGATGTGGCCGGGCAGTCGTTTGGCACGCGTTTATACGGCCGCCTGGCGGCGGCGCGCATTGTGGACCCGCTGACCGGTGAGGTACTGGCGGAACGCGACGACGTGTTGGATCATGAATTGGTGCGTAAGATCGTGGCCGCTGGCGTGGACCAGGTGAAGGCGCGTTCTCCCATGACCTGCAGCCTGACGCACGGCATGTGCGCCAAGTGCTACGGTTTGGACCTGGGGCGCGGCAAGATGGTGGAATTGGGCTCGGCTGTGGGTATTGTGGCAGCTCAGTCCATCGGCGAGCCGGGCACGCAGCTGACCCTGCGCACCTTCCACACCGGCGGTGTGGCGGCTGGCGGCGATATCACCACCGGTTTGCCCCGTGTGGAAGAGCTTTTTGAGGCGCGGCGCGCTCCGAAGGGTGAGGCAGTCATCACGCGCATCAAGGGTGTGGCCCGCATCATCCAGTCGGACCGCTATACGGACCAGCGCGTGGTGCGCGTGGAAGACAGCGAACTGGCTAGCGATGTGGTGGAAGTGCCGGAAGGCTGGACGATCACGGCGCGCGACGAGACCACGGTCTCGATGGGCGATGTGCTGGCCACCATGGGCGAGGCGCTGATCACGGCGCAGCACGCCGGACAGGTGCGCATTGAAAACCAGAAGGTCATCGTCAGCTACGAAGTGCGCGAGAGTGAAGAGTACGACATTCCTTCGACCTCCCGCTTGCTGATCAAAGACGGCGAGCATGTGAGCGCCGGGCAGGCTCTGACCGAAGGTTCCTTGAATCCGCACACCATTCTGAAGATCAACGGGCGCGAAGCCTGCCAGATGTACCTGATGTCCGAAATTCAAAAAGTGTACCGGGCGCAGGGTCAGAACATCAACGATAAGCACTTTGAGGTCATCATCCGCAAGATGTTGGGCAAGGTGCAGGTGACCCGCCCGGGCGATACGCCTTTCCTGCCGATGGATCTGGTGGACCGGCTGGAAATCCGCCGCCACAACGAATTGGCTGGCGCGGACAGCAAGCAGCCCGCCAAGTTTATGGAAGTGCTCCTGGGCGTGACCAAGGCCTCGCTGAGCACCGAGTCGTTCCTTTCGGCCTCTTCCTTCCAGCACACCATCAAGGTGCTGGCTGGCGCGGCGATCGCCTCGACGGAAGATCCGCTCTTCGGTCTGAAGGAAAACGTGATCATCGGCAAGCTGATCCCGGCGGGTACGGGGTTTGTGGCCGGGCGCTTTGATGACGAAGAACAGGCGGCGCGGCGGGCGATGGTTGCGAATTTGCCCAGCTCGGACTGAACGGGCAGCGCCCATCCAATAACGAATCAAAAATCTGCCGGGACGATCGTCTCGGCAGATTTTTTGTGTTTAGGGGAAGGGCTCAGGTGATCTTGAAATACTTGTAGTGATAGGCAATTTTGCCGTCAATCAGCCCGATGGTGTCGTTGCCGTTTTCGATCTTGCCGCGGGTGGGGCTGACCCCTTTCCAGGTGAAGGAGCGGGTGCTGCCTGTGCCGGAGACGGAGGTGATTTCGAATGTGGCGTTGGGGAAGCTGTTGGTCAGAAAATTCTTGTGCCAGGTCTGGATGGCCTCTTTGCCCTGAACCGTTTTCGAGGCGGTGATGTGCACCGCGTCTTCCGTGTACAGGTTCGCGATGGCGGCGGGTTTATTGGCGTTGAGCAGAGAGAAATACTGCTCCGGGATGTCTGCGGGCTGGGGGCCGATGGGATGGGGGTAAGCGGCGATCTTGTTCCACAGGGCGATGAGACCCTTGCGGCCGTAATCCCAGGCGAAGAAATTGACGGAGGACAGATTGTGTTCGCGCACGGCGTCTAAGAATTCCACCATCTCGCTCTCCGTGGGCACCCAACCGCCTGCGGAATAGACCGGGCCGGTGGGCATGATGGGGCGGTAGGGGGCAAGATTTTTAAACTCGTTGACACAGCGCCGCAGCTGATCGGCGGGGTTGTGGGCGGCCTGCCAATACACCTGGGGCATGTTGTAGTCGCAGTAATCCAGGAAAGCTTTCCAGGGCAGTTGGGGGTGGAGCACGGGGAAGCGGTAGGAGCACAGGGCGACGGGGGTGTTGGGGATGCGCTTGCGCAGCTCGGCCATGAAGGCTTTGGCGGCCTGTTCGCGCCCCGGCTGTTTGTATTCCACCTCGGCGTCAATCACATAGCCGTCCAGGCCCAATTCGTTGACGCGCTGGGCGGCAATTTGGGCTTCACCTACCGGGTTGGAGCCGTAGACGTAGTGCCAGCCCCAGGCCTGGATGCGGTTCTTCTTCAGCTCCTGCACCACCGGCGGCACCAGATCCACACGGGTGGTGCGGTCCACGTTGTAGGTGTAGGGACCGTCGGCGATTTTGATGAGTACATGCGAAAGCCCCGCGGCGCGGGCCACACGAGCCACCTCAACGCCGTTGCCGTTTTCACAGCGGGCCAACTGCCAGATCATGAAACCTTTTCCGTATAAACTCATGGCATATCTCCAGGGGCGCTCAGGCTGCCCTCCAGTCCCAGCTGTGGGGCGATCTGGCGCATGGCCAGGATGACATGATCCACATGCTCCCACAGTTCAACATTAAACTCCTGTGCTCCGCGGACGATCTCTTCGCGGTTGGCGCCGGCAGCGAAAGCGCGGTCTTTCCACTTCTTCTTGACCGATGCAGCGGTGAGGTCATAGAGGGAACGGGAAGGGCGCACCAGGGCCACGGCGGTGATGAGGCCGGTAATTTCGTCACAGGCGGCCAGGGCCTTTTGCATGGGGGTGACGCGCGGCACACCGGCGTGATCGGCGTGGCTGAGGACGGCCTGGATGATATCTTCGGGGACGCCGTGCTGGCGTAGAATGGGCGCTCCTGCCTGAGGGTGTTCTTCGAGGGTGGGGTGAATTTCCCAATCGAAATCGTGCAGCAGACCGGTGACCGCCCAACGCTCTTCATCTTCGCCCAGCTTGCGGGCGTAAAAGCGCATGGCAGCTTCAACCGCCAACATATGATTGATTAAGTTGGGGGATTTGACATAGGTGGTGACAATGGCAAGCGCTTGGTCGCGGTTCATTCCAGTTCTCCGGAAGGGGTTAGCGAGGTTGTGGATGGTGAGGGCCAAATTGATTATACATGAAAGCACACCCCAGCGCAGAGCGGCTGTATGGGTGGGAATATGCAAGATGCGTGCCGCGGGCGGCTCAGGAATCGGGGAAGATCGGTTCGGGGTCGCCCAAAACGGGCACAGGCTTGCGCACCCACAGGTCAATGAAGGCGGTGAAGGTGGCGATGGTTTCGCGCGCCGACCAGATGGCGCGTGAAGAGCGGCGGTAGGTGCGCTGGTCGCTGGCGACGCCCTGAGCCTGAATGCCGAGCTGGCTGCACAGCAGGATGGCGCGCGGGAGGTGGAACCTTTGGGTGACGAGGACAGCCTCCTGCAGGCCGAAAATGGCCTTGGCGCGGTAGCAGGTGTCGTAGGTGCGGCGGCCGGCGAAATCGAGGACGATATCATCGCTGGGCACGCCCAGTTCGCGGGCATAGTTGAACATGGCGCCGGGTTCGTTGTAATCCAGAAAGCGGTTGTCGCCGCTCATGAGGATTTTTTCCACTTTTCCGGCGAAATACAGCTCCACCGCGGTCTGCACCCGATCCTGCAAAACGGGGGTGGGCGAACCGTCGCGGCGCAGCCCCGCGCCAAAGACGATGGCCGCACGGGAAGGGCTGACATCCGCGGCGGTGTGAATGCGCGGGCGGGCGTAGAGCAGGGTGCCGGCGCGGAACAGCAGGATCACCGCAGCACAGGCGGCCAGACTGAGGAAGACGATGCGAATCAGCATTTTAAACGAGAATTTTTTGGTTTTTTTCATAGGCTTGTGAAGCGATGAGGGGTCAGCGGCCCAGGGTGGTTTTCAGATCAATCCCCAGTTCTTTCACCGCGTCTTTGAGCGCGTCGTAGTCGCTGTCGTTCGCTTCGCGCAGGCCCTGAATATCATATTGGTTGGCGCGGGTGAGCAGGTCTTGCCCGTCGGGCGTCTTCGCCAGGGTGATCAACGCGCTGTTGAGGTTCTGCGCGATCTCCTGCGGCATTTCAGGGATGTAGGACAGGTTGAGATTGGGGATGACCGGGTCGCTGCGCCAGATGACCTGGATTTGATCCATCAGATAGGGCAGATCCTGCACGTTGGAGGCGGTGCGGGGGTCGCCGGAGATGGCAAAGGTGGCGCCGAAGTCGCAGATATCTTTGACGTACAGGGCGCGGATGACGGCAGTGTGGGATTGGAGCACGGCGCCGGGCTGAAGCTGGACGCCGGTTTTGGCGATGGCCCCGGCGGGGAGGATGTAGCCGGAGGGGGAATCGAGGCTAACCCAGCAGGGGCGCAGGCCGCGCAGCTGGTCGAAGATGGTTTCGTCGGTGTCGGTGTTGGCGCCTGCAGCGGGGTCATAAAAGGGTTCGAGGTTGGTGTTGACGTTGGCGATGATCTGCGCGCCGTAGGAATAGACGCCGAAATTGTTGCTGAGCAGGGCCGCACGGGCAGCCCCCAATTGGGCGGCGCGCAGGTAGGTGAGGGGCGGCAGCCAGGCGATGTGCACTTCACGCCGGTCGAGAGCGCGAATCAGATCGGCGTAGTTGGTGAAATCCACCGATTCAACCGAATAGCCGCTCTGATCCGCCAGAGTCTGAGCCAGTTCCGCCGAGGCAGCGCTCAGGTCGCCGCCGCCGCTTTCGTTTTCCAGGTCCACCGGCTCGGTGACCACCGCCAGCAGCAGGGGGGTGTCTGCAGATCCCAGGGGCTGGTTGGAGGGGGTAGGGGAGGGCTGGACGTCCGGGGAGGGGGCGGGGGTGGGGGTGGGCGGCTGCTGCCCAGGCAGCTGACATGCGCTGAGGGTGAGCATCACCAGGGTAAACACCAGTGAACGGGAAAGGAGATTCCAGCGGTTTGTCCAGCGGTTGGTTTTGTTCATTGCACCTGTTGTGCCGCCAGCCCAGGGGCCGGCCGCGCAGTCTGTGAGTGGTTATTTGAATTCCCAGTAAAGCGATTATAATCAATTTTAAACCGGCGGACGGGTTCTGCTGCAAATTGAGGAGGTGAAAACCATGGGCATCCGCGGAAAATTGGTGTTGATTGTGCTGGGGCTGGCATTGGTAGCGCTGGTGGTGATTGGCCTGCCGTATTTGCTGGTGAGAACGATTCAACAAACCACGAATCAGGCGATGGCGCCGGTCAACGACGCCAACCAGCAGCTTAAAACGCAAATCTCTCAGCTGATGAATCCCACGCCGACCATTTTGCCGGATCCGGTGACGATCATCCGCGAGGTGCGCACCCTGTCGCGCCTGGAGACGATTCAGTTCACGGTGGAAAAGGTGATCACCGCACAAACCGGCCAGGGGGATCTGGGGTTCCTGTTTGGCGATAAGCTGTTGTTCGTGGCCCACGGCACGGTCATCGCCGGGGTGGACCTGGGCAAATTGGGCAGTGAAGACCTCAAGGTGCAGGATGGGGTGCTGACGGTGCGGCTGCCGGCGGCGGAAGTGTTTGTGGCCACGCTGGACAATGAGAATTCATATGTGTACGACCGCGAAACGGGCCTTTTGACGCGCGGAGATGCGAACCTGGAAACGGCAGCCCGCAAGGCGGCCGAGCAGGAGATTCTATCCGCGGCGCTGAAGGACGGCATCTTAAACACCGCCCAACTGAACGCGGAAAGTTATTTGGAACGCCTGTTTGATAAGCTGGGCTTTCCGGAAGTGGTTTTTCTGCCGGCGGCTACCCCGCAGCCTTAGGGGTTTGGCGTTGGGGCCGATAGGGGGCGCAGCAGCCAGGTGGGGTCGCTGTATTTTTCGGCGGCAAGCGCCTGGGCGCGCGCCCATTCTTGCGGGCTGAGGGCTTCGGGCTGGAAGGACAGGCCCAGAATCTGGCTGAAGGCTTCTTGAAACGCCTGGGCGGCTTCGTCCCAGGAGACGCGGCGGTGGAGGACGGCTTCGAGGGTGGTGGCGCGCTGCAAAAGGCGCTCGGCCGCCCGCGTACGTGCGGCTTGGTCGGGGAAGGCCAGGCCCTGGGTGATGCGGGTCAGGTCGCCCACCAGGGGCAGCGAGCCGTGCTGCAAAACCCCTTCTTTGCGGCGCGCCTGGGCGCTGCCGACCAGCTTTTTCCCCTCAACGGTGATCTCAAAATTGGATGGAACCTCAAAGCAGACCGGGCCGGGGCCAGACGGATTGGGCGTGGGGGACTTTTCTTCGGCGTGGGGCTGGGCGCCCAGGAGCTGCAGGGCGCGCAGGAGGGCCAGGGAGAGACGCTGGTAGCTTTCCAGCACGCTGCCGGACACGCGCGGCTCGTTGGGGGGGGCGATGACGGCGTAGGTGAGTTCGTCGGTATGGAGGATGGCGCGCCCGCCGGTGGGACGGCGGACAAACTGCCAGCCGCGCTGTTGGAGGGCGGGGAGATCCAGGTCGCTGCCGGGCTGCGCATAGCCGAGGGAGAGACAGGGGGGATCCCAGGCGTAGAGGCGCAGGGTGGGCAGGGACAGGCCCTGGCCGACCGATTCGAGTACGGCCTCATCCACGGCCATGTTCAAAGCGCCGCTGAGCGGGGGGGAAAGCACGAGTCTCCAGGTGGCAGGCTGCATGAGCGAAGAACCTTTCAGGGGTGAGGTGGCGTACGGCCAAGCTTGTACATGGGGGGATTATACCTGGAAAGTGGGTTTAAAAATCGCTATAATCATTTTGCACCTATGTTGAGGCCTTTGGCGCAGGGAAACCAGCGCAAAGGCATTCCCCCAAGTTAAGTTTTGTGTTAAAAGTATTGACAATAAATCGAATTTTGTTATAATAGTGACATGAAAACGGGGTCAAAACGCGCTGATAAGGCCATTCAAGTCCAAATCGGACTCTATAAAGTTAAGAACCTTAACAAGCACGCGATTATCGATTTGATACGGTTCACCCCGGGTGGGATTTCACGCGTAGAATTGGCCCGGCAGTTGGGCCTGACGCGTGCAGCGGTCACTACCATCGTCAACGATCTACTGGAAAAGAATATTATCTGTGAGGATGAACGCAAATCTGCGGGTGGACGTACACCGATTGTCCTGGAGATCAACCCCAAGCGCGGCCGCGTGGTGGGGGTGGATATTGGCGCGACCCATGCCAATATCATCCTGGCGGACTATTCCGCGCGGGTGATCCGGGACTACGAATTTCCTCTGCGGATTGGTGACGGGCCGGAGGTCTGCCTGCAAAAGGTGGACGAGGGTTTACGAGAACTTTTGGCGAAGGAATCGCTGCAGCTATCGGACATTTCGGCGGTAGGGGTGGGCGTTCCGGGGCCGGTGGTGGTGGAAGTCGGGCTGGTGAGCGCGCCGCCGATTATGCCGGGTTGGGATAATTTCCCCATTCGCGACCGGCTGGAGGCCTTGTGGGGCTGCCCGGTGACGCTGAATAACGATGCTGAGCTGGGCGCGCTGGGCGAATGGGCCTACGGCGCGGCCCGCGGAGAGAGCAACATCGCCTATATCAAAGTGGGCACGGGGGTGGGGGCCGGGCTGCTTTTGGGCGGGCAGATTTACCGCGGTTCGACTGGCTCGGCGGGTGAGATTGGGCACTTTACCATTGATGAAAACGGACCGCGCTGTTCCTGCGGCAACCGCGGCTGCCTGGAGGCGATGGCGGGCGGGTATGCCATTTCGGCGCGGGCTGTGCAGCAGATCAAGGCGGGGCACCGCACCGTCCTGGCGGAAATTGAGCCAAGCTCAGCCATCACCGCGCGGGATGTGATTTCGGCGGCGCGGCGCGGCGATTTGGTGGCGCAGCAGATTGTGATTGACGGCGGGCGGCATTTGGGTACGGCGATTGCCAGCCTGGTCAACCTGATCAACCCAAGCATGGTGATTGTGGGTGGTGGGGTTGCCCAGATTGGGGATCTTTTGTTAGAGCCGATCCGCCAATCGGTGAAAGCCCGCAGCCTGCGCGTGTCATCCAGCGCGGTGCGGGTGACGGAAGCACTGCTCGGACGCAGATCTTCGGGCATGGGAGCAGTGGTTCAAGCGCTGACGATCGTTCTGCATGAACTTGCAGAGGCATGAGTAGGATCGTAAAGGAGGTGATTTCTGGTCACGATTCGGACATGCATCGCTGACTCATTCCTGCCAGAGACATCTGGCACTGAGAAAAAACCGTAAACCAAATTTTGATAGGAGAAAAGAGATGTCTAAGAAGTTCCTCAAAGTTATGAGCATGCTGCTCATCGCCGTGTTCGTTCTGGCGGCCTGCGCTCCCGCTGCGACCCC
>DAIOUB010000010.1:19189-30511 GCA_036751735.1 Levilinea sp. | reverse complement strand
GAACCTGCGGCCCCTGCTGCCACCGAAGCCCCCAAAGCGGAACCTGTGAAGATCGTTTTGTGGACGAAGGAAGGCGAGGCGGACGGCGGTTTGCAGTATGTGACCAGCCTGACGGATGCCTTCACCGCGGCCAACCCCGACGTGACCTTCGAGGTTGTGAACAAGGAAGTTGAAACCCTGCGCGAAGACTTCCAGACCGCCAGCCTGGCTGGTAACCCCCCGGATCTGCTCTGGACCGTTTCTGACCACGCCGGCCCCTTCACCGCGGCTGACCTGATCCAACCGGTTGACGATTTGGTTGACCTGAGCAAGTTCGTGCCCTCCGTCGCTTTCGACGGCAAGACCTGGGGCGCCCCGATCTCCAGCGGCAACCACCTGATGCTGCTGTACAACAAGGACATGGTCCCCACTGCCCCCGCTGACACCGAAGAATTTGTGAAAGTGGCCCAGGAACTGACCAAAGACGGCACCTACGGTTTCGCTTACAACCAGACTGAGCCCTTCTGGCTGGTTCCGTGGTTGGGCGGCTTCGGCGGCGCGGTCTTCGCTGCCGACGGCGTGACCCCCACCCTGAACACCCCCGAAATGACTGCGACCCTGCAGTTCCTGTATGACATCAAGTACACCACCCCGATCGTCCCTGCGGAATCGGACTACAACGGCGCTGACACCCTCTTCAAAGAAGGCAAGGCTGCCATGATCGTGAATGGTGACTGGTCGCTGGGCGATTACAAGACCGCTCTGGGTGACAAACTGGGTGTGGCTCCCCTGCCGATGGTCAAATCCACTGGCAAGTACCCCGCGCCTTACACCTCTGGTGTGTACTTCATGGTCCCCAAGACCCTGGAAGGTGCCAAGCTGGAAGCGGTTAAGAAATTCATGGAATTCGTGACCAGCGAAGAGAACCAGATCAATATGGTCAAGACCCTCAGCCGCCTGCCCGCTCTGAAGGTTGCTCTGGAAGACCCGATGATCAAGGATGACCCCATCCTGGCTGGCTCCTCCATGCAGATGAGCTACGGTACCCCCATGCCCGTGGTGCTGGAAATGCGCTGCGTGTGGGATGGTTTGAAGCCCGAAATGCAGGCCGTGCTGGCGAACACCAAGCCGGCTGCCGACGCTGCGGCTGCTGCGCAGACTGCTGCGGAAACCTGCATCAAGACGCTTGAGTAATTGCTAAGCTTTTGCCCTGGGGATGGGGTTCGCTCCATCCCCAGGGTTCTTTGTTTTATGCACGGGTTATGGATTCTCGCGGTTGAAGGTTTTAGAATACCGGGGTGCGTGCTGGTGAATCCCATGTCTAGAATTCGTGTATAATGAATTTCAAGAAGTTCCATTCTAAAACTGTACACCCCAGCATTTTCAAACCATTAACTTGACAATTGAATCATAGCGTTCGTTTGGTTACAGAGTTCTGCCTGCGCTCCCGAAAAATCAAGGAGGAACACTCGATGATACCGAATGAAGTTCTCGTCAAGAGCCTGACCGAAGTTGGGACAACGGTGCTGTATGTCCTGATCGGCACGGCGATTCTGGAGGCGGTGCTTTACCTGGTGCTGATGCGCTGGCTGAAGTACCGCTATGCGCTGCCGTTTATGCTGTTGGCTCCGGCCATTGTGGGTTTGGCGACGCTGACGATTTACCCCCTGCTGTGGGAACTGCGTCTGTCCTTCACCAATATGAGCCTGCGGGCCTTCAAAGACCCCCAGTTCATTGGGCTGACCAACTACGTGCGCGTGTTCACCGAACCGGTGCTGAAGCAAACCTATTTCTTCCCCTTGCTGGGACGCACGGTTTTGTGGACGGTGATCAACGTGATGTTCCATGTGATCGGCGGCATGATCCTGGCGCTGCTGCTGAACCGGCCCATGCGCGGGAAAGGCATTTACCGCATGTTCCTGATCATCCCCTGGGCGGTTCCGCAGGTCATCGCGGTTTTGGCCTGGCGCGGTGAATTTCATTATGAATTTGGTTTCATCAACATTATCCTGCGCCAACTGGGAATGACTCCGGTGCAGTGGCTCAGCGACCCCACAGCCAACTTCCTGGCCATGTGCATCACGAACATCTGGCTGGGCATCCCCTTCATGATGGTGATTTTGCTGGGCGGCCTGCAGAGTATCGCGGGAGATTATTACGAGGCGGCGGAAATTGACGGCGCCAACGGCTGGCAGAAATTCTGGATGGTGACGGTTCCTCTGATGCGGCCGGTGACCACGCCGGTGATCATTTTGGGGACGGTGTGGACGTTTAACAACTTCAATATTCCCTTCTTCATCAACCAGAATGAATTGGAAAGCTCGGATATTCTGGTGACGGGGTTGTTCCGAGCAGCGTTCCAATATAACCGTTACGGCTTTTCGGCGGCCTTTGCTTTTGTAATATTCGGCATCCTGCTGGCATACAGCATTTTCTACCTTAAGACCACGGGTGGGCTGAAAGGAGCGACAGAATGACCCAGGCTACTCCTCTTACCAAGAAACGCAAGCGCTCCTTCTTTTACAGCGGGCGCGAGGACAGCCCCTTTAAGCGGCTGATGATTCATGCGGCGCTGTGGTTTGCCTGCTTAATCGCCATTTACCCCATCCTGCGCATTATCAGCGTGTCGCTGCGGCCTGGCAACACCCTGCTGTCCACCGATCTGGCGTTGATCCCGGATGGGGCCACGCTGGAATCGTACCGCATCATGCTGTTTGATAAGCCCTTCCTCTCGTGGCTGTGGAACAGCTTGATGATCACGGTGGCCACGGCGGTCATCGGCGTGATCCTGGCGGCGACCTCGGCCTACGCCTTCTCGCGCCACAAGTTCCCCGGCCGCTCGGTGGGGCTGGTGTTCCTGCTGACCACGCAGATCATTCCGGCGGCGATGATGATTGTGCCGATTTACATCCTGGCCATCCAGCTGGAACTGGTGGGCACCTACCGGGGGTTGGTGATCGCCTACGCGGTGACGGCGGTGCCTTTCAGCATCTGGATTCTGAAAGGTTACTACGACACCATCCCGATTGATTTGGAAGAAGCGGCGCGGATTGACGGCTGCTCGGAATTGGAAGCGTTCTGGCGGATTCTGCTGCCGCTTTCCACCCCGGCCCTGGCGATTGTGTTCCTCTTCAACTTCACCACGGCCTGGAACGATTACCTTCTGGCGCGGGTGATGCTGGGCTCGCAGGAGAATTTGCTCACCTGGCCCTTGGGCTTGCAGCGCCTGCAGGGACAGTTCCTGACCCAGTGGGGGCAGTTCTCAGCCTCTTCGGTGATGGTGGCCATCCCGGTGATGCTGCTGTTCCTGTACACGTCCAAATGGCTGATCTCCGGTTTGACCCTGGGCAGCGTGAAGGGGTAAGCCGAGCGGCTGTTGGATGGATGCGCTTTGAAAACCCAGTGTGATTGTTAACCGATGCAGAGCCGCCTGTGAAAAGGCGGCTCTGCTTGCCTGCTGACGCATTATCGGCGGTTTGCGGCCGCGAAGATGGGCGGTGAAGCAGGCTATAGAAGAGAAGGAGATTGGACGATGAAAAATCTATTTCGTTTCTTTGCCGTGACGGTGCTGTTCAGCCTGCTGCTTTCGGCCTGCGGCGGCGGGGCGGCTGTGCCCACCAGCCCGGCGCCCAGCCCTGCCCCCACCGAGGCGGCGGCCCCCACAGCGGCGGCGAAACCCGAAGAAGATGTGCTGTATTTGAACCTCGTTTGGCATCAGCACCAGCCGCTGTATTACAAGGATGCGGATGGGGTCTACACCCGCCCGTGGGTGCGGGCGCACGCCACCAAAGATTATTACGACATGACGGCGATGGTGGAAGCTTACCCGAACGTGCACGTCACCGTCAACCTTACGCCGGTGCTGCTGCGCCAGTTGGACGACTTTATTCAGAACGGGGCCAAGGATTACTACTGGGTGCTGGCCGAAAAACCGGCGGCAGAACTGAGCGCGGAAGAGAAAGATTTCATCGTGCGGCGCTTCTTTGACGCCAATTGGGATCAGATGATCGCGCGTTTCCCGCGCTATCAAGAACTGCTGGAAAAGCGCGGCGGCACAGATGAGGCGGATTACGCCGCGGCGGTGGAGAATTTCAGCGAGCAGGATTTCCGCGACTTGCAGATTTGGTTTAACCTGGCATGGTTTGACCCGGATTTCCTGGCCGAAGAGCCGTTGAAGGGCCTGGTGGATAAAGGTCGGGATTTCAGCGAGGGGGATAAAGAAATCCTCTTTGCAGAGGTGCGCAAGGTGATGGCGGAGATCATCCCCCTGCACCGGCGGCTGCAGGACAGCGGGCAGATTGAAGTGATCACCACACCCTATGCTCACCCGATTCTGCCCCTGATTTACGACACCAATCTGGCGCTGGTGGGCAACCCGGCGGCCGAGATGCCGGCGCGCTTCTCATGGCCGAATGACGCCATCGCCCACTTGCAGCGCAGTGTGGAAATTTATGAAAGCAATTTTGGCCGGGCGCCGCGCGGGCTGTGGCCGGGAGAAGGTTCGGTGGCGCAGGAAGTGGTTCCGCTGATCGCACGGGCGGGCTACCAGTGGATGGGCACGGGTGAACCGGTGCTGGCGCAGTCCTTGGGGCTGGGCAGCTTTACGCGCGATTCGAAGGAGACGGTGGTGGAGGCCGATACCCTTTACCGGCCCTACTACGTCAGCGGCCCGAAGGGCGAGCGCGCGGCGGTCTTCTTCCGCGACGGCAACCTTTCGGATAAGCTGGGGTTCGAATATTCCAAGCTGGACGGCGAGGCCGCGGCGGACAACTTCATGGAACGGCTGGAAAACATCCGTGCGCGCTTGAAGGAGCAGGGCGAGCCCGGGCCGCACGTGGTGAGTGTGATTTTGGACGGTGAGAACGCCTGGGAATATTACCCCAATGACGGCAAGGCTTTCCTGCACGGCATGTACCAGCGGCTGAACGAGAGCCAGACCATCCGCACGATCACCCCGTCGGAATACCTGGCGCTGTACCCGGAACAGCGGGAGATTGAGAAACTCTTCCCGGGGGCGTGGTTCAGCCCCAATTACGACACCTGGATTGGAGAGAGCGAAGAGAAAGCTGCCTGGGATTACCTGGTGAAGACGCGCGAATTCCTGGCGAAATATGACGTGCAAAAGCGGCGCACCACCACGCCTGAAAAATTGGCGCGGGCGCTGGACTTTATGTATCTGGCAGAAGGCTCGGATTGGTTCTGGTGGTACGGCTCGGATCAAAATTCGGGCGTGGATGAATACTTTGATATGGGCTATCGGGCGCTGCTGGCCGAGGTGTACCGCTCGCTGGATGAGCCTGTGCCCGCTTATGTGAATGTGCCCATTCTGCCGGCGCGCCCCGAAGAACCCGCCGCGGCCTTGAACGGAATTTCCACGCCGACCGTGGACGGGCAGGCCGCCGAAGGAGAATGGGCGAAGGCGGCACAGTACCGCACGGCGGGAAAAGAGCTGGACCTGACCCTGGATGCGAAAAATCTGTATCTGCGCCTGGGGATGGAGGAAAAGTGGCCCGCGGACGGCAAGCTGGGCATTTATGTGAACGTGCCGCGGACGGCGGTGACGCAGCCTTTTGCGCGCGGCACCGAGACGACCGAGACGCCCTTTGTGCTGGGCATCAGCGCTTCGCATCTGGTGGAATGGGATGGAAAGCAGGCGCAGATCTATACCGCGAGCGAAACGGGGTGGGAACCGGCCGCGGCCAGCCCGGCGGTGTTTAAATCCGGCGCGGACGGCATTGAAGCCGCGATTGAACTGGCCGCCCTGGGCGAGCTGCAGGCCGGGGATGATTTGCGCGTGGTGGCGCTGATGTCGCCTGCGCAGGAGACCATGCCGCACAGCGGGCCGGCGCAGGTGGTCATCCCCGATTTGGGGAACGCCACCCTGGTGCTGGAGGTCAACGACCCGGCAGGGGACGACCACGGCCCCGGCAGCTACACCTACCCCACGGACGGCGTTTTTGGCGCGGGGGCCTTTGACCTGAAGACCTTCAGCGTGGCGGTGGACGGCAGCAACATGGTATTCAAATTCACCTTTAACGGCCCCATCCCCAACCCGTGGAGCTCGCCCAATAACCTGGCGATCCAGACGCTGGATGTGTATGTGGACACCGACCCCGGCCAGGGGACGGGCGCGCGGCTGCTGATGCCGGGGCGCAACGCCGCCCTGGCGGCGGGCAGCGGTTGGGATATCGCCTTGTGGGCTGAGGGCTGGTACCCGGCCGTGGTGGCCGGTGACGCCTCCGGCGGCGAGCCCAAGAAACTGAACGTGGAGATGAAGATCATCGCCGACCCGGCTAACCAGACCGTGACCCTGCGCGTTCCCAAGGACGTGTTTGGCGAGGGTGACCCGGCGGCGTGGGGTTACGCGGCGGCGGTGATGAGCCAGGAAGGCTTCCCCTCCACCGGCGTGTGGCGCATTCGCGATGTGACCGCGGAAGGCGGCCAATGGAAGATCGGCGGCGGCAGCGGGGCCACCAACGAAACGCGCATCCTGGACCTGATTTGGCCAGAAGGCGCTGCACCCACCCAGGAAGAGCTGCTGTCGGGGTTCAACCCCAGCAGCGCGGCTGTGGGTGAGCTGACGGCGGATGATTTTGCCCAACTGCCTCTGATCACCGTGCAGTAAGTCAATCCCCAGAGGATCACAAGATGAGAGAGGCCGCGCGTGTTGGCGGTCTCTCTTTGTGATTAAATTCCTTGAGGCGCAGCCGTGTTACAATTGGGGTGCGTATTGGAAAAGATACCCCCTGGAGAAAGCGGTTAGAAAACGAAATGAAACCATCAAAGAACATTACCCTGGTTCACCCGCGCGAAACCGTGGAAGTTCACCTGCCGGATAGGCGGGTGCTGAGCGGCCCGCGCAGCACGCCCGTGGGCGATTTTTTAGCAGAAATTATGGGAACCTTCCGGGCGGAAATTGTGGGCGCGGTGGTCAACGGCGAACTGCGCGAGCTGACTTTCCCCATTGAGATGGACGCCAAAGCCATACCCGTTACCATGTCGGACCCGGACGGTTCGCGGATTTACCGGCGCTCGGTGACTTTCCTGCTGGCGGCGGCTTTTGAAGAACTGTACCCGGATCTGGATCTGCTGGTGGACCATTCTCTGGCTTCCGGTGGGCTGTATTGCCACCTGGAGGATGACCGCGAGCTGAGCGAGGAGCAGATCAAGAAGCTGGAGCACCGCATGCGCGAGCTGGTGAAACAGGATTTACCCTTCGAACGCCGCAAGGTGCCGCTGCAAGAGGCGGTGGCGTATTTTCAGGCCAAGAAACATCAGGACAAAGTGAAGCTGATGAAATACCGCCTGAAGGACAACCTGGTGCTGTACCGCCTGGGCGAGTATCAGGATTACCATCACGGTTATATGGTGCCTTCGACCGGCTATTTGAAATGGTTTAAGCTCAGCCTGCTGGGGGATGGTTTTGCGCTGCGCTTCCCGCGCCGGCACGCGCCGGACGAGCTGCAGCCCCTGCCCGAATCGACGCGGCTGGTGGAGACCTTCCGACAGTACGGCAACTGGCTGAAACGTCTGGGGGTAGAGAGCGTGGGACAGCTGAACGATGCCATCAGCGAAAACCGCATTGCGGAGCTGATTTTGGTGTCGGAGGCTCTGCACGAGCAAAAAATTGCCGAGATCGCGCGCAAGATCGTCAGCCGCCCCGAGGCGGTGCGGATTGTGCTGATCGCCGGGCCGTCTTCTTCGGGCAAGACCACCTTTTCCAAGCGGCTGACCGTTCAGCTTCTGGCGCAGGGCATTTCTCCCTTCCCCATTGAGCTGGACAACTATTTTGTAGACCGCGAAGACACGCCCAAGGATGCCAATGGACAGTACGACTTTGAGTCGTTGGGGGCGGTGAACACGCGCCTGCTGGCGGAACAGCTTTCGGCTTTAATTGATGGGCAGGAAGTGCAACTGCCGCACTACAACTTCAAAGAAGGACGCAGCGAGCCGGGGAAGGTGGTCAGCCTGGCGAAAGACCAGTTGATCATTTTGGAGGGCATCCACGGGCTGAACCCCAATCTGATCCCCACGATCCCGGTGGAAAAAACCTTCCGGCTGTACGTTTCGGCGCTGACCCAGCTGAACCTGGACCGGCACAACCGCATTTCCACCACAGACACCCGCCTGCTGCGCCGCACGGTGCGCGACGCACGCGAACGGGGGTACAGCGCCTTCCAGACCATTCAGCGCTGGGAATCGGTGCGGCGGGGCGAGAAGAACCACATTTTCCCGTACCAGGATCAGGCGGATGAGATGTTTAACTCGGCGCTGGTGTATGAGGTGGCGGCGCTGAAACCGCTGGCGGAGCCTTTGCTGCGCCAGACGCCCTACGGCACGCCGGAATATGTGGAAGCCAAGCGCCTTTTGGCTTTTTTGGAATGGTTCAGTCCGCTGAATACGGATCTGGTGCCGGATAACTCGATCCTGCGCGAATTTATCGGCGGTTCGATCCTGAAAGAATTCACCCTGTGGAAGAACGGGGATACCGACTGAGAGCCGCAGGCTAGAAAAGTATCAGGCGCAGCGGGCTGAAAAATGCCGGGCTGCGCCTGATTTTTTTTGGAGGGGCTGGTTTTAACCCGCCATGACCTTTTTAATGACGCGGCCCAGCCGTCCGATGCCTTCGTTGATCATCTCAGGGTTCGAGAAGGAGAAATTCAGCCGCATGGTGTTCAGCCCGCCGCCGTTGGGGAAGAAGGAGTGGCCGGGGACGAACGCTACTTTTTCTTTGACCGCTTCCTGCAAAACCTCGCTGCTATTTAAATGTTCCGGAAGGGTGGCCCATAGGAACAAGCCGCCCTGGGGGGTGGTCCAGCGCACACCTTCGGGCATGTGCTCGGAAAGCGACTCAAGCATCACGTCGCGGCGCTCGCGGTACACCTTGCGGATGAGCTTGGCGTGTTCATCCAGGAAGCCGCCGTGCCCGACCTCGTAGGCCACCATCTGGTTGAAGGTGGAGGTGTTCAGATCGGCGCCTTGTTTGGCCTGCACCAGCTTACGGATGACCTCAGAGGGGGCGATGACCCAGGCCAGGCGGATGCCGGGGGCCAGGATCTTGGAGAAGGTGCTGAGGTAGATGACGTTGCCGGAATAGCAGCCCTGTTCACCGCGGAACTGGCTGTCGATGACTTCCACGGCCGGCAGGGTCTCGCCTTCATAGCGGAGCTGCCCGTAGGGGTCGTCTTCGATGATGGGCACGCCGTAGCGGTCGGCCAGCTCCACCAGGCGGTTGCGGCGTTCCAGCGACATGGTGATGCCGGTGGGGTTCTGGAAGTTAGGCAGGGCGTAGATGAATTTCGGCCCAAAGCGCAAGGCGTGTTCCAACGATTCGGGCACCATGCCGTTGTCATCAAAAGACACCGAGACGTATTCGGCCCCATAGGCGTTCCAGGCCTGCAATGCGCCCAGGTAGGTGGGGGATTCCACCAGAACGCGGTCGCCGCGGTTGATAAAGACCTTGCCGAGCAGATCGAGGGCCTGCTGCGAGCCGCTGGTGATGAGGATGTTGTCCGCGTTGACGGTGATGCCGTAGCGGCTGGTGTGGCGGGCAATCATCTCGCGCAGGGGCAAGTAACCTTCGGTGGAGCCGTATTGCAGAGCGCCTGCGGAATTGTTGGTTAAGACTTTGATGCAGGCTTCTTTGAATTGTTCTACGGGAAAGACATCAGGAGCGGGCATCCCTCCGCCAAACGAGATGATGCCAGGCTGTTCCGCCAGTTTTAACAGTTCACGAATAGCCGAGCTTTTCATCCGCTGTGTGCGTTGAGCATAACGATGCTCCCAGGGTGTTTGCATGTGTTTCTCTCCTTTTGTGGTTTGAAATTCCCAGGAAAAATCCCAGGCTTGCCTAGACCGATGCTCTCACCGTTTGTTCGTCCAACTCCTTTGGCGAAGGAAATCCAGCGGGCGGTGTGTGGGTTTCAACACCGCCCGCTGGGGACGACCTGCTAAAGTTTTGCGAAGCGGCTGACGACCACCGCGGGGGTGGGTAGGGCGACACGGTCGCCCGTGGTAAGGTCAGCAGGAGCTTTGCCCGCAGCCTTGGGCGCTCCCTGGAAAATGCCGATGGGGGTGTTTTCTTCGGCGGACTTGCGCTCGATGAAGGCCTGACCGGTGAGGAAGCCTTCCATGTCGACGGCACAGCTGGTGACGTAGCCGATGACGCGGCCCTTGCGGTCTACCACGGGGTCGCCGTTGTGGGCCATGCGCACGCCCTTTTCGGTGAAGCGGAAGCGCACCACCACACCCGTGCGCTGCTTTTCGTGGGCGATGAAGGCTTCGCGCCCGATGAACCAGGGCTTTTGAATTTTGATGTAGGATCCAAACCCGCCTTCGCTGACGCTGAGGTTCTTTTCGCCGCCCATTTCGTGACCGTAGAGGGGCAGGCCGGCTTCGGTGCGCAGTGAGTCGCGCGCGCCCAGGCCGCAGGGCTTAATGCCCAGGGGTTCGCCGGCTTTCATCAGGGCGTCCCAGAACGCGGGGGCCTGATCAGGGTGGACGAAGAGCTCGAAGGCCATCTTTTCGCCGGTGTAGCCGGTGCGGGAAACGACCAGATCGAACCCGCCGATGACGGCGTCGCACAGCTCGGTGCGCTTGAGCGCCATAACGCGCTTGCGGGTATCGGCATCACAGCCCAGGGAGAGGAGGATTTCGCGGGATTTGGGGCCTTGCAGGGCGATATCCACGCGCATATCCGCGCCTTCTTTGGGGTCGCGCAAGTTGCGCAGGATGACGTTCTTGCCAAAGGCGCGCGCCCAGGGGCGTTGGTTGTCCACCTTGACGGTTCCGTTGAGGACGGCGTTAAACCAGGCCCAGTCCTTGTCGTCATTGGAGGCGTTGACCACCACCAGATATTTATCCTGGCCGCGGCGGTAGACGAGGGTATCGTCAATGACGTTGGCATCCGGATCGAGGAAGTGCGTGTAGCAGGATTCGCCGACTTCCAACAGGCTGATGTCGTTGGCGCACACCGAATCGAGGAAGAGGGGCGCATCGGGACCTTCACATTGATACACGCCCATGTGGGAGACATCGAACAAACCCGCGGCCTGGCGGGTGGCGAGGTGCTCTTCGACCACCGAGGTGTACCACACCGGCATTTCCCAACCGGCGAAGGGGATGATCTTGGCCCCCAGGGCGCGGTGGGTTTCAAAGAGGGAGGTGCGGCGCAGGGGGGCTTCTTTTTCTTCCCACACGAAGGCGGGTTTGGCAGGGCCGGAGCCGCCTTCGACGCCGATGAAATAGGGCTTTTCGGCGCTGATGGGGTCGCCAGCCGCTTCGGTGAGGCCCTTGCCGGCTTCCAGCACCACGATGGGACCGTGGATGCGGCGGCTGGGGTCT
>DAIOUB010000010.1:12462-19089 GCA_036751735.1 Levilinea sp. | reverse complement strand
GGTTCGAAATCAATGCCGGCTTTCTCGGCCAGGGCGCGGATGCGGGCTTTGACATCTTCGAGCAGGGCGAAATCCACCTTGGCGCGCACGGCGGGGCCTTTGCGGCTCTCGTAGGTGTAGGGCACGCAGCCGAGCAGCAGATCGGCCATCGCGTCAGCGACCGCGACCATATCGGCTTCCTTGAGGCCGCGCTGGGTCATCCAGGGGGTGCCAAAGCGGATGCCGGAGGCATTGAGGGCGGTCTTATCGCCGGGGATGGTGTTGCGGTTGAGGACGATGCCGGCCACGTCCAAAATGCGGGCGGCCTGGTCGCCGGTGAGGGCGGTGCCGTCGGGGCCGACGATGGTTTTGCAGTCAATGTTGGCCAGGTGGGTGTTGCTGCCGTTAAAGGGCACGCGCAGACCGCGTTCACGCAGGCGGTTGACCAGGGCGGCGCAGTTTTTCACCGTCTGATCCTGGGCCTGTTTGAATTCGGGCGACTGGGCAAATTTGAAGGTGGTGGCCAGACCAGCGACGGCGTGAATGTGGGGGCCGCCCTGTTCGCCGGGGAAGACGGCGCGGTCAAATTTGCGCGCCAGGGCCAGATCGGTGGTGAGGATGCAGGCGCCGCGCGGGCCGTAGAGGGTCTTGTGGGTGGTGAAGGTGATCACATGGGCGAAGCCGACCGGGCTGGGAATGGTCTTGGCGGCGATGAGGCCGGCGATGTGCGAGACATCCGCCAGCAGGTAGGCGCCCACGGAATCGGCGATGGCGCGGAAGCGGGCCCAATCGGGAACCCAGGGGTACGAGGAATACCCGGCGATGATCATCTTGGGCTTGTGCTGCAAGGCCAGGGCAGCGACGGCGTCGTAATCAATCTGTTCGGTGACGGGATCCACATTGTAGTGGACGATATTGTAAAGTTTGCCGGTGCGGTTGACGGATGAACCGTGGGTCAGGTGGCCGCCGTGGAGCAAATTCATGCCCATGACGGTATCGCCAACGTTGACCAGGGCGTGGTACACGGCGTTGTTGGCCGGTGCGCCGGAGAGGGCCTGCACGTTGACATAAATCTGATCGGCAGAGAATTTTTCTGTGGCGAAGGCCTCGGCGCAGCGGCGGCGGGCCAGGGATTCGATGGCGTCGGCGTATTCAACACCTTTATAATAGCGCGGGTCGGCGTTGCGGCGGAAGTGGGAGAGACGGGACGGATAATCCAAAATCTCGCCTTCGGTCATCCAGCGGGTTTCCTCATCTGGGTAGCCTTCGGCATACAGGTTTTGAAAAGCTGACCCCAGCGATTCGCGCACGGCCATAGGGGCGGTGCTTTCACTGGGGATCAGGATCAGCTTACGGTATTGGCGTTCGGATTCCAGCTGGATCAGTTCATGAACCTCTGGATCTACGTCGGCCAATGAACCACGGAAAAGAAAATCGGTCATTGACATTCTCCTTTGTCGAATCGGAAAATATTCTCTCTCTTATTTTACTGTGTACGGCGAAAAATTGCGAATGTTCTCCGGCCTAGGCTTTGGGGAGGTGGGCATTCAGCCAGGTAAGAACGGTATCGAAGATCTCTTGTTTCTGCGGCTCGTTGTGAAGCTCGTGGTACAGGCCGGGCCATTCCACATAGGTGACCTGTTCCTGGAGGTTCTTCGCCAGGACGCGCGTGGCGGCGGGACTGACCAGATGATCGGCGGAACCCTGCATGAGCAGCAGGGGCAGGTGGAGGCTGGTTTGAGTCTGCATCCAGGCGCCTTTGCTGATCAGCTCGTTGCCCAGGCGGGTGGAGATGACACCGTGGTTAAGCGGGTCGTGGTTGTAGGCTTCGATGACGGCGCGGTCGTGGGAGAGATTCTCGCGGTCGAGGCCGTTGGGCATGGTCACGGTGGGCAGCAGACGGCTGAGGGTGCGGGCGAGAAGGAGCTTGCCGCCGGAGACGGGCTGCCCAGTGGCCAGGCCGGGGCTGGTGACCACGGCGCCCTGCAGGGCGGGTTTGCAGGTGAAGAGATAGTAGAGGGTCAGCGCGCCGCCCAGGCTGTGGCCGTACACGAAGACGGGCAGGCCGGGGTAGTGCCGGCGCGCTTCCTGGACGAAATGGTCAATGTCGGCGGCCATGCGGTCGTAGGAGGGGGCGTGCCCGCGCGGGCCGCCGCTTTTGCCGTGGCCGCGGTGGTCAAAGGTGAGGATTGCGTAACCAGCCTGGGTCAAAAATTCGGCCAGGTGGCGGTAACGGCTGCAATGTTCGCCCAGGCCGTGTACCAGGACGATGGCGGCACGCGGCGCGGTTTCTGGTTCCCAGGTGAGGGTGAAAAAGGGGATGCCGTCATCCGACTGCCATGAACTTTCACGTTCGATCATGATTCGAGGCTCCTTGTAGAGGTTAGGTGCGGGAAAGGCGGGCTTTTTGGGTCAAGATTCCTTTTTTAAGCCATTGAGTTGCCCCAAAACGCGAAGTTTAAGCAATAATAGTGTATATCGCCTTGCCGCTTTCGGCAAGTTGCCTTCGCATGAACCCCTATGTACATTCTTCCTGATTTTCAGGAAGGCATGGAGGAAAAATGCCCAACTGGAACGAATTGTTCAAAGATGAGAAATTTCATTGGCGAGACCCGCACGATGCGCTGGTGGAGCTGACGCGCGAATGGGTGCGGGCGCAGCCGCGCATGCACGTTTTGGATTTGGGGTGCGGCGCGGGACGGCATATGGTGTATCTGGAATCCCAGGGGTTGGACATGATCGGCTGCGACATCGCCCGGAACGGCCTGGAGGTGGCTCGCGACTGGCTGCTGCGCGAGAAGCGCCCGGCGCGTTTGACTCAGGTGGAGATGACGGCGCTGCCCTACCCCAAAAACACGTTTGATGCGTTGATCAGCACCTATGTGATTCACCACAATTCGATAGATAAGATCCGCCGCACTCTGGACGAGATGGAACGGGTGGTGAGGCCGGGCGGGTGTATCTTCATCATCGTGGCCTCGCGGCGGGGCGAATATTTTGGAGAGGGGATGCGCCTGGAGCCGGGGACGTATGTGTCGGAGCGGGGCGAGGACGCGGGCGTGCCGCACCATTTCTTCGGCGGCGCAGAGCTGGCGGCGGAGATGGAGCGCCACTTCATTGTGCGCCGGATGGTGTTGGAGGAGGAACTGCACCCGGCCGGGCGCAGTTCGCATTGGGTGGTGCTGGCACAGAAACCGCTGCCTGGGGACGCCATGCGCTAGGCAGGAATATTCCCGTAGAGCCTGGAAACCGTTGTACAATACGGTTATTCCGTTAATTCAGCAGGTCAAGGAGCTAACCATGCGTGACGAACGAATTGAAAAATTGGCTGAACTGATGGTCAATTATTCTGTGAAGATGAAGCCGGGGGATAAGGTGGTTATCCGCGGCAGCGCGGACGCGGAGCCTTTGCTGAAGGCGCTGTATGTGAAATCCCTGCAGGCGGGGGCTTTTCCGCTGCTGATGCCCAGCATTCCGGGGGCTGATTTGCTGTTTTACCAGCATGCCTCGGATGAACAGTTGACCTACATTCATCCGGTGATGAAAGAAGTGATCTCCACCTATGATGTGATGTTCAACGTGATCTGCGACCGCAACACCAAAGCCCTGTCGAACGTGGACCCGGCCAAGATGGTGAAATACAGCCAGGCGGGCAGCGAAATCATGAAGATTTACATGGAGCGGGCGGCCAAAGGTGAGCTGCGCTGGTCGCTGACGCTGTTCCCGACCGAGGCCAATGCCCAAGAGGCAGAGATGAGCCTGGAGGAATACGAGAATTTCGTGTTCAACGCCTGTATGCCGGACATGAATGACCCGATCGGCTACTGGACCCAGGTGGCAGCTCGCCAGGATAAGATTGTGGAATGGCTGAAGGGCAAGAAGCGCGTGCATGTGAAGGGCAAAGAGACCGACCTGCGCCTGAGCATTGAGGGGCGCACCTTCATCAACTGCTGCTGCAAGGAAAACGTGCCGGATGGGGAGGTCTTTACCGGCCCGGTGGAAGACAGCATGGAAGGGCACGTGTATTTCTCGTACCCGGCCATTTACGGCGGGCGCGAGGTGACCGGGGTGCGGCTGTGGTTTGAAAAAGGCAAGGTGGTTCGCGCCACCGCGGAGAAGAACGAATCTTTCCTGCTGCAAACCCTGGATACAGACGCAGGCTCCCGCTTTGTGGGCGAATTTGCCATTGGCACCAACGACGGAATCCAAAAATTCACCGGCGAGATTCTGTTTGATGAGAAGATCGGCGGCAGCTTCCACATGGCGCTGGGCGCAGGCTACCCGGAAACGGGCAGCGTGAACGAATCGGCTGTCCATTGGGATATGATCTGCGATCTGCGCGACGGCGGTGAGATCTGGGTGGATGATGAATTGCTGTATCAAAACGGCAAGTTCGTGATTGATTTCTAAAGACCGCAGGGGCATTTTTACCCAGATGTGAAGTTAGAACGACCGCTGGGCTTCTTGGGACGAGCAAGACGGCCGGAGAAGCCCAGCGTTTATTTGCAAAGAGGAAAAAATCAAAATGGCGAACACGGCAGACTTGACCGAGAAAAAACAACCCGCGGCGGTTTTGGCGGGCTGCGGCCCGTGGGCACTGCTGATTTTGGGCGCGGTGTGGGTGGTGACCAACACCAGCCTGATTTTGGGCGGCACCTGGATTTTGGAACAGGCTGTACTGGAAGGCTCCATGCCGCAGATGGATTGGCGCTGGGTTCCAGGGGCGGCCCTGGGGTTTGGGCTGTTTGTGCCGCTGGCGATTGCGGCGGGTTTTGTACGGCTGCCCATATTGCGGGGGGTGTTCCGAACCTGGGCTCTGGCCGCGGGTTTGATCATGGTGTTGTCGGTGCTGCGTTTGTTCGCCGTGACCAACTGGGTGGGGGCCAGCCTGGTGCAGGCATTGATCGTTTTCCTTTTTGATCTAGGCGTTTTTTTGTGGGGCAGGCGCCGCTTCCGCCGGTTGGAACAGGCGGGGTGGGCCAAGCTGGATTCTGGTTGGGGTTGGGGGATCCTCAGCGCGGCCCTGGTGGGGCTGGCCTGGGCGGCCTACGGTGCGCTCGGTTCGCCGGTGGATACCCTCTTGGGGATCCTCAACGGTCTGCTGCTGGGGGCGGCGGCTGCGCTGAGCCTGCATGTGGGCGCGCTGGAACCGCAAGGCGAGGTGACCTGGCGCAGTCTGCTGATGGAAGGGCTGTGCGCCTTCTTCACCCTGTTTATCCTGGCGGCCGGGGGCAGTATGGTCAGCTCGGGAACGCTGCTGCTGGCGGTGTTTTGGCCCTGGCTGGGGTGGGCGCTGGCGGCCTTGGCCCGGGTGGGGGCAGGCGAGGGGCAAGCGCGGCGGTGGTTTTCACCGGCGCTGCTGGCGGGTTTGGCCGCGGCCTGGATGCTGATCTTCATTGACGGCGACGAGCTGGGCCTGGTGTTCACCGGCGCGGAGGGCGACCTGGCAGGCTGGGCGGCGCGCATGGCCGGCATCGCGGCGGCGGCGGCCTTTGTGGTGTCGTTGGCGTGGCTGGTACTTTCGCATCGCGCCGGGGGTCTGATGCGGCGGGCTGCTGTGGGGGCCGCGGCGGCAGGGCTGGGCGCGGTGATCCTGGCGGGGGTGTATGCCTGGACGGGGCAGCCCGGTTTTTACGGAGACCGGCTGTTTGTGATCCTGCGCGATCAAGCGGATTTGAGCGCGGAGGCGGCCATCCCCGAATGGCAGGCGCGGCGGGCGGCGGTGTATGCGCAGCTGACGGCGCATGCCGAACAGACCCAGGCACCGCTGCGGCAGGCTCTGGACGGCTGGGGGGTGCAATACGAACCGTTTTATCTGGTGAACGCGCTGGAGGTGCGGGGCGGGCCGCTGCTGCGGCTGTGGCTGCAAGCACGGCCAGAGGTGGACCGGGTGTTAGACAGCCCGGTGCTGCGTCCTTTACCAGAAGCACAGCCTGAGCAATTGGGCGAGACCAGCAGCGCCCCGGCGGACGTTCCGTGGAATTTAACCTTGATCCATGCGGATGCAGTGTGGGAGCTGGGCTACCGCGGCGCGGGCATTGTGGTGGGGCAGTCGGATTCGGGGGTGCAGGTGGACCATCCCGAAGTGGCTGACGGCTACCTGGGCCGTGAGAGCGGCGCGGACTACACCTGGTTTGACCCGTGGTACGGGCGGCAGGCCCCCGCGGATATTGGCGGGCACGGCACGCATACGCTCGGCACGGTGTTGGGGAATCACGTGGGGGTGGCCCCGGACGCGGAATGGATTGCCTGTTCGAACCTGGCGCGCAATTTGGGCAACCCGGCGCTGTACTTGAACTGCATGCAGTTCATGCTGGCGCCTTTCCCCCTGGGCGGGGACGCTTTCCACGCGGGGGATCCGGCGCGGGGAGCAGTGGTCTTAAATAATTCCTGGGGCTGCCCAACGGTGGAGGGCTGCGACCCAGAGGCGTTATTACCGGCGGTGCGCGCGCTGCGCACGGCGGGGATTTTCGTGGTGGTGTCGGCGGGCAACAACGGCCAATTGGGCTGCGGCAGTGTGCAGGATCCCCCGGCGATCTACGCAGAGGTGTTTTCGGTGGGGGCGGTAAACGCTTCGGGCGACTTGTCATCGTTCAGCAGCATTGGGCCGGTGACGGCGGACGGCAGCCAGCGGGTGAAGCCCGATAT
>DAIOUB010000010.1:7231-12362 GCA_036751735.1 Levilinea sp. | reverse complement strand
TACGGCGTGGTGGATGCGCTGGCGGCGGTGAAGGCGGCTTTGGCAGCGGATGAGCCGTGAGGCCGCGGGCTTGATCTGTCGGTGAGAAAGGTGTAACCTTTGGGCATGATCGGTGTTTTGATTGTTAGCCTGCTTCAAAAAAAGGTCTGCCGTGAGTGAGATCACCGAAGACACAACGTTAAGTGCGGCAGTACAGGGCGACTCGCAAGCGTTCAGCGAACTGTATGAACGCTATGTGGGGCGGATCTTTAACTACATCTATTACCGGACCGGCAGCGCGGTGGACGCGGAAGACCTGACCGCGCGGGTGTTTTACCGCGCGATGGGGCATATTCAGCGCTTTAAGGATATGGGCGTGCCGTTCTCGGCCTGGCTGTACCGGATTGCCCACAATCTGGTGGCCAACTGGCACCGCGATAACAGCCGCCGCCGCGAGATGCCGCTGGAAGAGCATACCCAACTGCCGGTGCGCGGGGAACACCCCGAACAGCGCCTGGTGAAGACGCAAGAGGTTGAGGGGCTGCTGGGCGTGCTGCGCAAGCTTTCGCCGGAACGCCAGCAGTTGATCATCCTCAAGTTTGTGGAGCATCTGCCCAACGCAGAAATTGCGGTGATCATGGGGCGCAGTGAGGGCGCCATCAAAAGCCTGTATCACCGCACGCTGCTTTCGCTGCGGGAAGAACTGGAAAAACGAGAAGAATAGGAAAAGACCATGCTTCGAATTGTGACGGACGGGGCTGCGGATATGCCGGAAAGCTGGGGCGAGGAATTCGAGATTCACACCCTGCCGCTGCGCATTCGTTTCGGCGAAGAGACCTTCGTGCAGGGCGTGGATGTGGATCAGAGCAACTTCTACCAGCTGGTGGAAGAAAAGCGCATGATCCCCGGCACGTCTTTGCCTTCGCCGGAACAGGTAATGGAATTTTACCGTTCGGTGGCCCGGAAAGGCGAAGAAATCCTGTCTATTCACGTGAGCAGCAAGATGTCGGGGACGTTTTCGGTGGTGGAGCTGGCCGCCAAGGAGCTGGCCGGTGAGCTGCGGGTGTACCCCTTTGATTCGGCGGCTGGCTCGGCGGTGATGGGCCTGATGTGCCGCGAGGCGCGAATTTTGGCGCGCACGGGGGCATCTATCCAGAAAATTTTGGACCGGCTGACGCAGATGCGCACGCGGCTGGCGCTGGCTTTCACCATGGACCGGCTGGATTTTGCGCGCATGAACGGGCGCGTGAACGCCTTGCAGAGCGTGCTGTCCTCGGCGCTGGGGATCAAGCCGATCATCATTTTAAAGGATGGGCTGCTGCAAATGGGTGATAAGGTGCGCACCCGCCAGCGGGCTTTGCAGCATGTGATTCAAACGGTGAAGGAACAGGTGGGCCGGCTGCCGGTGACGGTGGCAGTGGTGCACGCCGCCGATCCGCAGGCCGCGCAGGATTTGATTGCGCAGGTGCGGGCGCAGTTAAACGTGCGCGAGTTAATTCAGACGGAGCTTTCCATTCCGGTGGCGGCCAATTTGGGGCCGGGAACGGTTGGGATTGTGGCTTTGCCGATGCAGGAAAGGGGATAGAGGATGCGTGCAGGTTTGGATGAAGAAGTGATGCGAAGTTTAGAGGAACAATTGATGTTCAGCCTCAGCCCGGTGGAGCCGCCGCGGCCTTTTGTGGACCATTTACGGCGCAGATTGACCCAGGCGCCGGAGGTAGTTTTGGAACGGCGCACGGGCGAAGGCTCTGGGCTTTTTTTGTGGGTGTTAATGGGCCTGGGGCTGGGGATTGTGATGGTGTGGATGTGGCGCCGCAGCCGGCGCTAGGCAGGTTTTGATTGGGATATTAACAGCCGCCGCAGCCGGTTGAACCCCGGCTGGGCGGTTTTTTTATCGGATGGGGGAGGCTTACAGGTTCAGTTTGGCGGCCAACTGGGTGGTGCTCGGCTCGGTCAGGGTGCTGCCGTCGGGGAAGACGATGGTGGGCACGCTGCGGTAGCCGTTATTGACCTCTTTGACGAAGCGAGCGGCTTCGGCGTTCTGGTCAATGTCAATGTAGGTGTAGGGCACCTGGCGTTCATCCAAAAAGGCGCGCGCGCGGCGCGTATCTCCGCACCAGTTGGTCCCATACAGGATGATTTGGGGGGCGTTTTGAGAATCAGACATGAGGATGAGCTTCTCCGGAGGAACTAGGGGTGATTTGGAGCAAATGGTCGCTGACCAAACGCGCTTCTTGAATCAGGTCAATCTCCGCGGGCAGGCGGTACTCGGCGTTCACGCGCAGCAGCAGACGCTGGATGCCCGTTTGAATGCGCGCCGGCAGATCCGTGCGGTTGGATAGCAGGTGCAGATTATCAAGGACCGAGGGGGCGGCGGGCAGACCCAAACGACTCAGGTAGGCGCGGGCGGCTGCACCCGCGGCGCGGCGGGCACAAACGCGGGCACGCCCCTCATCACCGGCGCTGCGGGCGTTTTCGGCCTGCTGCAGCTCGGCTTCTACCTGGGGGCGGATATCCGTTGGGTGCATAGGTTCATTTTACCCGAAATTCGCGGCATGGGCAGCCAACCTTGCACACCACCTTGCGAAATCGCGGTGAGGCTTGTATAATCGAGCCGGTAAATACTTAGGAGAGCTAACCAATTATGACGCAAGCTGAGATTGCTCACCGCATGGTGCGTTTGATCCCCATGCTGTTACATTTTATGGCGGGCGAGCTGCGCGGCACGGCCGCGGGGCGCACCCCGGCCCATTTTCGCCTGTTGATGCTGCTGCATGAAGGCCCGCACAATTTGAGCGAACTGGCGGAGCGCCAGTCGGTGAGCCTGGCGACCATGTCCAACTCGGTGGCCACGCTGGTGGAACGAGGGTGGGTGACGCGCACGCCGGATGAAAACGACCGGCGCATGGTGCGGCTGGAGATCACCCCGGCGGGGGCAGACGCCCTGCACGCTGCACATCAGGCGGTGGAGGGACGTATGGCGCAGCTTTTGGCGGAATTTTCTGGTGGGGAGCTGGAACGCCTGGACGAAGGCCTGACCTTGCTCCAGCGTTTGGTGGATCAATTCTGTAAGGAAGGATACCCCGGTCCCTGCGCAGCGTGCGCGGGGGCGGACGAAAAGGAAGGCAGTGTATGAAAGGAATTCGCCGGGCTTTACAGTATCTTCGCAAATATTCTCTGCCGGCTGCCGGGGCGTTTTTGAGCCTGTTGGTGGTCAACGCGGCCAATTTATACACGCCCCAACTGCTGCGGCAGGTGATTGACGACGGCATCACCTCGATGAACATGGGGCGCATCTGGACTCTGGCGGGGCTTTTGGTGGCGGTGGCCGCGCTGCGCGGGGTGTTTAACTTCCTGCAGGGCTACCTTTCGGAAGTGACCTCGCAGGGGATTGCCTATGAGCTGCGCAACGCGATTTTTGACCGCTTGCAGCGCTTGAGCTTCAGTTACCACGACCAGTCTCAGACCGGCAAGCTGATGACGCGCATGACCTCGGATGTGGAGTTGGTGCGCATGTTTGTGGGCAACGGCCTGCTGCAGTTGGTTTCGGCGGTGCTGCTGCTGGTGGGCACGCTGGTCATCCTGTTCTCGATGAACGCGCTGCTGACCGGCATTTTCCTGCTGATGATCCCGCCCATTATGGTGGTGTTCTTCTTGTTTGTGCGCGGAATCATGCCGCTTTCCAAGTCGGTGCAGCAAAAGCTGGGCGAATTGAACGCGGTTTTGCAGGAAAACCTGGCAGGCATCCGTGTAGTGAAGGCCTTTGCCCGCGAGGATTACGAGCACACGCGTTTTGGGGTGCGCAACAGTGAATATTTGGATGAGAACCTGAAGCTGATCCGCTTGTTTTCCAGCAGCTTCCCGCTGATTTTCTTCATCGCCAATCTGGGCGTGGTGGGGGTGGTGTGGGTGGGGGGCGGACAGGTGATTCGCGAAATGATGAGCCTGGGCGAGCTGGTGGCCTTTGTGGGCTACCAGGGGTTCTTCCTGATGCCCGTGTTCATGCTGGGCTTTGTGGGCTCGGCCATGTCGCGCGCCGAAGCCAGCGCCCAGCGCCTGTTTGAGGTGATGGACGCGGAACTGGAAGTGAAGAACAAACCTGGGGCGCAGGCGCTGACCGCCATTCAAGGTAAGGTGAGTTTTGAGGACGTTAGCTTCCGCTACGCGGGCAGCGAACAGGACGTGATTTCGGATATCCGCTTTGAAGCGCAGCCCAACCAGACGGTGGCCATTTTGGGGCGCACAGGGTCGGGGAAATCCACGATCATCAATCTGATCCCGCGTTTTTACGACGTGACTCAGGGACGGCTGTGCATTGATGGGGTGGATGTGCGCGACGTGACCCTGGAATCCCTGCGCTCTCAGATTGGGATTGTCTTGCAGGAGACGACCTTATTCTCGGGAACGCTGCGCGAAAACATCGCTTACGGGCGGCCGGAAGCCAGCCTGGAAGAGGTGGAAGCGGCGGCGCGGGCGGCCCAGGTGGAAGATTTTGTGCGCGAACTGCCGGAGGGTTACGACACGGTGATTGGTGAGCGCGGCGTGGGGCTTTCGGGCGGCCAGAAACAGCGTGTAGCCATCGCCAGAGCCTTGCTGGTGAACCCGCGCATTTTGATCATGGATGACAGCACGTCTTCGGTGGATTCGGAGACGGAATACAAGATTCAGCAGGCGCTGGAAACGCTGCGCCAGGGGCGCACGACCTTCGTGATCGCCCAGCGCATCAGCACGGTGCGCAACGCCGATTTGATCCTGCTGTTGGATCAGGGGCAGTTGATTGCCCAGGGCACGCACAAGGAATTGATGGACTGCTGCGAGATTTACGCCGAGTTGTTGGCGACACAGTTTGGGGATCAGGCCGAATTGGAAGCGGCGCTGGAGGAGGCGGTACGATGATGCACGGCGGCCCGATGCGGCAATTAGCGGAGTCGAAAGAAGAAAAAGCCAAGAACAGCCGCCAGGTGGTGGGGCGGATGGTGGGGCTTTTGCGGCCCTATTGGGGTTGGATGGCGGCAGCGATGGGGCTGGTTTTGATCTCTGCGGCGGCGCAGGGGGCCGGGCCGATTTTAATTGGCCGGGCGGTGGATACCCTGATTGTGGAGAAGGATTTTACTGGGCTGGCATGGACGATGGCGGCGCTGGCCGGGGTTTA
>DAIOUB010000010.1:0-7131 GCA_036751735.1 Levilinea sp. | reverse complement strand
GGCGCGGCGGGCTTTCCGGCGCACGCGTGAGACGCTGGGGGATGTTTCGGCGGATTTGCAGGAAGAGCTGAGCGCGGTGAAGGTGGCCCAGGCGTTTAACCGCACAGACCGCAACGTGCAGCGCTTTGCAGAGCGCAACGCGGCCAACCGCGACGCCAACGTGAACGCCACGGCGGTGACCTCGGCCTTTTCACCAGCGATGGACGTGCTCAGTACGCTGGATCTGGCCCTGGTGGTGGCGATGGGCGGGGCTTTGGCCATCCGCGGGGTGGTGACGCCGGGGACGGTGGTGGCCTTTATTCAATATGTGCAGAACTTCTTCCGGCCCATTCAAACCGTGGCGCAGATGTGGACCACGGCGCAGTCGGCCTTGGCGGCGGCGGAACGCGTCTTTGATCTGCTGGATCTGCCCGTGACGGTGGAGGATGCGCCGGATGCGG
Organism: Levilinea sp.; assembly: GCA_036751735.1. Taxonomy (GTDB): domain Bacteria; phylum Chloroflexota; class Anaerolineae; order Anaerolineales; family Anaerolineaceae; genus Levilinea. The sequence continues at coordinate 6,691 of DAIOUB010000010.1, read as the reverse complement.
TGGAACTGACGGATGTGCGCGGCGAGGTGGCATTTGAGCACGTCTCTTTTGGCTACGACCGGGATGAGATGGTTTTACAGGATGTGTCTTTCCGTGTGGCACCGGGGCAGACCTTTGCCATTGTGGGACCGACCGGAGCTGGGAAAACCACCCTGGTGAGCCTGCTGGCGCGCTTTTATGACCCGGATGAGGGGCGCGTGCTGGTGGACGGCATGGACGTGCGCCAGGCGGCTCAACGCAGTCTGCGGCGCAAGATGGGAATTGTGACTCAGGAGCCGTTTCTGTTCTCTGGAACGGTGATGGATAACCTGCGCTACGGGCGGCTGGAGGCCAGCGATGAAGAAGTGATGGCGGCGGCCAAGGTGGCCAATGCGGATGAATTTATCCGCAAACTGCCCAACGGCTATCAGACCGAAGTGGGTGAGCGCGGCAAGCTGCTGAGCCAGGGGCAGCGCCAACTGGTATCCATCGCCCGGGCGGTGCTGGCTGACCCGCGGATTTTGATCCTGGATGAAGCCACCGCCAGCATTGATACGCGCACCGAGGTGATGATTCAACAGGCGCTGAACCGGCTGCTGCAAGGCCGCACCAGCTTCGTGATCGCCCACCGTCTGTCCACCATCCGCAACGCGGATCAGCTCCTGGTGATTCAGGATGGGGAATTGGTGGAGCAGGGCACGCATGAGGTGCTGCTGCGGGAGAACGGCCTGTATGCAGAGTTGTACCGGCGGCAGTTTGGGCCGGTGGGCGAACCGGCGGCGGTGCAGACGGTGACGGGTGACTGAGCTGCAAACGAAAGGTGAAGCATGAATGCGTTGAAGCCGGGGAAAGTGGCATTGTTGGGATCGGGCGAGACCACCCACAGCGGCGGGCAGCTTTTTGAGGCCCTGGCGCAGGGTCAGCCGCGACCTGTGCGGGTGAGTGTGCTGGAAACCCCGGCGGGGTACGAATTGAATTCCGACCGGGTGGCGGGGCGGGTGGCCGATTTTATTCGCCAGCGGCTGCAAAATTACCAGCCGGAGGTGACGGTGGTGCCCGCGCGTAAGCGGGGAACCCCGCAAAGCCCCGAAAATCCCAGTGTGAATGAGGTGCTGCTGCACAGTCACCTGATTTACATGGGCGCCGGTTCCCCCACCTATGCCGTGCGCCAATTACGGGACAGCCTGGCCTGGGATTGGGTGCAGGCGCGCCACCGTCTGGGGGCGGACGTGATTTTAACCAGCGCGGCCACCCTGGCAGTCAGCGCGTTTAGTCTGCCGGTGTATGAAATTTACAAGGTGGGCGAAGATCCGCATTGGAAGCGCGGGCTGGATTTCTTTCGGCCTTTTGGCCTGAACCTGGTGGTTGTGCCGCATTGGAACAACCGCGACGGGGGGGATGAGCTGGACACTTCACACTGCTTCATGGGGGCGGAGCGGTTTGCGGCCCTGAAAACCCGTCTTCCCGCGGACAGCACCATTTTAGGGGTGGATGAGCGCACGGCGGTCATTTTGGGCCTGAGCGAAGGGACGGCTCAGGTGATGGGCGCGGGCGGGGTGACTTTGGGACGGGGGGGTGCGGAGCAGCGCTTTGAAAACGGCAGCCGCTGGCCTTTGTCGCTCCTGGGGGCCTTTCAGCCGCTGACGGAGGGGGGCCGCGGACTGCGCGCGGAAAGCTGGGAGCGGGCGCTGCGAGCGGTGGAAGAGGATCACGCGGCGGCGGGGCAGGTGCGGCAGGCTCCTGAGGTGGTGCTGCGCCTGGCAGCGGAACGCCAACAGGCCCGCGAATTGCGCGATTGGGCCGAAGCCGACCGGCTGCGCGGCGAGATTCAGGGCATGGGCTGGCAGGTGATGGACACGCCGGAGGGGCCGCGCCTGGAGGCGCTGGAAAAATAAAACAGAGCGCCCGCGGTGATGGGCGCTCTGGCTCAGGGCGAGAGGACGGAGATTAGCCGGTGTAGGTGCTGCGCACCCATTGGCCGATTTGCCAGTACTGGAAATCTTCGCCGTTGTTGCATTTGACCGCGCCGACAATGCCGTAGATGATGGCAACCAGCGGCAGCAGGCTGATGACGATGGCGATGGGGATCAGGCAGATGCCCACCAGCACGGCCGAAAGCACGCCGGTGATGGTCCACATGATGCCGGTGAGGATGCCGCCGCCGATCCACAGCACGGCTTGCATGATGAGGGATTGCAGGGATTGGTAGGCCACGTAACGGGAGCGGTCTTTGTACACCAGGTAGATGATCAGGGCGGCCACCGGCCCCAAAAAGCCGGTGAACAGGTTGGCCAGCACAGACAGGTGGGAAAGCATGGCCCAGGTGCGCTCTTCCGAAGGGGAAAGGGGCGCAGGGGCAGGGTTTGGGTTGACAGTCATTTCAAAAGCTCCTTGATGGATCCATAAAAAGTGAGAAGTCCTTGCAAGCAGGGTTGGCGCGGTTGGGGCTTCACCCCCCAAGCCCATTGTACACCAATCTCCCCAGGCGTCAATTCTACCCGAATTGTGTTAAAATGGAGCCGATGTCAGAACACACGTTACGAGTTGTCTTTATGGGGTCGCCCGACTTTGCGCTTCCATCCTTAGAGCGGTTGGCGGCCCAGTATCCTGTAGTGGGGGTAGTGACACAGCCAGACCGGCCCGCTGGGCGCGGACGTACCCTGACTCCGCCGCCGATTAAGCTGCTGGCGGACGAATTGGGTCTGCCCACCATTCAACCGGAAAAACTGCGCGCGCCCGAAGCTCAGGAACAGCTAAAGGACTGGGCCCCAGATTTGATCGTGGTGACGGCTTACGGGCAGATTCTGCGCCAAAACGTGCTGGATTTGCCGCGTTTCGGCGTGATCAACGTACACGCCTCGCTGCTGCCGCGCTGGCGGGGGGCTGCGCCCATTCAGGCGGCCCTGCTGCACGGCGACCGCGAAACGGGTGTGACCATCATGAAGCTGGACGCGGGGATTGACACCGGCCCCACCCTGGCGCGGCGGGCCACGTCCATTTCGGAGGAGGATAACGCCGCCACTTTGAGCGCACGCCTGGCGCAGATGGGGGCGGATTTGCTGGTGGAATGCCTGCCGGCCTATCTGGCGGGCAGCCTTAAGGCCGCGGCGCAGCCGCAAGAAGGGGCCACCTATGCGGGCATGATCAAAAAGGAAGAAGGCCAATTAGATTTCAGCCAGAGCGCCGAAGCCCTCGTGCGGCGGGTGCGCGCCTTTACCCCCTGGCCGGGGGCGTTCACCTTTGTGGAAGGGGGCCTGCTGAAGGTTCTGCGGGCGCATGCCGCCGCCGGGAAGGGGGAACCTGGCCAACGCGTGAGCACGGGCGGAAAACCCGCCTTCGGCACAGCCCAGGGGCTGCTGATTTTGGATGAGGTGCAGCCCGCGGGCAAGAAACCCATGATGGGGGATGTATTCTTACGCGGTACCCGGCATTGGGAGAACTGAAGCGAACACGATGAACATGCAAACCTCAGCGAACCTACGTTTTTTGTGTTTGGGCACGGGAGCCATTGGAACCTATATCGGCGGAAGCCTGGCAGCGGCCGGGCAACCCGTCGTTTTTGTGGATCGGCCCGAGATGGCGGCGCTGCTGAAAGAAAATGGACTCCACATCCGCCGTAAAGACGACAGCCTGACGGTGGCAGACCCGGATGTGGTCAGCTCGATGGAAGAGGCCCTGACGCACGGGCCCTTCGACGTGGGCATTCTGGCGGTAAAGTCCTACGATACCGCCGGGCTGCTGGAAATGTTAGCGCCTTACAGCCTGGCGCTGCCGCCGATTTTGTGCCTGCAAAACGGGGTGGATAACGAACCGGCTTTGCAGCAGGTTTTGGGGGCCGAGCGCGTGATCCACGGCACAGTGACCACGGCGGTGGGGCGGCTGGACGCCGGTTCGGTGGTGGTGGAAAAGCTGCGCGGCATGGGGGTGGCCAACGAGCATCTGCTGGCGTCCAATTTGGTGGCGGTGCTCAACACCGCTGGTCTGCACGCCCAGGCTTTTTCCTCTGGGGCGGCGATGAAGTGGTCGAAGATGTTCACCAATCTGGTGACCAATGCCTCCTCGGCCATTTTGGGCATGCCTCCGACGGAGATTCTGGCAGATGCGGGGCTGTACCGGCTGGAGCTGGCCCAACTGCGTGAGGCGCTGAGTGTGATGCGCGCTTTGGGGCACGCCGTGGTGGATTTGCCGGGCACACCGGTGCGCGCCCTGGCGTTCATCGTGCGCCGATTTCCGGCGGCCTTGAGCCAGCCGGTGCTGCGGCAGGCTCTGGGCCGCGGCCGGGGGGGCAAAATGCCCTCCTTTTACCTGGATCTGGAAAGCGGACGCGGCAAGAGCGAAGTCGGTTTCTTAAACGGGGCGGTGGTTCGCTATGGGGCTGAGGTGGGGGTGAACACGCCGGTGAACCAGGCTTTGACGGAGATCCTGATGGATTTGACGGAAGGCCGTTTGGCGCGCGCGGATTTTCTGCGCCGCCCGGCGGCATTGATTAATCGTGTGTATGGAAGGTAAAGGATTTTATGACGGTTCCTGAGTGGGTGTTTGATGCTGTTTTTTACCAGATTTTCCCTGACCGTTTTGCCAATGGAGATCTTCACAATGACCCGCCCAACCTTCAGGCGTGGAATTCACAGCCTGAGCTGCACAGCTTCTACGGGGGCGATTTGCAGGGGATCATTGAAAAGTTGGATCATCTGACCGAATTGGGGGTCAACGCTCTGTATTTGAACCCCATTTTCCTGGCGCCCTCGCCGCACCGTTACAACACCACCGATTACTTCACCATTGACGACAAATTAGGGACGATGGCGGATTTTCGGGCGCTGCTGGAGGCGGCCCATGCGCGCGGCATGCGCGTGATTCTGGACGGGGTGTTTAACCACACCGGGCGGGGATTCTTCGCCTTCGCGGATATCCTGGAAAATCAAGAGCACAGCCCCTATCAGGATTGGTATCACATTCACCATTTCCCGGTGGACGCCTATACCTCCGGTGAGCTGAAGGATTACGTGGGGTGGTGGGGGATTAAGAGCCTGCCCAAGCTGAACACAGACACGCCAGCGGTGCGGAAGTATCTGCTGCGAGTGGCGCGGCACTGGATGGAGCAGGGGGCAGACGGCTGGCGGCTGGATGTGCCCAATGAGATTGATGACGACGCGTTCTGGGCGGAGTTCCGCCAGGTGGTGCGCGAGACCAACGCCCAGGCGTATCTGCTGGGCGAAATTTGGGAGGCCTCGCCGCGCTGGGTGAGCGAGGGGCATTTTGACGGCCTGATGAACTACCCGCTGCGCGAGGGGGTGATTGCGCTGCTGAAAGGTGAAATTCAGGTGTCCCAGTTCCGCACGCACATGGAAGTCCTGCTGGCACATTATTCGCTGGAGCAGGCCTTGGCCATGTATAACCCGCTGGGCACGCATGACACGGCGCGTATTTACACCGTGCTGGATGGGCAGATTGCGCTGCTGCGGCTGGCGTATTTGATCCAATTTGCGTTTCCGGGAGTGCCCGCCGTTTACTACGGGGATGAGGTCGGGTTGGCGGGCGGTAAAGACCCTGACTGCCGCCGCACCTTCCCCTGGGATCCGCAGCGCTGGAAAATGGAAATTTTCGAATGGGTGCAGCAGCTGACGGCAGCGCGTAAAGCGATGCGGGCGCTGCGCCGGGGTGAATTTGCCAGCCTGTTTGTGGATGACGCCGGTGGGGTGTATGCCTTCAGCCGCCAGAGCCAGGATGACCTGGCGGTGGCGGTGATCCACGCCCGCGCCGAGGTGCAGGAAATTCTCCTGCCGCTCAAGGGGGCCTGGAAGTCGGGCCAAAAGGTGCGGGATTGGATGAGCGGGGCCGAGATGCAGGTGGAGGCAGACGGACTGCGGCTGAGCTTGCAGCCCTACCAGGGCATGCTGCTGCACGCTGCGGATTAGGGGTTGCCCTCCCAGCCAATCTCCTCGGCGGCCACGAATAAATCCGTTGTGGAAATAATCCCAACCAGCTGGTTGTCTTGGTCCACCACCGGCATGTGATTGATATGGGCGGCCTGCATGCGGAGCGAGCATTCGGTCAGGCTCCAGTCGGCCTGGGCGGTGAGCACGGGCGCGGTCATGATTTCGCGCACGGCCACTTCGGCGGGCTGACGCTCGGCGGCCAGGATTTTATTGCGGATGTCGGTGCTGGTGAGGATGCCGTAGCGGGATTCGCTGTCGTTGAGCACCACCACCAGGCTGTGAATGCGGCGGCGGCGCATGAGGGTCAGGGCGTAATTGACGCAGCTGTCGGGGTCAATCACGATCACCGGGCTGCTCATCCAATCTTTGACTTGATGGGCCATTTCAACCTCCTAAACAAAATGCGGACGCAGGAACTCGCGGTACAGGTCATCGCAGCGTGCGGCCAGGATGAAATCGTTCCGGTGCAGGCCGCCCAGGGTATGAGTCCACCAACGCACGGTGACCTGCGCCCATTCCAGCACCAAAACAGGGTGATGGTGGTTATCTTCGGCCAGGTGGGCCACCTGGTGGACAAATTTCAGCCCCTGAAGATAGGTTTTGAAGGGAAAGCGGCGTTGAAGTTGGGGGATGCCTTCGATTTCAATCCGTTCCCAACGAGGGAGTTGGGGGAGCAGGGCGGCGACCTCGGCGGGGGTGAGGCCCACCGCTCCGCGGCGGCAGGGGGTGCAGGTTTCCTGACTGAGGGGATTCATACTTTAATTATATCGAAA
>DAIOUB010000009.1:24873-40889 GCA_036751735.1 Levilinea sp. | reverse complement strand
GACTGGGACGTGCCGCCCCCGCCCGAGCCCGACGATTGGCATCTGCTGGAGCCGGCCGCCTTCCAGGCTGCGGCCTCCCAAGTACCCCCACCCCCACCCGCCGAAGAACCCGCGCCGCCGGTCAAGCCCGCCGCGGCCCCCTTGCCGGTGGCGGCTGCCCCGGTTTATGTCCCCCCGCCCGCTTCCCTGGCCCCCATCCCGCGCCCAGCGGAAAAACCCGCCAGCGACCAGCCCCCGCAAATGGTCACCCTGGTGATGCGCCCCTGCGGCAGCAAAGACCGCGACGTGCGCCGTCTGAAAGTGCTTTACGGCCTGCTGCGCTCCTATGCCGGGAAAGACCGCTTCGCCTTCATGGTGTTTGAAGGCAGCCATTATTACGTCATTGAATTCCCCAATGAATCGACTTGCCTCACGCCCGAACTCTTATCCAAACTCCGCGCCAAGATCGGCGATGAGAACGTGCGCGTCGAGACGATTAAAATCCAATAGATCTTATTCTGAATGTGAGTGTGCGTATGGTTCAACAAAGCAGAATTAAAACAATCGGGGTACTGACTTCCGGCGGCGACGCGCCGGGCATGAACCCCTGCATCCGCGCCGTCGTGCGTTCCGCCCTGGCTCAAAATGTCAATGTGCTGGGCGTGGAGGACGGCTACGAAGGCCTTATCCGCGGCAATTTCCACAGCATGGGCGCCCGCGACGTGGGCGGCATCCTGCAGCGCGGCGGCACCATCCTGCGCACCGCCCGCTCCGAAGAGTTCCGCACCCCCCGCGGCCAGCGGGACGCCATCCGGCAGATGAACAACGCCGGCATGGACGCCCTGGTGGTCATCGGCGGAGACGGCTCGCTCAACGGGGCCATGCGCCTGGTGGAACAGGGCGTGCCGGTGGTGGGCGTGCCGGGCAGCATTGATAACGACATCTACGGCACGGATATGTGCATCGGCGTGGATACCGCCCTCAACACCATCGTGGACGCCATTGACAAGATCCGCGACACGGCTTCTTCCCACAGCCGCGCCTTCATCGTGGAAACCATGGGGCGCATGTCCGGTTATCTGGCCGTCCAGGCGGGCATCGTCACCGGCGCCGAAATGGTGCTCATCCCCGAAGTGCCGGTGAATGTGGAAGAGGTGGCCAAGAACGTGGATGACGCCTACCGCCGCGGCAAAACCCACTGCATCATCGTGGTGGCCGAAGGGGCCGACCCCGGCGCCACCGAGATCGCCAAAGAGATTGACGCGATGGATCTGGGCTTCACCACCCGCGTCACCATCCTGGGCCACATCCAGCGCGGCGGCAAACCCACCGCCTTCGACCGCCTGATCGCCTCGCGCTTCGGGCATAAAGCCGTCGAATTCCTCATGCAGGGCCAAACCGGCGTCATGGTGGCCCTCAACGGGCGCGACATGGAGCCTGTGCCCATTTCCGTGGTCACCTCGAAAGTCAAGACCCTCTCGCCCGAATACCTCGAGATGGCGCGCATTCTGGCCCGCTAAACCCGCTTCACCCCAAAAGAAAACAGCCGGAAAAGGCCCAAAAAGCCCTCCGGCTGTTCTTTTGATTCGGTCACTTGCGCGCTTATTCTTCTTCGCGCTCGCGCAAATGGGGGAAGAGCAGCACTTCGCGGATCGAACGCTGACCGGTGAGCAGCATCACCAGGCGGTCAATGCCCATGCCGAAGCCGCCGCAGGGCGGCATGCCGTAACGCATGGCCCGCAGGTAATCTTCATCCAGCGGGTTGCTCTCTTCGTCCTCCGCGTCATAGGCGCGCCCCATCTCTAAAAAGCGCGCTTCCTGATCCAGCGGATCGTTCAGCTCGGTGAAGGCGTTGCACAGCTCCATGCCGCCCACAAAACCCTCAAAGCGCTCCACCGTCTGCGGGTCGCCCGGCATGGATTTGGCCAGCGGGGAGATATCGCGCGGGTAGTTGTACAAAAAGGTCGGCTGGATGAAATTCGGCTCCAAAAAGTCGCCGATCATCTGATCAATCAGCTTGCCGCGCGGCGCGCCGGGTTTGGGTTTCAGACCTTTGGCGTCCATCGCCGCGAACAGGGTCTCATCTGTGCGGTGTTCCTGAATGTCAATCCCGCAGGCGTCCATCAGCCCCTGGCGCAATTCTACCCGCCGCCACGGGGGGGTGAAGTCAATTTCGTGACCGTTGAAGGTGGCTTTGCGGCTGCCCAGCACCTGATCGCAGATGTAGGCCACCATGTTCTCGGTCAGTTCCATCACCTTCTGATAATCCAGGTAGGCCGCGTAGAATTCCATCTGGGTGAACTCAGGATTGTGCTTGAAGGAGATGCCCTCGTTGCGAAAATCGCGGCCAATCTCATACACACGGTCGAACATGCCCACCAGCAGGCGTTTGAGGTACAGCTCGAAAGAAATGCGCAGGAACAAATCCTGTTTCAGCTGGTTGTGATGGGTGATGAAGGGCCGCGCCGCCGCCCCGCCGTAAATGGGCTGCAGGATGGGGGTTTCCACTTCCAAAAAGCCTTCCCCATCCAAAAATTCGCGCATGGCGCGCGTGACCCCGGCGCGGGCGCGGAAGATCTGGCGCACATCCGGGTTCACCGCCAGATCAGCATAGCGCTGGCGGTAGCGGGTTTCGGGGTCGTTGAGGGTGGCGTGGCGCACCACTTCCCCATCCACCACCTCATCTTTGGCCGCCGGGAGCGGGGTGATGGCCTTGGCCAGCATGCGGAAGGCCGCCACCTGCAGCGATATTTCGCCCGTGCGGGTGCGCATCATCGTGCCTTCCGCCTCGATAAAATCGCCCAGGTCAAAAAATTCTTTAAGCGAATTCATGGCCTCTTCGCCCAGCTCGTTGATGCGGAAGAAGAGCTGAACGCGCCCGCTGCCGTCTTCCGCATGCGCGAAGCCCAGTTTGCCCATCAAGCGCATGGAGCGCACCCGTCCGGCCAGAGTCACTTTGGCAGGAGCAGCACCCTCTTTCTCAGCCATCTCAAACTGCTTCACCGCCTCAGCGATGGTGTGCGTGTTGTGGACACGGGTCGGGTACGGCTCAATGCCGGCAGCGCGCATGCGCTCCAGTTTTTCCAGACGAATACGTTCTAACTCATTTAGCTCCATGAGGTCACCTTCCTATTCTTCAAACAAAATTCAACAAAAAGCCCCGCCCTTCGAACGCGGGCGGGGCCTGTTATTTTGGCCCTGAATTACACGATCTTTAAAATCCGAACGGTAAAGGCCCCAGCCGGCGCGTCTACTTGAACCATGTCGCCCACCTTGCGGTTGAGCAGGGCCTTACCCAGGGGAGACTCATTGGACACACGGCCAATGGCGGGGTCGGCTTCCGCCGCACCCACAATGGTGTAGTCCTCCGGCTCCCCGTCACCTTCTTGAATCGTCACGGTATCGCCCACCTGAGCAATCTCCGAAGCCGGAGCGTCCAGGCTGATCACGCGCGCTGTGGCCAGGATGAGTTCCAGTTCTTTGATGCGGCCTTCCACAAAGGCCTGTTCGTTTTTCGCGGCCTCATACTCGGCGTTTTCAATCAGCTCGCCGCCTTCCATAGCCTCGTGCAAACGCTCAGCGATTTCCTGTCGTTTAATTGTGCGCAGAAATTCGAGTTCTTCCTGTAGCTTCTGGAACCCTTCTTGGGTCAGGAACGTGGTTGCCATAGCATTCCTTCGTGATCTTGTAATGTGGATAGTGGAAAAACCGAGGACACAGCCCCCATTTTTATCCGCTTAAAATAAGAAAAACCACTCCGGTTGGAGCGATTCACCGCGTTGAATGAGCGGTATACTCATTCTGTGGCCTCGCGGTTAATATACCACAGAATCACCCGCCTGACAAGCCGCAGTTCGCCTGCGCCTCGGCCCGGCGGGTTCGCCGCCCAGGGGGCCGTTCCGCCCTCGCCAATTTCGCTCCATTTCCGCGCGCATTTGTTGACAAAACCCAAAACCCGTAGTAAACTTTCACCCGCATGAGCTGGCGAGGTAGCTCAGTGGTAGAGCAGGGGACTCATAAGCCCTTGGTCGTGGGTTCAACCCCCACTCTCGCCACTCTTTTTATTTAACCGCATCCCCCGAACGTAAAATCAGCCGCCCTTCCAATTCGCCCTCCACCTGGCTGCGCGTCCACAGCATGGGCACAAACTGCCCGCCCAGCCAGCGCGGCAGCATGTCGTCATAATGCGGGCTGCCCAACTGCCCCGATTGGCCAATGGGCAGCACCAGTTTACAGCGGGTCAGGTCGCCCATGTCGAACAGGTGGCGCATAGAGGGCGCCCACAGCCTGTTTTCGTAAGGCTCGCCCGGCGCCCAGGCCGCCTGCCAGGGCGTATCCGTATCCCCGCCCACCGGCAGCGGTCCGCGGTTAAAGACCTCGTCCAGCGGCTTCTGAATGCCCATAGCGTGCGCAAAGGTGATGGTGTGCAGCCGGCCCCAGCGCCATTCGGCCGGGTCGGGGCCCAGCTCGGCCCGCAGGTAAGCTGCCCCCTCGCGCAGCGCGCGCTCGATGAGGGCCTGCTTGCCGCCCGCCTGGGCCAGCCACCAGGACTGAGGGTCGTCCAGAATACGCAGCACCGCCTGCATATCGTTGCCGTAGAATTCATGGTCGGGGAAGAGCACAGGGTTAAAACCCTTGCCCAGCAGATCCGCGCTCAGCTCGGCCCCCAGCACCGGCTCCAGCAGCCCGCTCACCAGGTGCGCCCGCGCCGCCTCGTACACCGCCGCCGCGGTTGAATCCGCCGCCAGCACCGCGTCCCAGCCTTCCAGTAATTGCAGCATCTGGCGCACATCCGCATCCTGGCTTTCGCAGCCGCGCAAGTGCGGCAGCAGCAAACGCGCCGGAACGCAGGTGACGTCCGTCTGCATGGCCGCGCAGTCTTCCAGGCTCAGGCGCGGGCGGCTGGCAAAATATTCTTCCAGGCGCGCCAGCCGAAAGCCGTTCATCCAATGGTCGCCCAGGTAATGCGGATAGGAATCCGGCACGATCTTGTTGTTGCAGGTGGCGATGTAGCCTTTGGCTGGGTTCAGGGCGTGGGGCATCTCCTCAAAGGGAATTTCCCCCACCCATTCATGTGTACCCGTCCAACCCGGGGCGGGGATTTTGCCCGTCCCCTGGGCGCGCACGGGCGTGCGCCCCGTCACCCAATAGCCGATGTTGCCCTGCGTGTCGGCGTACACAATGTTGAGCTGCGGGGCCTCCACACAACGCGCCGCCTCCACAAAATCGTCCCAGCCGGCCGCCTTATTCAGCCGGTACCAGCCCTCCAGGGCCAGGCAGGGGCGCAGGGCCATAGACTGCACCGCCAGGCGCTGCTGTTTTTCACCCACCGCGTCCGAAATCACCGGCCCGTGGTCGGTCAGCACCACCTTTTCCACATGCTCCGCCTGCCCCTTGACCGCGATGCGCTCCTCCAGCACCTGGGCTGTCTTCCACTCGCCCGCGAACTGGTAGCGGGTGGGGTCCGCCGGGTCAAACTGCTCCACATACACATCTTCGCAGTCGGTAAACGCCAGGGTGATGCCCCAACTGATGTCGGCGTTGTGCCCCGCCAGCACCAGCGGCGCGCAGGGGATGCTCACCCCGCTCACCTGGGTGGTGGGCGAAACCAGATGGTTTTCGTACCACAAATTGGGCAGGCTGAGGATCAGGTGCATGTCGTTGCACAGCAAGGCCGTGCCCGATTGGCTGCGCTCGCCCGACACGCTCCAGGCGTTGCTGCCCAGCCCGCGCTGCAAAAACGGCCCGCGCACCGCGCTGAGGCCGCCTTTGGGATCCAGCGCGTTCATCTCCACCCCCTCCGGCAGGGTCAGGGGGTTGCCCTGCGGGTACGACAGGTCAAATTCGGCCGCGTGCTCGGCCCCCACCCGCTCCACCAGGCGCGCGCGGGTCAATTCTGAATACCAGGCGTGCGAAAGCTGCCAGACCATCAGGCGTGAAAACGCCAGGGTGTCCTCCACCGTCCACGGGCGCGCCTTTTGGCCCAGCAGGGTGAATTCCAGAGGCAGCTTATTGGGATAGGCGCTCAAATAGGCGTTCACCCCCTCGGTGTAAGCCCCCAGCGCGCCTTGCAGCTCCGGGCAAAAGCGCGCAAAATCCGCCCGACCCACGCGCGCAAAGCCGAAAGTGCGCGCCGCCCGATCGGTATCCAACGCCAGCGGGCCAAACCATTCGCTCAGGGTTCCGTTGGCGGTGCGCCGGTTCAATTCCATCTGCCAGAAGCGCTCCTGCGCATGCACCAGGCCCTGGGCGAAGAACAGATCATGGTCGTCCTGGGCGTAAATGTGGGCGATGCCGTAGCGGTCGCGCAGCACCTCTACCGGCTGGTGCAGCCCCGCCACATTCAATTGGCCGTCAATTTTGGCCAGCTTCTGCTTGCCCATCCAGGTCAGCCCTGCGCGCGCCAATTTCCCCAGCAGTGTGCTCTTACCCATCGCTACCCTCCAGAAGATGATGTCAACTTAGGCTCCCCTGTGAGTCATTATACCCCCGCGCCGCGCCAGGGGCTTTTCGCAGGCCGGGGGCAAAACCCGCCGCGCGCCTGAATAAACAGCGATTGTTTGATACAATAGAAGCAGCCGCGCTCCCTGCCTCCCGCGGGGCGGTGTTGGCGTTAATGTGCTTCCCGTGCGATAATCACAGCAGAGGTTGGAGAATGAACTCACCCGCACGACAAATGATCAGCGTTGGTATTGACATCGGCACCACCACCACCCAGGTGATCTTCAGTGAACTGACTCTGGTCAATGTGGCGCGCGCAGGGCAGATCCCGCGCGTGGATATCGCCGCGCGCCGGGTGATTTACGAAAGCGAAATCGTCTTCACCCCCCTGCTGGACACCGAAACCATTGACGCCCAGCGCCTGGCGGCGGTCATTCAGGGCGAATATCAAAAAGCCGGCGTGTCCCCTGCCCAGGTGGAAACCGGCGCGGTGATCATCACCGGTGAAACCGCCCGCAAGAAGAATGCTGACCCCATCCTTTCGGCGGTGGCCGGGCTGGCGGGTGACTTTGTGGTCACCGTGGCCGGGCCCAACGTGGAAGGCATGATCGCGGGCCGCGGTTCAGGGGCTGCCAGCTACAGCCGCCAGCATTTCACCTCCGTCACCAATGTGGATATCGGCGGCGGCAGCGCCAACAGCGCCGTCTTCCGCCAGGGGCATATCGCCGCCTCCGCCGCCATGAATTTTGGGGGGCGCGTGGTGGAAATTGACCCCGCCAGCGGTCAGGTCACACACATCACCCCCGCGGGCGCGCGCATCGCCGCCGCGGCCGGGGTACGGCTGGCGGTGGGCGACCGTCCCACCCTCTCCGATCTGCGCCGCCTCACCGACCAGATGGCCGAGCTGACCCTGCACCTGATCCAGGGAACCACCAGCCCGCTGGCCGACCAACTGTATCAAACCCCTCCTCTGGAAGTGACCGGACGCGACAAGCCGGTGATGTTCTCCGGCGGGGTGGGTTATTACTACTACCAGCCCCCGCGCCTGACCAGTGTGGCGGATGTGGCCCGCCACGGCGATATCGGCCCGTTGGTGGCCGAAAGCCTGCGCGAATCGTCCGCCCTCAACAGCTGCACGGTGGTACGCCCGGCCGAAACCCTGCGCGCCACGGTCTTGGGGGCCAGCGCCCAAACCGTCACCCTCTCTGGCTCCACCATCTGGGCCGAAGAGTCCATCCTGCCTCTCAAGAATGTGCCCGTGGTGCGCGTGGATCTGCGCGGCCAGCCCCTGCAGGCCGCGGTCATCGCCCCCGCCATCCAAAGCGCCCTCGGCCGCTGGGACCTCAACCTGGCCGCGGATCCCTTTGCCGTGGCTTTAGAATTGGATGGACGCCTGGATTATCCCCTGCTGGTGGCCCTGGCCGACGGCGTGGCCGCCTTTGAACGCAGCCTGCCCGCCGGACGCCCGCTGATTGTCATCATCCGTCACGATTACGCCCAGGCCCTGGGTCAAACCGTCAAAAGCAAGACGGGCAGCCGCCCCCTGCTGGTCATTGATCAGGTCGGCCTGGAAGAAGGCGATTACATGGATATCGGCGCGCCGCTCATGGATGGGCGCGTGGTGCCGCTGGTGGTCAAGACCCTGGTTTTTTATCATTAGAGGCCGCATGATCTTACGAACCAAACTGTTTGGTAAAACCTACGAATTCCCAGACCTGCGCGTCCTGATGGGCAAGGCCAACGAGGAGAAATCCGGCGATCAGTTAGCCGGGGTGGCCGCCGCCACCACCGCCGAGCGGGCCGCCGCCAAGCACGTCCTGGCTGCTGTGCCCCTGTGGGCCCTGCGTGAGAACCCGGTGGCCCCCTACGATCAGGATGAGGTCACCCGCCTGATCCACGACGCCCTCAACGAGACCGTCTATAACGAGATCAAAGATTGGACGGTGGGCGAGCTGCGCGAGTGGATTCTGGACGATGAACACGAGAGCAATGATTTGCAGCGCCTGTCCAGCGGCCTGACCGCCGAAATGATCGCCGCGGTGACCAAGCTCATGTCCAACATGGATCTGGTCTACGCCGCCAGCAAAATCCGCGTGGTATGCCACTGCAACAACACCATCGGCCTCAGCGGAACCCTTTCCAGCCGCCTGCAGCCCAACCACCCCACCGATTCACCCGAAGGCATCCGCGCCGAGATCTACGAAGGCCTGTCCTACGGCTCCGGCGACTCGGTCATCGGCATCAACCCCGTGGACGACAGCTACGCCTCGGTGGCGCGCCTGCTGGATATGACCTACGACATCGTGCAGACCTGGAAAATCCCCACCCAAACCTGCGTCCTGGCGCACGTCACCACCCAGATGCGCTGCATGCAGAACGGCTCCCCCGTGGGGTTGGTGTTCCAATCCATCTGCGGCACGCAGAAAGGCAACGAGTCCTTCGGCATCTCCGTGGGCATGTTGGACGAAGCCTACGCCTTGGCGCGCAAGTACTGCTACCCCACCGGCCCCAATTACATGTATTTTGAGACCGGCCAGGGTTCGGCCCTCTCGGCCAACGCCCATCACGGCTGGGATCAGCTCACCCTGGAGGCGCGCAACTACGGCCTGGCCAAACGCTACGCCCCCTTCCAGGTGAACACCGTGGTCGGCTTCATCGGCCCCGAATACCTCTACAACAGCGAGCAGATTCAGCGTGCCGGGCTGGAAGATCATTTCATGGGCAAGCTCACCGGCATCTCGATGGGCTGCGACGTATGCTACACCAACCACGCCCGCACCGACCAGAATAACAGCGAGAATCTGGCTGTGCTGCTCACCGCCGCGGGCTGCAATTTCTTCATGGGCGTGCCCATGGCCGATGACTCCATGCTGTCCTATCAATCCACCTCGTTTCACGACACCGCCGCCCTGCGCCGGATTTTTAAACTGCGCCCAGCCCCCGAATTTGAACGCTGGATGGAAGAATTGGGGCTGCTCAAAGACGGCCGTCTGACCCGCAAGGCGGGCGACCCCACCTTGTTCCTGTCACGCTGAGGCCGGGGAGAGAAAACCATGCCCGAAGACCCGCAGAAAGACCCCATCGAAGCCCTGATCCAAAACGTGCTGAAAGAGCTGCAAGCCGCTGGATTGGCCCAAAAGCCCGCCCAGGCTGCGCCTCCCCCGCCGCCCGCCCCCAGCGCATCCTCCAGCCCCGCCCCCCGTCCGTCCCCGGCCCCTGCCGCGGCGGCTTCCGGCGGCCTGGTGATTGATCTGCCCGACCCCACCAGCGACGAAGCCCGCACCGAAGCGGGCATAGACCGCCCGCTGGACGCCGAGGGCCTGACTGCCCTGATGAACGCCACCACCGCCCGCATCGGCGTGGGGCGCGCCGGGCCGCGCGTGCGCACCCGCTCCCTGGTGCTCTTTCAGGCCGATCTGGCTGTGACGCAGGACGCCCTCCTGCGCGACGTGGACCCGCAGCTCCTGGAGGAGTTCAAGCTCCTGCGCGTGCAGACCCGCGTCACCGGCGGCAAAGCTGAATACCTGCTGCGCCCTGACCTGGGCCGCCAGCTCAGCGATGAAGCCCGCGCGCAGATCAGCCAGCACTGCGTCAAGAACCCCAACGTGCAGATCTGCGTCGGCGACGGCCTCAGCGCCGCGGCTGTTGAAGCTAATTTGCGCAAGATCATGCCCGTTTTAGAGGCCGGTTTTCGCCAGGCAGGGCTCAGCCTGGGAACGCCCTTCTTCATCCAGTTCTGCCGCGTGGGCGTGATGAACGACATCGGCGACCTGCTGCACCCCGACGTGCTCATCCTGCTCATCGGCGAGCGCCCCGGCCTGGGGCGGGCTGAATCAATGAGCGCCTACATGGCCTACCGCCCGCAGTCCGGCCACACCGACGCCGAGCGGGATGTCATCTGCAATATCTATGACGGCGGCGGCACCAACCCCCTCGAAGCCGGGGCCTTTGCCGTGCAGATGGCGCAAAAGATGATCCAAAACCAGGCAGCCGGCGTCAAGCTCAAGCTGCTGGAACAGTGAGGAAGGTGCGCATGGCCATCTTAGACCCCATCCCCGCCAACGCCCTGGCAGTTCGCATGATCCCCAGCGTGGCCCCCGAATACGCCCGCCAGTTGGGGCTGCGGCCCGATCAGCGCAGCCTGGGGCTGCTGACCGCCGATAACGACGACGCCACCTACGTCTCCATTGACGAGGCCACCAAAATGGCCGATGTGGAAGTTGTCTACGCCCATTCGTTTTACGCGGGCGCCCGCCACGCCTCCGGCCTGCTTTCGGGCGAGATCATCGCCCTGCTTGCCGGGCGCAACCCCGCCGAGGTGCGCGCCGGTTTAGACGCCGCCCTGCGTTATCTCAGCACCCGCGCCCTGTGGTACAGCGCCAACGCCGAGGGCACCATCGCCTTCTTCCCCCACGTCATCTCACAGACCGGCCGCTACCTGTCGCAATTGTGCGGCGTGCCCATCGGCTCGCCCATCGCCTATCTGATCGCCCCCCCGCTGGAAGGCGTCTACGGGCTGGATGCAGCCCTCAAAGCCGCGGATGTGCAGTTGGCGGCGTACACCCCCCCGCCCTCCGAAACCAACTTCATGGGCGCTGTGCTCACCGGCACGCAATCGGCCTGTCAGGCCGCCGCCCTGGCCTTTCAGGATGCCGTCCTCGAGGTCGCGCGGCGCCCCATCGAATACTGATCCGCTGCACGCCCCCTTCAGCAAAAAAAGAACGCGCCCCTGAAACCGCTCAGGGGTGCGTTCTTATGCCTGCGAACTGCCGCGCCAGCCGGTTACACCACCAGACAGGCCTCGCGCGGGAAATACACGGTCAATTTCTCTCCCACCTGAGGGGGAACCAGATGGGGGTTGTTGAACATATCAAAGAACAGCTTGCTCTTTTCCAGCCGCACCTGCACGCGCACGATGGAACCCAGGAAAGTCACCGTGTCCACCGTACCGCTCAGTTCGTTGATGCCGTTGCTGCCGCTGTTGGCGGTCATGCGCAGCATCTCCGGCCGCACGGCGACGCGCACCGTCTGGCCTGTGGAAACCGTCAGCGGTTGGGCGGTGTGGATCTCCTGCCCGTCCACGGTCAGCGCCCCGCTCTGCGGATCGCGCGCCACGGCGTCCACCACGTTGAGCGTGCCCACGAAAGAGGCCACAAAAGGCGTTTCGGGGAAGTTGTAAATCTGGAAGGGCGACCCCACCTGCTCGATGTGCCCATCTTTCATCACCACAATGCGGTCCGAAAGCGACAGAGCTTCTTCCTGATCGTGGGTGACGTAAATGGTGGTGATGCCCAGCTTCTGCTGAATGGCGCGGATTTCCGTGCGCAGCTCCACGCGGATTTTGGCGTCCAACGCGGACAGCGGCTCATCCAACAGCAGCACCTGCGGGTGAATGGCCAGGGCGCGGGCCAACGCCACGCGCTGCTGCTGCCCGCCCGACATCTGGTACGGGTAGCGCTGCCGGAAGGATTCCATGTGGATCAGCGCCAGCATTTCATCCACCACTTTGGCGATCTCACTTTTACCCTTGCGCGCCACCTTCAGCCCAAAGCCGATGTTGTCCGCCACCGTCATGTTGGGGAAGAGGGCATAGCTTTGGAAGACCATGCCCACATTGCGCTGGTTCGGCGGCTTGTGGGTCACGTCGGCGCCGTTGATCAAAATCTTGCCGTCCGTGGGCATTTCAAACCCGGCCACCATGCGCAGCGTGGTGGTCTTTCCGCAGCCGCTGGGGCCCAGGAAAGACACAAATTCACCCCGCTCTACCTTGAGGTTGAAATCCTCAACAGCGACGAACTGGCCAAAGCGTTTGTTGACGTTGTTAATCTCTAAAAATGCCATGAGGTACCTCGTTGTGCTATTTCATACCGCCCAGGGCCGTCCCAGACGTTCCACGGGTAAAGACCTGGATCAGGCCAATCATGCCCCAGGTGAGGGCAAAGGACATAATCGCCAGCGCCGCTGGTTCATAGGCGCGGTTCTGTCCTAACAAGGCCATGTACGGCCCCAGCGCAGGCCAGGCCAACAGCGAAGCCAGGGTCAGCTCGCCGATGACAATCGCAAAGGTCAGGAACGTGCCGCTCAGCAAAGCCACCTTCAGGTTGGGGAAGATCACCCGCACCAGGATGGTGCCCCAGCCCGCCCCCAAAGACTGGGCGGCCTCGGTCAGCGCGCGCACGTCCATAGCGCGCAGGCCGTTATCCACCGCCCGGTACATGTAGGGAAAAGACAGCACCACATAACCGGCCACCAGCAGCACCGGGCTGGCCGTCAGCACAAACGGCGGGCGGCTGAAAATGCGGATCAGGCCGAAGACCAACACGATTGCCGGGATGACGAAGGGCAGCTGGGTGATAAATTCTACAATCGGCTTGGCCTGCGGCAGACGCAGATGCACCCAATAAGCCGTGGGGACGATCAAGATCATGCTGGCCAAAATGGTGAAAAAGGCCATCTCAGCCGAAAAGGTGAATGCTTTGATAAACCCGGGGTCTGCCAGCACCTTTTCATAGGCCATCAGGCTGATCACGTCTTTCTTCATGCGCAGCGAGAAGTTGAGCGTGGCCAGCAGCGGGATGAAAAAGTACAGGACGCCCAGGCCAATCCACAACCAGGACCAAAAACGTGAGCGTTTCATCGCAGCCACCTCGACGCACGGTTTTGCAGAACAGTGTAGGCCAAAATGCTGCCCCCCATGATCACCACCATGCCGAGGGCCAGGGCGTAGCCCAAGCCGGTATCGTGCAGCACGTCACCGCGGATTTGCGCGCCAATGATGATGGGCACCAGGTTCAAAGAGCCGCCCGTCAGAGCGTAGGCGGTGGCGTAGGCGCCAAAACTGTTGCCAAACAGCAGAATCGTGGTGGAAATGAGCGCCGGGGTCAGGATGGGCAGAGCCACATGCCGCCAGTAATGCCACGAAGAGCCGCCCAAATTCTCACAGGCCTCCCGCCACTCGCGCCGCAACCCATCCAAGGAGGGGCTGATGATCAGCACCATCAGCGGGAATTGGAAGTACATGTAGGTGAGGCATAAGCCCCAAAAGGAGTACAGATTGAAGCCTTGCTGATAAATATTGACCCCTAAAGATTTCAGGATCACCGTCACCAGGCCCACGCGCCCCAGGGTAGAGATGAACGCAAAGGCCAGGGGCACGCCCGCGAAGTTGCTGGCGACCCCCGAAAAGGTGGTCAGAGCGGTGCGCAGCCAGCGCGGCAGCCCGCCCAGGGTGACAGCGTACGCCATCAGGAAGCCAAATAAGGCCCCGCCGACCGCCGTCACCAGGCTGACCTGAATGGTCAGCTTGTAAGAATTCAGAATATAGGGGGTAAACAGGTTCTTGATGTTGTTAAACGTAAACTGTCCCTGATTATCCTGAAAACTACCGACAAAAAGGGAACTGGCAGGCAGAATGAGGAACAGCAGCGCGAAGAGAAAAAACGGCATGACCCCCAGCCAGTTCCAGTTTATTTTGGGAAGGGAGGGACGCGCCAGAGGCGCGTCCCCTTGCTGCTTTATTTTCATTCCGGATCCCATTTACGGGGCGGCTTTGACTTCGACGCCCACAACCTTGTCCCAACCTTCGGCAACAGCAGCCTTCAGCGCATCCTGCTGTTCCAGGGTGGGGAACACAGCCGTGGCGTAGTATTCCGCCGGGGGCAGTTTGGCGGCCAGTTCAGCCGGGACCACATTGCGCGCAACCATGTCGTTGTAGCGAATGGGGTGCACATAGCCCTTCAGCCAAATATTCTGACCCTCGTCCGAGTAGAGGAATTCCATCCACAACTTGGCCGCATTCGGGTGCGGGGCATAGGCGCTGATGGCCTGAACGTACACGCCCGCAACCACACCGCTCTTGGGGATCACCACTTCGATTTCCGGGTTGGCCGCAAAGCTGTCGCGGTCGGCCAGCGCCAGGTAGTCCCACATCATGGCGATGGGGGTTTCGCCGGAAGCGATCGTGCCGGGTTTGGCGATGACCGGGACGAAATTGCCGGCTTTGTTCATCTGGTCAAAGTAATCCAGGCCCGCCTGGGGTTCTTCGATCTTGCCGCCGTTGGCCAGCGCCGCAGCCGCGATGGACAGGATCGCCATGTTGGAGGTGCGGGGGTCGCCGCCCAGGGCTACCTGGCCGTTGTATTTGGGATCCAGCAGGTCGGCCCAGTCTTTGGGCAGATCGGTGACCGCGCTCTTGTTGATTTCGAACGCCAGCACGCCGTAATAATCGCCGTACCAGTAGCCTTCAGCGTCTTTCAAATTCTCGGGGATCGAATCCCAGGTGGCCACTTTGTAGGGGGTGATCAGCCCTTCGTCTTTGGCGATGGGGCCAAAGGACAGACCCACGTCAATCACATCCGGGGCCTGAGGGCCTTTGTTGTCTTTGTTGGCGCGAATGGCCTGGAGTTCATCGCCGGAACCGGCGTTGGGGTCCAGTTCATTAACCTTGATCCCGTATTTCGCGGAGAAGGTGTCAATCATTTCGCCATAGTTCGCCCAGTCGCGGGGCAGAGCGATGACGGTCAGCTCGCCTTCGGCTTTGGCCGCAGCGATCAGAGCGTCCATGCCGGTGGCTTCGGCAGCCGGGGCAGCCGGTTCGGCCGGAGCGGCCGGTTCGGCGGGAGCGGCGGGTTCAGCCGGGGCAGCCGGGGCGGCAGGTTCAGCCGGGGCAGGGGTTGCAGCGGGGGTGCAGGCGGCCAAAACCATCGCCACCATCACCAGCAAACTCAGCGTGACCAACAAATTCTTTTTCATATTCTTCTCTTCTCTTTCCGAACGAATCTAAAGGTTGAACAGTGAAGGTGCAGCCGCGGCGGGCTGCTAGAACGGAAAACGTTTAATTTTTCGGCTTCGGGGGATCACCTCCTTGAATGTTTCAAGGGTATCACCAGGGGATAGGGTTCGTCCGTTTGTACGGACCTCCCTTTAAAACACCCACATCCCGCACAGGGGATATGATTATCTTAACCCCAAAATGCCCATTATGCAACCGATTTATGAGGATCATCCTGTGACGATCCTGAGAATCTGCCCCGCCTCAACCGCGGCGGGGCAGATTTTGTGTGTCAACTCAAGAATTAGGATTCGCTGGTCAGCGCGCTCAATTCGGCGTAAGCGGCCGCCAATTTTTGCAGCCGTTCCCAGCGGAAGCGCGCATCTTCATTGGCCGCCTGCATCAGCTCTTCGGCGCGGGCCTCGTTGCTGATGGTCAGCATGCGGTAGCGCGTTTCGCGGTAGGCGTAATCTTCAACCGGAATGGTCGGCGCTTTGGAATCAATCACCAACGGCGGCTTGCCCTCATGCGCCAGAGCCGGGTTGAAGCGGTACAGCGGCCAAACCCCGGCCTGTACGGCCAGTTTTTGCTGCTGGAGGCCCTCTTTCATGTCAATGCCGTGGGCGATGCAGTGCGAATAGGCGATGATCAGCGACGGCCCGTCATAGGCGTCCGCCTCCAGGAAAGCCCGCAGCGCCTGGGCGTCGTTGGCCCCCAGCGCCACCCGCGCCACATAAATATGCCCGTAAGACATGGCGATCATGCCCAGGTCTTTCTTGCCCATGCCCTTGCCGCTGGCGGCAAATTTGGCCACCGCCGCGCGCGG
>DAIOUB010000009.1:6451-24773 GCA_036751735.1 Levilinea sp. | reverse complement strand
GGCCGCCACACGTTCCCGCTGGGCGCGCAGGCCGCTTTCCGTGCTCTGCTCCGCCCCCAAAAGCCCGTCCGCCAGCACGCCGCCAATTTCACCGGCCAGCTGCTTCACCAGTTCGCGGGCAAAGCCGTTCTGCTTTTCCACCGAAAGGCGCATCCCCAGGCCAAACTCGGCGTTATCCTCAAACAGCGAGTTCGACCAGGCCGGGCCGCGCCCGTCGCGGTTGGCCGACCACGGCGTGGTGGGCAGGCTGCCGCCGTACACCGAAGAGCAGCCTGTGGCGTTGGCGATGATGGCGCGGTCGCCGAAGAGCTGCGAAAGCAGCTTGACATACGGCGTTTCGCCGCAGCCCGCGCACGCCCCAGAGAACTCAAACAGCGGCTGGAGCAGCTGAGAATTTTTCACCGTGGTGGGCTGGAAGGCCGTGCGGTCCGCCTCGGGCAGCTCCAGGAAGAATTCCCAGTTCGCCCGCTCCGTCTCGCGCAGAGGCGGCTGCGGGGCCATATTCAGAGCCTTGCGCCCTGCCTGAGCCTTGTCTTTGGCCGGGCAAACTTCCACGCACAGACCGCAGCCCGTGCAGTCTTCCGGCGCCACCTGAATGGTGAAGCGCATCCCCGGGAACTCTTTGAAATTGGCGTCGATCGAGCGGAAGGTCTCCGGCGCACCCGCCAAAGCCTCCGGCGCATACACCTTCATGCGGATGCTGGCGTGCGGGCACACCAAAGCGCACTTGCCGCATTGAATGCACAGCTCCGAAGCCCAGGTGGGAATCTCCAGCGCGATATTGCGTTTTTCGTACTGCGCCGTGCCAGAGGGGTAGGTGCCGTCCACCGACATCTTGCTCACCGGCAGGGAATCGCCGTTGTTGATCAAAATCTCGCCCAACACCTCGCGCACATAAGCCGGGGCCGATTCAGACATGGCCGCGCGCATGCCAAACGCGCTGTTCACCTGCGCCGGAACGGCCACTTCTTTCAGGTTCGAAAGGGTGTTGTCCACCGCCTCAAAGTTCTGCCGAACCACCGTTTCGCCGCGCTTGCCGTAAGTCTTCTTGATGGATTTCTTAATCTGGGCGATGGCCTCATCCCGCGGCAGCACACCGCTGATGGCGAAGAAGCAGGTCTGCATGATGGTGTTGATGCGGCTGCCCATGCCCGAAGCCTCGGCCACGTGGTGCGCGTCAATCACGTAGAATTTCAGTTTCTTTTCCACCAGCGCCTGCTGCACCTCGCGCGGCAGGTGATCCCACACCACTTCCGGCCCGTACAGGCTGTTCAGCAGGAACACGCTGCCCGGGCGCGAGTACTTGAGCATGTCAAAACGCTCCAGGAAGGAGAAATTGTGGCAGGCCACAAAGTTGGCGTCGCCTTCGCCGATGAGATACGGGGCGCGAATGGGCTTGGGGCCAAAGCGCAGATGCGAAACCGTCACCGAGCCGGATTTCTTGGAATCGTACACAAAGTAGCCCTGGCCAAAGTTGCCGCCCTCTTCGCTGATGATCTTGATGGAGTTCTTGTTGGCGCCCACCGTGCCGTCCGCGCCCAGGCCAAAGAACACGCAGCGCACCGTCTCATCCCCTTCGATGGAGAAGGTCGGGTCATAGCTCAGGCTGGTGTGGCTGACGTCGTCGTGAATGCCCACGGTGAAATGGTTCTTGGGTTTGGCTTTGGCCATCTCGGCAAAAACGCCCTGCACCATGCCCGGCGTAAATTCTTTCGAGGCCAAACCGTAACGCCCGCCCAAAATCCGCGGGGCGCTGGCAAAGGGCGCCAGGCCTTCGGCCGCGGCTTCCTGCACCGCCGCCACCACGTCCAGATACAGCGGCTCGCCGCTGGAACCGGCCTCTTTGGTGCGGTCCAGCACCGCCAGGGTGCGCACCGTGGGCGGCAGAGCCTGAACGAAATGCGCGATGGAGAAGGGCCGGTACAGATGCACCGTCACCACGCCCACCTTCTCACCCCGCGCCGCCAGAACACGCGCCGTCTCTTCGGCTGTCTCGGCCCCCGAGCCCATGATCACAATCACCCGTTCCGCGTCCGGCGCACCGGCGTAATCAAAGAGGTGATAGGCGCGGCCCGTGAGCGCCGCGAATTGATCCATGGCCGCCTGCACGTGCTCTGGGCAGGCCGCGTAAAAGGGGTTGACCGACTCACGCCCCTGGAAATACACATCCTGATTTTGCAGCGTGCCGCGGATGAACGTCCGCTCCGGGTTTAAGGCCCGCGCGCGGTGGGCCGCCACCC
Organism: Levilinea sp.; assembly: GCA_036751735.1. Taxonomy (GTDB): domain Bacteria; phylum Chloroflexota; class Anaerolineae; order Anaerolineales; family Anaerolineaceae; genus Levilinea. Next base: position 22,533 of record DAIOUB010000009.1, on the reverse strand, counting down.
CAGCCGGGTCCACCATCGCCCGCATCGCGTCTTCGGGGATCAAAGTGATTTTGTTGACCTCATGCGAGGTGCGGAAGCCGTCAAAAAAGTGCAGGAAGGGAACCCGTGCCCGCAGCGTGGCCGCCTGGCAGATCAGCGCCATGTCGTGGGCTTCCTGCACCGAGCGCGAAGCCATCAGAGCAAAGCCGGTGGCCCGCGTGGCCATCACATCCGAGTGATCGCCGTAGATGGAAATGGCCTGATACGACAGCGCCCGCGCCGACACGTGAAAGACCGTCGAGGTCAATTCGCCAGCGATCTTATACATATTTGGGATCATCAACAGCAGGCCCTGCGAAGCGGTGAAGGTGGTGGTCAGCGCACCGGTCTGCAGCGAGCCGTGCACCGCGCCTGCCGCCCCACCTTCGGCCTGCATCTCGGCCACCAGGGGCACACTGCCCCACACATTGGGGATGCTCGCCGCCGCCCACTCATCCGAAAGCTCGCCCATCCCGGAGGAGGGCGTAATCGGATAAATGGCGATGACCTCGTTCGTGCGGTAGGCAACGTAAGCGGTTGCCTCATTGGCATCAACGGTTACAGTTTTTTCAGTTGTCATGGATCCTCCGGGGAGAAAGGGAAATCAAAAAATCCGACCAGGCCAAAGATATATGGTATACGATACATCCATTATATCATGGGCCGGGCCGGATTGTTCCCTGCAATTTTGCCAGCTTAAGGCAGAGCCACCCCCAACAGCGCCATCACCGCCACCGCCAGCGGGGCCACAATCAGCGCGGGCAGCATGTTGCCGGTGCGCACCGGCCGCAGCTCCAAAATCCCGCTCACCGCCACCGCCACCAGCAGCACGCCCCCCACCGCCGTCATCTCGGTCATCATCGGCGCCGTCACCAGCGCTTGGGCCTGGGCCGCCAGCAGGCTCAGCCCGCCCTGGTAGGCCAGGATGATCAGCGCGGAGAAAGCCACGCCCACCCCCAACGAAGCCGAAAAGGCCAGCGCCATCACCAGGTCCAGGGCCGATTTAATCGCCAGCAAGCTGATATCGCCGGTCAGGCCGTCTTGAATCGAGCCCAAAATGGCCACCGGCCCCACGCAGAAGACCAGCGAGGCGGTCATGAACCCGCGCAGGAAGCGCGACTGCCCCGACAGGGCGCCGGAGGCGTCAGCGGCGGGCATAAAGCGCCGCTCCAGGGCCTTGCCGATCCATTCCAGCCCTTTTTCAATCTGCCACCACTCGCCCAACACCGCCCCCACCAGCACACTGGCGAGCACCAGCATCGAATTTTGTGTTTTCAGGAACATCTGCACGCCGTATAACAGCGTAAAAAGGCCCAAACCCGAGATCACCGTTTGCCGAAAACGCACAGGAAGCCGGTCGCCCAACACAGTACCCAAAACACCCCCCAACACCACCGCAGCCGTATTTAATAATGTACCCGTCATACCATCCTTAGTCTTTGGCCAGCGTCGGGCCAGCGCGGCCCGCCGCCTGAGATTCGTACAGCTCCAACACAAAACATAATGAAGACAGCCGGTTTAAATAGCGCAGCAGTTCAGGGTTTTGCAGCTCACCCGCCTCTGCCAGCACAGCCACGCGCCGCTCGGCCCGCCGCACCACCGTGCGCGCCAAGGCCAAAAAAGCTCCGGGGCGCGTATCCCCCGGCACAATAAATTCGCGCGGCAGGCTCACCTGCGCGCTGAGCGCATCAATCTGCGCCTCCAGCCAGGCCACCCGCTGGGGGGTGATGGCCCGGAAGGTCTCGGCGTTTTCGGGGGTGGCGGCCACCTCGCCCATCAGCCCGTACAGGTCGCGCTGCGCCTGCATCACCAGCTCGGCCGTGTCTTGCCCCAGGGCAAAACTGCGCACCAGTCCCAGGGCCGCTGAAGCCTCGTCCAGGCTGCCCAGGGCTTCCATGCGCGCATCCGTTTTGGAAACCCGCCCCGGGCCCAAAACGCCCGTGGTGCCGTCATCGCCTTTGCGTGTGTAAAAACGGGTCATGAGGATTTTGCCGCCTGGTGCACTTGAAAATAGAGAAACCAGAATCGCTGCGGATCAAAGGCCGGCTGCAGGGCCGCATCCCAAACGAAGGCGCCGGGCTGGCCCGCCAACCGCAGCCGGTGATCCAACCCCGCCAGCACCGTCAGGTTGGGCGTATCCGCGGGGATCTCGTCTGCCAGCAGATCCAACAAGCAGCGCCATTGGGCCGCAAAGGCGTACGTCTTGGGCGAGCGCGGCGGCTCAGACAGCAGTTCCTGCAGCTCTGCCTGCCACAGCCGCAAGCGGGCCGCAAATTCCTGGGTGGATTTCTGAATCCAATGGCTTTTCCAGGCCTCGCGCGTGGCAGCCACCGTCTCGTTCCAGGCGGCCGCCTGGGCCTGCTCCGCCGCGGGCAAGGGCGCCGCCAGCAAACGCCGCTGGCTGAACATCAGCGTGCCGGGGGTCAGCCGTTGGATACGGCTGGGGAGGCCGTCGTGGGCGGTTGTGCCGTACAGCGGCCAATACAGGGTGCGCCCAAGCAAATACTCTTTCAGCTCATACGCCGCCGCGCGCACCACGAGCAAGTCTTGATCCCACCATGCGGCCATGCTTCCCCTCCCATCTCACCCGTTGAGGTTTACTGCCCGCCCACCGTCGCCTGCATGAACCACTGTGCGGCGGTGGCGAAGCGGTCGCTGCTGTCAAACAGCGGCCCCATCTGCACCCCCTGCACGCCGCGGTCCACCGCGTAGGTGTACACCGGGTAGTACAGGGTCAGCGCGGGGGTCTCATCGCTGAACACCACCTGAAAATTGCGGTACAGCCGGGCGCGCTCGCCCAAATCGGCGGTCACGCGCGCCTGTTCCAGGTATTCGCTGGCGTTGCGGTTATCCCACTGGGAATAGTTCTGCCCGCCGGTGGCCTGCGCCTGATCCCAGAAGGGATAGGGGTCAGGGTCTGGCGAGCGGGTCAGGTTCAAATCCACCAGAGCCGCCTGAAATTCGCGGTTAGCCAGGCGCTCATTCACCAACTGGTCGTAAGGCACCGCCTCCAGCTTCACCTCCACCTGCAAATCGCCCCAGTTCTTCTGGATCACCTCGGCGATCTGGCGGTGCAGTTCGGTATCGGGGTACAGCAGGGTAAAGCTGAGCGCGCGGCCGTCCTTTTGGCGGATGGGGTCGCCTTCCGCCGGTTCCACATACCCGGCTCGCTTCAGCTGGGCGCGCGCCGCTTCCACATCGAAAGTGATCTGCGGCAGATTGTCGTAATACGCCCAGGTGCCCGGCATAATCGGCCCGTCGGCCACAATGGCCTGCGAGCCTAACAGGCGGTCCACCACCCACTGGCGGTTGGTGCCTTTCAGCAGGGCCTGGCGCACTTCTTTGTCCTCAAAGAAGCCCACTTCAGGGTCTTTGAGGTTAAACAGCACCATCGAAAGCTGCGGCTGGCGGCCGGAATACACCGCCAGATCCGGCTCGGCCAACACCTGCGGCAGCACATCCGGCGAGACGTAGCCGATGCCCTGCACCACTTCGTTGCGGTAGGCCTGCAAAGCCGCCGCGGAATCGGGGTAGTAGCGGAAGATAAACTGCTCAATGAAGGGAGGCTGTTCGTAATACAGCTCGTTGGCCTTCAGCATCACCCCGGTGATCTTGCCGTCCTCGACCACCAACTGGTCAAAACGGTACGGCCCAGTGCCCACCGGCTGCAGATTAAAGGGTTCGTTCACCACCTGCTCCAGCGTTTTGCCGCCCAAAATGTGCTGGGGCAAAATGCCAAAGGCCAGGTAATCCAGGAAGGGCGCAAACGGCTCCGGCAGGCGGAACTGCAAATCCGTGTCGCTGAGCACGATGACGTCAATCTCTTCCCAGAAGCTGCGGATGTCCTCCGGAACCCATTCACCGCCGGTGCGGATCAGGTCAATGGTGAAGACCACGTCGTCCGCGGTGACGGGCTCGCCGTCGTGCCAGCGCAGGTTCGGCTTGAGGGCAAAGTTGTACACCGTGCCGTCTTTGGCGATACCGTAGGTCTCTGCCAGGTCCGGCACAGGCACACCGCGCGCGTCAAAGCGCACCAGCCCGCTGAAGAGCAGCCGGTTCACCTCGCGGTCCACCGGGTTGGCGTAATCCAGCACCGGGTTCAGGCGCTGCAGCGAACCGATCAGCGCCTCGGTGTACACACCGCCGCGGGCAGGCTGCGGGGTCAGGCTGGTGACCGGGCCGCCGGGCTGGTCTGCCAACAGCAAAATACCGACCAGCAGGCCGGTCAGGAATATGATGATCAGTTGCCAGCGTAGCTTTTTCATAGCGGAATACGAAAGAGGGCTGTCCCCCCTGCGGGTGAGAAGCCCTCGTCGAGTCTCCCTGTGTGATTCAATCGGACGATCAAGTTATTTACTGAGGATCACCGTGACCAGCGTCAGAATGAAGAACAGCGCGCTCAAGCCAATGGTGATATAGAAGAGCGTCTTTTCAATCCCGCGCCGGGCCGTGAACACCGTGCCCGAATCGCCGCCCGCCAACGAGCCCAGACCCACACCCTTGTTCTGCAAGATCACGCTGACGATCAGGGCGATTGACGTTATAATCAATGCGATATCAAAGTATCCCGTAATATTCACAGATAGCCTCCTGAGGTTCTACAAGCAGGGCTGATTATACCGTCTTTTTATGGGAATCGTCAACCGCGTATGCACGAACTCACCCTTAACCTCCACATGCACACCACCTATTCCGACGGCTCTGGCAGCCATGAGGATATCGCCCAGGCGGCTTTGCGCGCCGGGATTGACGCCGTCATCGTCACCGATCACAACGTATGGGTCAACGGCGTAGACGGCTACCGCTCGGCCAACGGGCGGCGTATGCTGCTCATCGCCGGTGAAGAGGTGCACGACCGCACCCGCCAGCCCCAAAAGAACCACCTGCTGGTGTTCGGCGCCAACCGCGAGATGACCACCTACGCCCCCGACCCCCAGAACCTGATCCGTCAGGTGGAGCAGGCCGGGGGGCTGTCTTTCATCGCCCACCCCTGGGACCCCGCCCTGCCGCTGTTTGGCGAGGATGACATTTCCTGGGAGGCCTGGGATGTGGAAGGCTACACCGGCTTCGAGCTGTGGAACGGGCTGAGCGAGCTGAAAAGCGTGGTGAAGTCTCGCCTGCAAGGTGTCTTTTACGCCCTGTTCCCCCAATACCTGGCGCATGCCCCCCTGCCCCAGACCCTGGCCAAATATGATGAATTGCTCAGCCAGGGCCGCCGGCTGACCGCCGTGGGCGGCTCGGACGCGCACGCCCTGCACATGCACATGGGCCCTCTGCACCGTGTGCTCTACCCCTACGAATTTCACTTCCGCGCCATCAACAACCACCTGCTCACCCCCCGCCCCCTGGGCGAAAACCTGCTCGAAGACCGGCGCATGATCTACGACGCCCTGCGCGCCGGACGCTCCTTCATCGGCTACGACCTGCCCCACCCCACCCACGGCTTCCGCTTCACCGCCCAGGGGCTCAACGCCGTTGCCACGTTGGGCGAAGAAATCCCCCTGCAAAACAGCATCACCTTCCAAATTCGCCTGCCCGCCCCGGCCTACTGCCGCCTGCTGTGCAACGGCAAGCCGGTCAAAGCCTGGCGGGGGCAGGAGATTTGCTCCTTCATCGCCAGCCAGCCGGGGGCCTACCGCGTGGAAGCCTATCTGGATTATCTCGGCAAGCGCCGCGGGTGGATTTTCAGCAACCCCATCTACGTGCGCGCCCCCCACCCCCGCGCGAGGGTCTCATGATCACCAATAATGTCACCCGCCTGCTGGACAGCCGCAAGATCGCCTACACCGCCTTTGAACTGCCCCCCGAAAAGATCGGCGCGCTGGAAACCGCCGCCCTGCTGGGCGTCTCCCCGCAGATTGTTTTCAAAACCATCGTGGTGGTGCGGGCTAAACCTGCCAAACCCATCCTGGCGGTCATCCCTGGGGATGCCGAAGCCGATCTGAAAGCCATCGCCGCCCTGGTGGGTGAGAAAAAGGTGCACATCCCCACCCAGCGCGAGGCCGAGCAGATCACCGGCCTGCAGGCGGGCGGAATCTCTCCCCTGGCCCTGCTCCAAAAAGGTTTCACCGTGCTCCTGGACGAATCCGCCCAGACCCACGGCCAGATTCACATCTCCGGCGGGCAGCGCGGGCTGAATCTGCGCCTGCCGGTGGACGCCCTGGTCAGCCTGACCCGCGCCCGCCTGGCCCCCATCAGCACCCGCCCCACCGCGGACTAGCCTTTCACCACCGCCACAGGCCGCAGCCGCGCCACCTTGCGCGCGATGCCGGCGCCGCACACCGTGCGCACCACCTCGTCCACATCCTTATAGGCCTGGGGGGCCTCTTCGGCCAGCCCGCCCAACGAGCCTGCCCGCACCTGAATGCCTTGCTTTTCCAGGTCGTGCAGCAGGGCCTCCCCGCGAATTTCACGCTTGGCCTGGCTGCGGCTGAACACCCGCCCGGCCCCGTGGCAGCTGCTGGCGTACGAACGAGTCATGCTCTCCGCCGTGCCCGCCAACACCCAGGAGCCCGTGCCCATGCTGCCCGGAACCAAAACCGGCTGGCCGGTGTGGGCGTATTCCGGCGGCAGCTCTGGGCTGCCGGGGCCAAAGGCACGCGTGGCCCCTTTGCGGTGCACGCACACGCGCTGCGCCCGCCCATCCAGGGTGTGTGTCTCCAGCTTGGCAATGTTGTGGGTGATGTCGTACACCAGATGCAGGTGAAAATTGCGCACCACTCCCGCCAAAGCAGCTTCAAAGGCCAGCCGCGCCTGGTGCGCCAGGATCTGGCGGTTGGCAAAGGCGTAGTTGGCCGCGGAACGCATCGCCCCCAAATAGGCGCGTCCCTCAGGTGAATCCAGCGGGGCGCACACCAGTTCCCGGTCGGGGATGGAAATGCCGTAGCGGCGCACCGCCCCTTGCAGGCTCTGCACCGAATCCGTGCAGATTTGGTGGCCAAAGCCGCGCGACCCGCAGTGGATCATCAGGGTCAAACAGCCCGGCTCCAGCCCCATCGCCTGGGCGGCTTCCAGATCGTACACGTCTTCCACCACGCCCACCTCGATGAAATGGTTGCCCGCCCCCAACGTGCCCAGTTGGGTGCGGCCCCGTTCGCGCGCCCGCGGGCTGATGGACGCGGGGTCGGCCTCCGGCAAACAGCCGCCGTCCTCACAGCGCCGCAGGTCCATCTCGGTGGCCCAACCGCGCTGCAAGGCCCAGCCCGCCCCCTGGCGGCACACCTTTTCCAAATCAGCGTCGCTCAGCCGCAAACTGCCCGCGGTTCCCACCCCGCTGGGGCAGTGCTGATCCAGGGCCGTGACCAGCCGCTCCAGGTAGGGCTGGGCCGCCTCCAGCGGCACCGCCGAGGCCATCAGCCGCACCCCGCAGTTGATGTCGTAGCCAATCCCCCCCGGCGAGATGACCCCGTCCGGCAGGGTGGTGGCTGCCACCCCGCCGATGGGGAAGCCGTAGCCCTGGTGCATGTCGGGCATCACCACCACCGGCCCGGCCAGCCCGGGCAAAGAAGCCGCGTTGACGGCCTGCTGCACGGCGTTATCTTTCAGCGCGGCCTCCAGCAGGCGCCGCGTGGCGAACAGGCGCACCCCCACGCGCATGCCTTTATGTGCATCCGCCGGAATCTCCCATTCAAATTCGCTGACCGGCGTCAAATCGTGAATCGTGACCACGGCCGCCTCCTTTTCTTCACCTCAAACGTCCAGCACCAGGGTCGCCTCCAGCCCGCGCGGCGTGGGGCGCACCTCCAGGGCGTGGTACGTCACAGCCTTGATCCTCCTACCCACCGCGGCCGCCGGGCTGCCGCGCAGCACCGCCCGCAGCGTGCCGCCCTCCACGGTCAGCGTCAGGTCGTCAAACACTGTGCCTTCCACCTCACAGCGGTAGAGCAGCTCGGCCAGGAACTGCACCAGCAGGCTTTCGGCGTCCTCCGCCTGCAAAACCAGCTCCGCTTCCAGGCGCGGCCCCGCCGCCCAGCGCACGCCCATCAGCGCGTACAGGCCCCCGGCCGCAGCGCGCATCAGACCCCCCAGGTCTGCCCCCCAAACGCGCAGGCTCAGATCGGCGGTGTGCGCAACTTCTTCAAAACCCTCATCGCTCGTGTTCATCTTCAGTATAATTATACGCCGCGCGCCTTCCCTCCGCGGAAGCGCGCCCACCCCATCCGAGGAGAGCCGCCTGCTGTGCCGGACATAACCCTTTCCAAACAACTGAGCGCCCTCCTGCGCGGATACCAGCGGACGCCGGACGCCCACGGCCAGTCCCCCGCCCGCGTGTATGCCCTCACCGGCCGCCAGCCGACTCTGTACCTCAAAACCTCCGACCAGCGCTGCCAGGGCACCGCCTACGATGTGGAGCGCGAGAAAGACCTGCTGCTGTGGCTTCAGGGCCGGCTGCCCGTGCCGGAGGTGCTGCATTATGAAGAACACGCTGGCGTCCGGTTCCTGCTGATGAGCGCGGCGGACGGCACCGCGGTTTGCGAAGATCAGCGCCAGCAGCCCGACCCGGAACGGTTGGCGCGGCACTACGCTGAGGCCGTCCAGCTTTTGCGCTCCGTCAGCATCGCGGACTGCCCCTATCCTTACGGCCTGGATCAGCGCCTGCAGGAGCTGGAGGTTTTGTTGGCGCGCCAACTGACGGATGTGGAGCGCACCGACTGGGAAGCCGACACCCCCTTTGCCGATGCCGAGTCCCTGGCTGCACACCTGCAAACCCACCGGCCGCCGGAAGAATGGGGCTTTACCCACGGCGACCTGGGAAGAGAGAATCTATTTGTGCGCGGCGGGCGTATCAGCGGTTTTATTGACGTCGGCAGAAGCGGGGTGGCCGACCCCTGGATGGATATCGCCCTGTGCGTGCGTTCCCTTCAGCACATCTGCGGCGGCCGCCGCGAACCCCTGGATCTGTTTTTTAATTTGCTTGAAATCGAACCGGATTGGGATAAAATAAGGTATTACATTTGGTTGGACGAGCTGTTCTGAGCCTCATCGCCGCCGAAACGTACGCCCCCCGGGTGTTGGGGATTTCTCCGGCGTTTTCAGAGCCTTTCTGCGCCCGATTTGTTCCTGGTTCCCGCCCCAGCAGGTGACCCAAACCGGTATGAAAACATCCTTGGATCTCATCGAAAATCGTTTACGCGAGTTCATCGAAGGCAGCAGTGCTGTGCTCCTGCCGGGGAACCGCCGTGACATCTCGCTGGCCAACCGCCTGGCCGAGGCCATTCAGAACGCCATGCAGGCTTCCGAAGCCCAGCCGGAGGCCGCCCCCAACCTCTTTACCCTGCACCTGCCCCCCGAAGACCTGCCCTACTGGCAGGAGCGCCAGGAAATGTTGGACGCCCTCAGCGGGGCGCTGCAGGAGGCCGTCAGCCAGACCGATTTATACTTTCCATCGGCCCCCAGCCTGCGCCTGCAGGCCGACCCACAGCTGGCCAGCGGCGATCTGCGCGTGGAAGCCGCCTACCCCCAAGAGGCCACCGGTTCCACCGCGGTCATCTCCATCGCCCCCGCTGCCGCCGAGCCCGAAACCCAGGATCCCCGCCCGGCCAACGCCTTCCTGATCATTGACGGAACGCGCACCTTCCCCCTGCGCCTGCCGGTGGTGAACATCGGCCGCCGCCTGGATAACCATCTGGTCATTGACGACCCGCGCGTCTCGCGCAGCCACGCCCAACTGCGCGCCGTGCGCGGCCACTACGTGCTCTTTGACCTCAACTCCACCGGCGGCACCTACGTCAACAGCAACCGCATCACCCAGTACACCCTCAAGCCGGGGGATGTCATCTCGCTGGCGGGCGTGCCGGTCATTTACGGCGAAGACGTGCCCCAGCACAAGGGCGATACCGGGCAGCTGCCTGTGCTGCCCCGCCCGATCACGGAGTAAACAATCATGGCGGCTGTGGTGGTCTTAATTCTGCGCATTCTGTTGGCCCTGGCCTTATACGCCTTCCTGGGCTGGGCCTTCATCACCCTGTGGCGCGAGCTGCGCCTCACCAGCCAGATCGTCTCCGTGCGCAAAATCCCCGAGCTGACCTTACAGGAGCAGTTCGGCGAGGGCAAAACCTACGCCTTCGCCGTCATGGAAGTCACCCTGGGGCGCGACCCCACCTGCGACGTGCCCCTGCTGGACGACACCATCTCCGCCCACCACCTGCGCCTCAGCTACCATCACAACCAGTGGTGGGCCGAGGATCTGAATTCCACCAACGGCTCCTTCCTCAACGATGAAAAAATCACCACCCCCACGGTGATGATCTCCGGCGACGAGCTGCGCGCCGGTCAGCTGCGCCTGCTGGTCACCATCGCCGCCCATTAGCCGCCGCAAAAGCTGGTCTCAATTTCCCGTAATCTCACTATAATAGAATCATCGTACCCAAACTGGCTCAGGAGGTTTGCTATGCTGTTCTTTTGGTTGGGTTTGTTGGTCCTCATCCTGGTTTTTCTGTGGTGGTTTTTCCGCGAAAAGCCGCAGCAGCCCCCCGCCGAACCGCCCACCTTGCCCGCACTACCCACGCGCAGCGCCGCCCCCCTGCCCGTAGAAGCGCAAGCCGCCCCGCTGGAAGATGACTTAACCCTCATCGAGGGCATCGGCCCCAAGATCAACCAGCTCTGCCACGCCGCCGGCATTCACACCTTCGCCGATCTGGCCCAGACGGATGTCAGCCGCCTGCAGGCCGTTTTGGACGAGGCCAAGCTGCGCATCGCCGATCCGGGCACCTGGCCCGAACAGGCCCGCCTGGCTGCCGCGGGCGACCTGGAAGCCCTGAAAGCCTATCAGGACAGCCTCAAGGGCGGGCGCGCAGTCTGATCTGCCCCCCTATCGCCGCCGTGCCCCTCGCTTCCGGCTGAAGGAAAACCGTCCGCGCCGTTCATGCTCTGGCGGATCGTTTTCCTCTGTGCTATGATTCGCGCATCTTGACCGAAGGAGAACCTGCATGTCTGATAACAGCCCAGTCTTAGGCATTATTGGCGGTTCCGGTTTATACCAGTTCCCCGGCCTCACCGACACCGCCCAGGTGGAGGTGGAAACCCCCTTTGGCGCGCCCAGCGCCCCCCTCATCACCGGAACCCTGGCGGGCAAACGCGTGGTCTTTTTGGCCCGCCACGGCCTGGGACACACCCTCACCCCCACCGAGGTCAATTACCGCGCCAATATCTACGCCCTCAAATCCCTGGGCGTGCGCCGCGTGCTGGGCGTCAGCGCCGTCGGCTCGCTGCGCGAAGATTACGCCCCCGGCCACCTCATCGTCCCCGACCAGTTGATAGACTTCACCCGCAAGCGCGCCAACAGCTTCTTTGGCGAAGGTTTGGTGGCTCATGTGGGCGTGCCGGATCCTTTCTGCCCCGATTTTTCTGAGCTGGCCTACCAGGCCATCTCCAGCACCGACGCCATGACTCACCTGGGCGGCACTCTGGTCACCATCGAAGGCCCGCGCTTCTCGACCCGCGCCGAATCGCACCTCTTCCGCTCGTGGGGCGTATCTCTCATCGGCATGACCGCCTGCCCCGAAGCCTTTTTGGCGCGCGAAGCCGGGCTGTGCTACGCCACCATCGCCCACGTCACCGATTACGACGTCTGGCATCAAAGCGAGGAGCCCGTCTCGGTGGAAATGGTCATCCAGACCCTGCACCGCAGCCTGCACATCGTGCAGGGGGCCATCCTCTCTCTGCTGGAGTCCCTGGACGCCGAACCCACCTGCGGGTGTGAAAGCAGCCTGGAAAAAGCCCTCATCACCAACCCCAGCCACATCCCGCCCGAAACGCGCCAGCGCCTGTCCCTGCTGGTGGGCAAGTACCTGGAGCCGTGAACCACCTCTTCCCGCAAAGCGTCTCGCCGCGAGACCAAACCCAAAGCCGCCTGATGCTGCTGGCGGCCGGGTTTGTATGCCTCTACGCCGCCGCCCTCACCCTGGCCCCCGCCGTGCGCCTGCACACCTGGCAGGCCGAACTGCGCTGGGCGCACTGGCTGGGGGTGGCCGTGTGGATGTCCACCTTTGCCCTGCTCCACCGTCTGCTGCTGCGCCAGCTCCCCGACCGCGACCCCTACCTGCTTCCGGCCGCCGCCCTGCTGACCGGCTGGGGGCTGATGACCATCTGGCGCCTGGAACCCCAGTTTGGCCTGCGCCAGACGCTTTGGCTGGCGGTCTCCGGCGGGGTCTTTGCCCTCGGCCTGCGCCTCCCCGACCCGCTGCGCCTGCTGCGCCGCTATAAATACCTGTGGCTCACCAGCGGTCTGCTGCTCACCGCGCTGACCTTCTTCATCGGCGTCTATCCTTCGGGGGTCGGGCCGGAATTATGGCTGGGCTGCTGCGGGGTGTATTTGCAGCCTTCCGAGCCGCTCAAGCTGCTGCTGGTGGTATATCTATCGGCCTATCTGGCCGACGCCCTGTGGCTCAAGTTCAATTGGGTATCGCTGCTGTCCCCCACTCTGGTGCTCACCGGCGCGGCGCTGGCCCTGCTGCTGGCCCAGCGCGACCTGGGCACCGCGCTGATCTTCCTGACCCTCTACTTCCTGATCCTGTATCTGGCCTCCGGCCGTGCGCGGGTGATGGCCGCCGCGGTGGGGGTGGTCTTGGCGGCGGCGGTCTTGGGCTCGCTGCTGTTTGAAGTCATCCAAACGCGCATGGCCGCCTGGCTGAACCCCTGGGCCGACCCCTCCGGGCGATCTTTCCAAATTGTGCAGTCCATTATGGCCGTCGCCGCGGGCAGCCTGATGGGCAGCGGCCCCGGCCTGGGCAGCCCCGGCCTGGTTCCGGTGGCCCATTCCGATTTCATCTTCGCCGCCATCGCCGAAGAAATGGGGCTGGCGGGCAGTTTGGGCCTGCTGGCGGTGGTGGGGCTGTTCGTTTCCCGCGGGCTGCGCGCCGCGCTGCACGCCCCCTCCAACTACCAGCGTTATCTGGCGGCCGGCCTCAGCGCCTACATCGGCGTCCAATCCATCCTGATCATCGGCGGCAACCTGCGCGCCCTGCCCCTCACCGGCGTCACCCTGCCGTATGTCTCCTACGGCGGCTCTTCTCTGTTGACTTCCTTCATCATCCTGCTGATTCTCATCCTCATCAGCAGCCCGGCCGAGCTTGAACCCGCGCCGCTGCCCAAACCCACCCCTTACCGCCTGCTGGCCCTGAGCATAGTGGGCGCGCTGACCGTTTTGGCCCTGGGTGCGGGCTGGTGGGCGCTGGTACGCGCCGCCCCCCTCAGCACCCGCGCCGATAACCCCCGCCAGGCCATTTTGGACCGCTTTGTGGGGCGCGGACGGCTCTTAGACCGCGCCGGGCTGGTGCTGGTGGCCGATGTGGGCAGCCCCGGCAGCTTCCGCCGCCAGATCAACGTGCCCTCCCTGAGCCTCGTCACCGGCTATGCGCACCCGCTCTACGGTCTTTCCGGCCTGGAAGCCGCCCTCAACCCCTATCTGCGCGGCTTACAGGGCGTTCCCACCTCTGAAATTCAAACCAACCAGATGCTCTACGCCCAGCGCCCCCCGGGTCTGGATGTGCGCCTGAGCCTGGATCAATCCCTGCAGGCCGAGGCCGACCGCCTTCTGGGCGAACACCGCGGCGCGCTGGTGCTGATGAACGCGCAGACCGGTGAAATTTTGGCGATGGCCTCTCACCCCTACGCCGATTTCAACCGCCTGGACAGCGATTGGGACGTCTGGCGGCAGGATCCCTCGGCCCCCCTCTTTAACCGCGCCGCGCAGGGAACCTATCCCCCTGGGGCTGCCGTGAGCCCCTTCCTGCTCACCGCCGCCGCGGCGCGCGGGCCGCTGCCCGCCTTGCCGGGGGCCTTTGCCAACCGCTCCAATTCGGCCGTGATGCAGTGTGCCCTGCCCCCCACGGGCGATCTCAACTGGGAACATGTGGTCTCGGCGGGCTGCCCCGAAGCCGCCGCTGCCCTGGAAGAGCTGCTCAGCCCCACCGCGGTCAGCAATCTGTACCGCGGCCTGGGGTGGGCCGAAGCCCCCGATCTGCCGTTGAATGTGGCCGTCCCGCCGGTGCAGGACGCAGCGCAGGCCCTGCAAACCGCTTCCCTGCGCGTTTCCCCCCTGCAAATGGCCCTGGCGGCGGCCAGCCTGAGCGCCGACGGGCGCACCCCCGCCCCGCGCCTGGCGGTGGCAGTCAACACCCCCGCCGAAGGCTGGGTGATATTGCCCAGCGGCCCCACCCGCGAAGCCCTGCCCTCACAGGCCGTTCAGGAACTCTCCGCGCGCCTGGCCCTCACCGATCTGCCCCTGTGGATGAGCACCGCCCGCGCTGCCAGCCCAGAGCAAACCGTCACCTGGGGCCTGGGCGGAACCGTGGCCCGCTGGCAGGGATCCCCCCTGGCCCTGGCCGTGGTGATTGAAGAGGACAACCCCGCCGCCGCGGCGCGCATCGTGCGCGAGATGCTCCAGGCCACCCTCAACCCCGGCGGCAGCCCAACCCAACCCTAATTCACGATCGCGGTTTTCAGCGCGCCCAGGCGGGCAGGCGTTCCACCAGGGCGTCCAGCGTCATCTCGCGCAGATGGGCAGAGCGCAGCCACACCTCGCGCAGCGCCGCCCCCAGGCCGGTCAGCCCCAGCCATTCTGCCCAGCGCAGAGCCGACCCGCGCGTGATCACGTCGCCGTATCCGGCGTAGAAATCCAGATAGGCGTTGAAATCCCAGATGGGGAATTGGAACAGCAGGCGGTTAAAGATCACCAGCGCGCCCCACAGGTACAGCACCTCATACACATGCACCGGCTGTTCGCGATCCTGCAAAATCAGGCTGATGAAAAAAGCCTGCGGGATGAAGAAAAAGGTCGCGTAGCGCATCATGTCCGTGCCGCCGTACATCATCCCCAGCAAGTTGACCCCCAGGTAAATCCAGATCCACGGGCGGTAGGCCCCCAGCCCCTGCCACGCCCGCCGCAGCCGCCCCGGGGTGGCCAGAATCAGCAGCGGCATCCAATACGCCGCCAGATTGAAGACGTAGTTATAGTTGCGCTTCCAGTTCAGCGGCATGCCAAAGAGGGTCTTCAGAAATTGAGGATCGTTGAAGGGGTCCAAAATTTGCTGAGTCATGGTGATGGGGATCAGCCAGCGCGGCAGCGCCAGCACCAGCAGCGTCCCCGCCGCGGTCAGGCCCATCCACACCAGCGGGCGCACATCCTTGCGGTTCGCCCACCATTCCCGCGCCCACAGAAACAGGGCGATGGCGATAGGGATGATCAAATACTCGCGGATGAGCAGCCCCAGCACCCCCAAAGTCACCGCCAGCGCCGATTTGCGGTACATCAGGGCCAGAATGGCGAACACCAGCAGCGGGTAGGCCAACTGATCGGGGCGGTAAAAATCAAACAGCAGGAATTTGACGTTAAACAAGGCCCCCGCCGGGATAGACAGCACCACCAGCGCCGCCCAAAAGCCAGCCCCCAGCTTGCGGGCCACAAAATATACCCCCCACAGGGCCGTCAGCAGCCCGCCGTAAGCCAGCAGCTTAAAGCCCATAAAGGTGGGCGTACCCAGGAGCTGATTCAGCCCGCGCGCCAGCAGCGGGGTGATGAAGCGGTAAGCGTAAGGCGCGGCCAGGTTGGGGTTGCCCCACACGCCGTTCTCAGCCATATCAATGTAATACACAAAGTCCCAGGCGTGGCCTTCCACCACATCCAGCCGGTTGGTCAGGCGGTCTAAGGCCAGAAGGATCAACAGCGCCAGAGCCAGCGCGGTCAGCGCCTGTACGGTCGTTTTTTTCATGCGGGTCGTCCCTTTCGGTTAAAAATCATCCGGCCCAATTGTACCTTAACCGTACAGGCTTGGGCCGGAAGAAGAACCGAAAAAACGTGAGTTAACCCAGGGCTTCGCGCAGGGCCGTGCCCAAATCGGGCTGGCGGAAGGTGTAGCCCAATTGCAGCAGCCGCGCCGGAACCGCCCGCTGCCCGTCCAGCACCAGGGTGCTCATCTCACCCAGCAGCAGCCGCAAGGCAAAGGCAGGCACCGGCAGCCAATAGGGCCGCCCTAACACGCGCGCCAGGGTGCGGCCAAAATCGCTCATGGTCACCGGCTGCGGGGCGGTCAGGTTAAACGGCCCGCTGGCCTGGGGATGATCCA
>DAIOUB010000009.1:0-6351 GCA_036751735.1 Levilinea sp. | reverse complement strand
GTCACCGGCTGCGGGGCGGTCAGGTTAAACGGCCCGCTGGCCTGGGGATGATCCAGCAAGAAGAGCATGGCCTCCACCTGATCGCGCAGCGAAATCCACGGCCACCACTGTTTGCCGCTGCCCAGCGGCCCGCCGATGAACAGGCGGAAGGGCAGCAGCAGCCGTTCCAGCGCCCCGCCCGTGCCGGTCAGCACCAGCCCGGTGCGCAGCAGAACCCGCCGCACGCCCAAGGCCTCTGCCGCCTGGGTGGACTGTTCCCAATCCACGCACACCGAGGAGAGATAATCCTGCCCCGCGGGGGCTTCTTCGGTCAGCACGTCCTGGCTTTTCACGCCGTAGTAGCCCACCGCCGAGGCTTGCAGCAGCAGTCCAGGGCGTTTTTGGGCCTGTTCCAGCGCGCGCACCAGCGCCTGGCCGCTGTCCACGCGGCTTTGGCGGATGCGCGCTTTGCGCTCGGCGTTCCAGCGGCCCGCGCCGATGTTTTCGCCCGCCAGGTTCACCAAGGCATCCGCCTCTTCCAGCCAATGCACCCAGCCCTGCGGCGTGCGTCCGTCCCAGGCGGCGGCCTGCGCGCCTGCCGGCAGCCGCACCCGCTCCGGATTGCGGCTGAGCACCGTCACCGTGTCGCCGCGCTCCACCAGCCGCCGCACAAAGGCCTGCCCAATCAGGCCGCTCCCGCCCAGGATCAATACGCGCATGTTCATACCCTCCGCTTTTCAGACTCATTCAGCCGCTGTAAGGCGGTTGACCTGCCTTGATTGTATCCCCAAAGGCAGAAACGGCTCAACGCTTTGTGTAAGGTTGCCGCAGGAGGGCAAATTGCTGCCGCCTCAAGTCGTGCTATAATCCTTCCAAGGGTGCTGCGATGGATGAAGCGGTATTGGTACTGAACGCCAATTACGAACCGATCAACGTCTGCGATATGCGGCGCGCGGTCGGGCTTCTCCTGGCCGACAAAGCCTCACTGGTGGTAAACGGCCGCGGGAGTATTAAAACTGCGCGCAACGCCTTCCCCCGCCCCTCCATTATTCGCCTGGATAAGATGATCCACCGCCCCCGCCCCACCGTCAAGCTGACGCGGCGCGAGGTCTTCCGGCGCGACGCCCACACCTGCCAGTACTGCGGGCGCACCGGCGGCGAAATGACCATTGACCACATCTTCCCGCGCCGTTTGGGCGGCCGCCAGACGTGGACCAACGTGGTCACCGCCTGCGCCGCCTGCAACCACCGCAAAGGGGGCCGCACTCTGGAGGAATCGGGCATGACCCTGCTGCGCCCGCCCAAGGAGCCGCCGGCCTCTGCCCTGTACATCTTTGGCAGGCATCTGAAAGAAAATTTCGAGTGGGAACCCTACTTGAACGGCTGGTAACCGCCCCCCAAATTACAGCTCAAACTCCATAAAGTCTTTCGCCAGCTGCACCGGCTTGCCGAAGGTCTCAGCCGCCGCCGCGGTCAGCTCGGCTTCCGGCAGATTCGTATCGTAATGGATCAAATACAGCGCTTCCACCCCGGCCTGGCGCGCGGTTTCACCCGCCTGCGCAGGGGAGGAATGGCCGGTTTGCTGGCCGGCTGATTCGTGCAGCAGTAATTGCGCCCCGCGGGCCAGCCCCACCACCGCCGGGCAAGGCTCGGTGTCGCAGGAGTAGGCCGCCGCCTTGCCGCTGGCATGGAACTGCACCCGCAGCCCCACCGTGGGGATGAGATGGCGCACCGGCGACGCCCACACCGACAGAGCCTCGTCAGCCACCACCGGCGTCATTTCCTCGGCCGGCAGGGTGTGGAACTCCACCGGGTAAAAATCCGGCCAGCGTTTCCAGTTATACAGATCCATCATGGCCTGCAGGCGGTCGGTCACATCCGCAAGCCCGTACACATGCAGCGGTTCGCGGCGCCCCAGCAGCCACAGGTCCATCAAAAGCAGCGGCGCACCCGCCACGTGATCGGGGTGAAAATGGGTCAAAATCAAATCCGTCAGACGCAGCGGGTCTACCCCCAACCGGCGCAGGCGCGGAATGGGGCTGCTGCCGCAGTCCAC
Source organism: Levilinea sp. (assembly GCA_036751735.1). Classification (GTDB taxonomy): domain Bacteria; phylum Chloroflexota; class Anaerolineae; order Anaerolineales; family Anaerolineaceae; genus Levilinea. The sequence goes on along the minus strand of DAIOUB010000009.1, from coordinate 4,316 downwards.
CAGCACCACCCGTTCACCCGCGGTGAACAGCAGGTGCGTGTTCTCCTGCTCCAACCCCGCCACCGCATTCGCTGACCCCAGGACAATGATCTTACCCATACCCTCTCCTCTTAGCGGAAGAATAAGAGCGCCAGACGCGGGGTCAGCCAGGATTCGATCCCCGCGGCAATGATCAGCAGCGGAATGACTACCCCTACCATGATCTTACACCAGTTTGCAAAAGCCGCCAAACCCACCTCGCCCACGGTTTTGGACGAATCCGGCGTGGCCAGGCGCGCCCCCGCGTGGATCACCGCCGCCGTGGCCAGCACCGCCGCGGGAATTTCCAGCACGGCGTGCGGCAGGATCAGCATCACAAAAGTCAGCGGCGGGAAGCCGTTGGAAACCAGCAGCCCGTACAGATAGCCCACCGCCGCGGTGGATGCCATGAGGGGCAGAACCCCCAGAATGCCCAGGGTAAAGGCCCCCACCACCGAAGCCAGCAGCAGCACGCGCATATTCTGCCAGAAGATGGCCATCACCGGCGCCGCCCCCGCCAAAGACCACAGGTCCAGCACATCCTGCAGGCGTCCGCTCATCTGGTCCATATCCGCAACGTTCAGCGTCAGGAAAAAGCGCGGCACAATGCTGAGGCCGATGACCACCCCCGCAACCGCCAGCCCCGCCGCCACCCAAATGCCCACGCGCATATCGCGCAAGGCGCGCGGCAGGCTGCGCGTCAGCCACATTCCAAAATGAGCCGCCCCGCCGGTGAATTCCCGCCGGAAAACGCGCCACATCCATTTCACATTGAGCACATCAATTTCGCGGCCCAAAAGCTCCTCGCGCTGAAAATGGGCTGTGCCCACCCGCACCAGCAGCACCGTCAGCACCAGCAGCCCCCCCACCGCCCACCACAGGGTGGTGTAATCGCCCCAGAACATCACCACCGACTCGCCCTGAATGAGCAGCGCCACGGGAATGATGATGAAGCTGGACAGCAGATTGGCCGAGCGCACCGAGGTGGCCTGCGAAGAGACCACCACCGCCCCCGCCACCATCATCACCGCCTGCACGACCGTCAGCGAGAAGATCTGGAAAAGCACTTGCAGCGGCGGCAGGGGCACACCCCCAATCACCAGGCCCGCCAGGTACACCGACATGCCCAAGAAGCTGGACATCAGCGGCGGAATGGTGGCCGCCAGCAGCTTACCCAGATACAGCTGCCAGTCTTCCAGAGGCGTGTTGAGCAGGGGCTCAATGCTGCCGCGCTCTTTTTCGCCCACGAAGGTTTCCAGGGCGATCACCAGCGAGACCGAGATGGGGAAGAAGCCCACGATCATCAGCAGGAAAGGCACCAGGCGCTCGCCGATGATGGTGGCCCCGTAGCGGTTGACAAAGCCCAACATCTGCTGGGCGGTGAAATTCATCAGGAAGGGGAAAAAGACCGTCAGGCCCAACACCGGAAAGATGATGCGCCAATCGCGCAGTTGGTCGCGCACCTCGCGGCGGGTGATCACCAGAGCAGGGTATAAACGCTTAAACACGGGCGGCCTCCTGGCGGTTTTCTTGGGCAACAGCCTCCAAATAGGCCTGTTCCAGGCTGCGCGGCACTTCAGAGAAGGCCACCACCGCCAGATGCTCTTCCAACAGGCGGCGCAGCAGGCTGGGGTTGGCCGCCTGCGGCGCTTCCACGCCAAAGCGCAGCCAGTTTTCGCCCTGCCCCGTCAACCGCACGCCCTCCGGCAGCCCGTCCGGCGTCCAGCCGTTCAGGCTGCTGCCCAGGCGCGCCTCAAATTCCGGTGCCCCCAGCAGTTCGCGCTTCAGGTTCTCCGGCGTGCCGGTGCGGATGATGCGTCCGGTGCGGATGATAGCCACCTGATCGGCCAGCTCTTCAGCTTCCAGCAGGTTGTGCGTGCATAGCAGGATGGTGCGCTCGCTGGAGCGCAGGGTGTGAATGGCGTCGCGCACCATGCGCGCGCTTTCGGGGTCCATGGCTGAGGTGGGTTCATCCAGCAGCAGCACCGGCGGCTCGTGCAGCAGTGCGCGCACCAGGGCCAGCTTTTGGCGCATGCCTTTGGAATATTCCCCCAGGCGCTTCTTGCCCGCCGAAGCCAGGCCAAACTGCTCCAGGAGTGCATCGCTGCGGCGGCGGGCCTCGCGGCTGCTCAGGCCGTATAAATTGCCGTAAAACTCCAGGTATTCATGCGCGTTCATGCGCCCATACAGGCCGTGATGTTCGGTCAGCACCCCCACCACCCGCCGCACCTCATGGGCCTGCCGCACCACATCAAACCCCGCCACCAGCGCTCTTCCGCGGGTGGGGGTCAAGATACTGGTCAGCATGCGCACGGTGGTGGTTTTACCAGCCCCGTTCGGGCCCAAAACCACCATCACCCGTCCGGTGGGCACGTCTAAAGAGATACCATTAACGGCCACAAAATCGTCAAAATGCTTGGTAAGATCCTCTGCCAGGATCATCCGGCAACCCTCTTTCTTGGGCCGCCCCACAGGGCAAACGGTCTAGGCGTCTGCCTCCGCGGCCGGCTCCAATGGTTCGTCGTCGCCCGCCTCGTCCTGAACTTCTTCCGGTTCCACCGGAAACAGCCGCCGACGCAGCAGGATGAATGCCAGCGAAGACAGAGCCGTGATGGCCATCAGGGTTTGGTTAGCGTTTAAGCCAGCGACCGGAGAAGGATCCAGCCGCAAATACTCCAGGAAAAAGCGCCCCACAGGGTAGATAATCAAGTAAAGGAAGAAAATCTCACCCTTACGCAGGCGCTGGGCAAAGCGCGCGCTCACCCACAGCAGCACGCCCATATTCAGCAAATTCCACAGCATTTCATAGAAAAACAGCGGGTGGTAATATTCCACATTGGCGAAGGCTGGCAGGCGGTAGCGCGGCTCAATGAAAATCGCCCACGGCAGGTTCGAAGGCCCGCCGTACACTTCCTGATTGACATAATTTCCCCAGCGTCCCACGGCCTGCGCCAGGGCCAGCCCCGGGGCGATAAAATCGGTCCACTGCAAAAAGCTCAGCTTGTTGCGGCGGCAGAAAATGTACACCGCGATGGCCCCGCCGATGACCGCGCCGGGGATCCCCAGGCCGCCGTTCCAGATCATGAGCATATCCAGCGGGTGGGTCAGATAATACCAGGTGGTGTAGCCGCGTTCCACCATCGAGGCCGGGGGGGTTAAAATGTGCCAGATGCGCGCCCCCAAAACGCCGCCCAGCAGCGCCCAGGGGAGCATATCCCACACTTTTTCCGCATCCACGCCAGCCTTCTTGGCGCGCCAGGCCGTCAGCCAGGCCGCCGCCAATGCCCCCAACATGATGATCACGCCGTAAAAATGGACAAACAACGGGCCGATATAAAAACCTTCACGAGTCACAGGGCTACCCTCAGAGAAATAGAATTATTTCACGCGCGCGGCGTGCGCCTGACGGCGGACATGCAGGATGCGCTGCACGGCGGTCACATTTGACAGCACCGCGATGACCCACAAAGCCGCCACAGGAATATTAAAGACCAGGCCAGGGATGAGAACAATGTAGCGTTCCAGGCGCGAAAGGATGCCGATTTTGGCGTCATAGCCCAGGGCCTCGGCTCGCCCGCGAATATACGAAACCAACAGCGACCCCGCCGCCGCCAGATAAACCAGCATGGCCCCTTCGCGGTTGGCATGCTCCAGGAAATACACCAGCAGGCCGCCCAGGATGAAGAATTCCGAATAGCGGTCGGTCACCGAGTCAACAAAGGCGCCGAAGTTGGAGGATTCTCCGCGCAGGCGCGCCATGGTGCCGTCTAAGAAATCAAAAGGCGCCATCACCAGCAGCAGCAGACCCGCCCAGGTCATGTAGCCCAACGCCGCCAAAACGGCCCCGCCCACATGCCCCACCAGACCCAAGATGGTGATGGTATTCGGTTTGATCCCCAGGCGGTTCAAAAACGCCGCGATCGGCAGAAATGCCCCCTTAAAAATCGCCCGCGCGTAATCGGTAACAGTCTTCGGCTCTTCTTTCTTCACTGCCTGTTCCAAGGGTAACTCCGTCGAAAAAAGGGTAAAAGCCGGTGAAAAACCAGCCTTCTTATGCTATCTTACCCCAGGCAAACTGTCAAGCGAGAGGCTCAACCTTGCCCGGCTCAATCCTCGTCCTCGTCGTCATACCCATCCCGCGCTGAGCCGTCCAGGTCAATTTCATCATCGGGGCTCATCAAGACTTCGCGCTCGCGCCCGCCGGGTTGGGCCGGGCCCACCACCCCCAAAGCCTCCAGCTCTTCCATCAGCCGCGCCGCACGCGGATAACCGATGCGCAGGCGGCGCTGGAGCATGGA
>DAIOUB010000008.1:31072-41595 GCA_036751735.1 Levilinea sp. | reverse complement strand
GCCTGCGGCTGCTGTATTGGATGGAAGAGCGCTGGCCAAAGTATTTTGGCGAAAACGGACAGTATCCCCTGGTAATCGTGCGTAAGGCATGAGGGCTGAGATGGACAAACACAGCGCGCAGTTGGGCGGGATGACCGTGCTTCCGGTGACGCCGGAGCGCTGGGGCGACCTGGAGGGCCTGTTTGGGGCCAAAGGGGCGTACGGCGGCTGCTGGTGTATGTATTGGCGGCTTCCGCGCAAAGCCTTTGACGCCGGAAAAGGTGAGCCTCACCGCCAAAGCCTGCGCGCGCTGGTGGATGAGGAACATGTGCCGGGTCTGCTGGCGTATGCCGATGGGCAGGCCGTGGGCTGGGTCAGCCTGGGGCCGCGCGAGGACTTCCCGACCCTGGAGCGTTCGCGGGTGCTCAAGCGCGTGGACGACCAGCCGGTGTGGGCCATCGTGTGCTTTTATGTGGCGCGCCACAAACGCCGTCAGGGGGTCATGCGGGCGCTGATCGCCGGGGCGGTGGACTACGCCGCACAGCAGGGGGCGCAGGTGGTGGAAGCCTATCCGGTAGAACCGGCCGGCGGGACCTACCCGGATGTGTACGCCTACACCGGCCTGGCCAAGACCTACCGCGCCCTGGGCTTCGAAGAGGCGGCCCGCCACAGCCCCACGCGGCCGATTCTGCGCAAAGTGATCAAATTCGGGGGGACATCCCCCGCTGCGGTTAAACCTGAGCAAGGAGACTGATATGGATTGGACCAAGAAAGTGGTGTTGGTGACCGGCGGGACTGGGTCGTTTGGCAAGAAATTTGTGGATGTGATGCTGAAAGAGTATCACCCGGCCAAAATCATCATTTACAGCCGCGATGAACTGAAACAACATGAGATGCGCGTGGCGGGTTTTGATCACCCTTCGCTGCGTTATTTCATCGGCGATATTCGCGATGCACAGCGTCTGCGGCGGGCGTTTAACGGTGTGGATATTGTGGTGCATGCGGCGGCCCTCAAGCAGGTTCCCGCCTGTGAATATAACCCTATGGAAGCCATCAAGACCAATATCCTGGGCAGCAGCAACGTGATTGACGCCGCCCTGGATGCGGGCGTGGGGCGGGTGATCGCCCTGAGCACGGATAAGGCGGTCAACCCCGTGAATCTGTATGGGGCCACCAAGCTGGCGGCGGAAAAGCTGTTTGTGCAGAGCAACGCCTACGCGGGCGGCACATCCACGCGCTTTAGCTGCGTGCGCTACGGCAACGTGGTGGGCAGCCGCGGCAGTGTGGTGCCCATGTTCCTCAAGCAGCGCAACAACGGCCCGCTGAGCGTGACCGACGAGCGCATGACCCGCTTTTGGATCTCGCTGGAACAGGGCGTGCGCTTTGTGATCCGCTGTTTGGAACAGATGCACGGCGGCGAAGTGTTTGTGCCCAAAATCCCCAGCATGAGCCTGGTGGATCTGGCGCGGGCCATTTCGCCGGAATCCGAGATCAACGTCATCGGCATTCGCCCCGGTGAAAAGCTGCATGAGCTGTTGGTTTCGGAAGATGAAGCTCGTTCCACGGTGGAGCTGGAGGACATGTTCGTGGTTCAGCCGGTGGACACGCCCTGGGAAACCCAGTGGCGCGGGCAGGAATGGGCCCAGAAGGGCAAGTCGCTGCCGGACGGCTTTTTATACGCCAGCAACAACAACCCGGAATGGATGACGATTGCGCAGATTCAGGACATGATCGCGCCCATTGAAACCGCGCTGCATGAGGGCAAGCTGGAATGACGCGCTGGCTGGTGACGGGCGCCGGCGGCCTGCTGGGACTGAATTTTGCCCTGCGGCACGCCCGCCAGCAGACGGTGGTGGGGGTGGTGCACCGCCAGGGCCTGGTGGGGGTTCCGTTTGAGACGCTGCAGGCCGATTTGAGCCAGCCCGGCGCCGTGGATGCGGTGCTGGCGGCGGCGCGCCCCGACGTGATTCTGCATGCGGCGGCGATCGCCAACGTGGACGCCTGCGAAAGCGACCCTCAGACGGCCCAGCGCATGAATACGGAGCTGCCGGCCGAACTGGCCCGTGCGGCGGCGCGGCTGGGGATTCAGATGGTGCATATTTCCACCGATGCGGTCTTTGACGGCAAGGTGGGCTATTACCGCGAGGAAGACGCCCCCAACCCGCTGAGCGTGTACGCGCGCACCAAACTGGCGGGGGAGCAGGCTGTTTTGGCGGCTTTTCCGCAGGCGCTGGTGGCGCGGGTGAACTTCTTCGGCTGGAGCCTGGCGGGCAAGCGCAGCCTGGCGGAGTGGTTCTTTAATAACCTGCGGGCGGGCAGAAACATGAAAGGCTTCACGGATGTACTCTTTTGCCCAATGAACGTGATTCACTTGAGCGACCTGCTGGCCGAGATGGCGGCGCGGGAATTGACGGGCCTATACCACGTGGTGGGCCCGGAGGCGTTGAGTAAATATGAATTTGGGCTGCGGATTGCGCGGCGATTCCGCTTTTCGGCCAAGCTGATCGAGCCGGCCTCGGTATATGACGGCGGTTTGGCGGCGGCGCGCTCGCCCAATTTGACCCTGAACACCGATAAGCTGCGCGCGGCTTTGGGCCAGGATTTGCCCGATGTGAGCGCGGGTTTGGATTTGTTCTATCACCAGTTCCGCCAGGGATACCCAGATATGCTGCGCACCCTGGGCGCGGCCGCTTAACCTGCGCCTGCCTGAGAATGGGCAGGGGAGAGATTTCCACCCTGAGGAGAGAAAGATGGAAATGAGAATTGGAAACCGGAGCATTGGCGGCGACAACCCCACCTATTTCATCGCGGATATCGCCGCGAACCACGACGGCAGTTTGGAACGCGCCAAGTATCTGATCCGCCTGGCCAAGCAGGCCGGGGCGGACGCGGCCAAGTTCCAAAATTTCCGCGCGCCCAAGATCGTTTCGGATTACGGTTTTCGCCACATGGGGGGGCAGCTTTCACACCAGGCGAGTTGGAAAAAATCGGTGTTTGAGGTGTACCAGGACGCTTCGATCCCATTCGATTGGAGCGAGGAACTCAAGGCGGTGTGCGAAGAGGTGGGGATTGAGTACTTCTCTTCGCCTTATGATTTTGATGCGATTGACCTGCTGGACGCCTATATGCCTGCTTATAAGATCGGCTCCGGCGAAATTGATTGGATCGAAGCCCTGGAGCGCATGGCGCGCAAGAACAAGCCCGTGCTGCTGGCCACCGGCGCGGCTGAGATCGGCGAAGTGCAGCGGGCGGTGCACGCCATTTTGAAGATCAACCCCCAGCTGGTGCTGATGCAGTGCAACACCAATTACACCGCCAGCCTGGAAAATTTCAAATACATCAACCTGCGCGTGTTAGAAACCTACCGGCTGATGTTCCCGCAGGTGGTGCTGGGCCTTTCGGACCACACCCCGGGGCATGTGACCGTGTTGGGCGCGGTGACGCTGGGGGCGCGCGTGGTGGAAAAGCACTTCACGGACGACAATTCGCGCGAGGGGCCGGATCATAAATTTGCCATGAACCCGGATTCCTGGCATGAGATGGTGGAAAACACGCGCTATTTGGAGCGGGCTTTGGGTTCGGCGGATAAGACCATCGCTGAGAACGAAGTGGACACCTCCGTGGTGCAGCGGCGCTGCCTGCGGGCGGCGCGCGACATCCGCGCGGGCGAAAAGATGACCCGCGAGATGATTGACGTGCTGCGCCCGGCGGCGCCGGGGGCGATCCGCCCGCATGAGATTGAGGCGGTGGTGGGCACGACAGCCGTCGAGGACATCCCCTTCGGCAAAGAACTGCGCTGGACCCAACTGGGAGCCTGATTGCGCGTTCTGTATTTCACCCGCGACTACACCCCCCACGATCACCGCTTTTTGACGGCGCTGGCCGAAAGCGAACACACGGTGAGCTTTTTGCGGTTGGAGCGGCGCGGGATGCAGCGGGAAGACCGGCCCATTCCGGCGGCGGTGGAACAGATTCACTGGTACGGCGGGGACCGCCCGGCGCGCTGGCAGGAGGGGCTGCGGCTGGTGAGCAGTCTGCGCCAGGTGCTGCGGCAGGTGCAGCCGGATGTGGTGCACGCGGGCAGTGTGCAGACGGCGGCCTTTTTGACCGCGGCGGCGGGCTTTCACCCGCTGGTGAGCATGTCTTGGGGCTCGGACCTGCTCAAAGATGCCGACCGCAGCCGCGCCTGGCGCTGGGCCACGCAGTTCACCCTGCGCCGCACGGATGTTCTGGTGGGCGACTGTCAGGCGGTGGCGGATCGGGCGGCGGAATTTGGCTTTCCGCGAGAACGCATGGTGCTCTTCCCCTGGGGCGTGGACCTGACCCGGTTTTCTCCGGGGGAGGCGCCGGCCCAGCGGGCGCGCATGGGCTGGGAGGACGCGTTTGTGCTCCTTTCGCTGCGCGCCTGGGAGCCGCTTTACGGTGTGGACGTGGTCGTGCGGGCTTTTTGCCGCGCGGCGCGGGAAGTGCCTGAACTGCGTCTGCTGCTGCTGGGGGGCGGGTCGCAGGCCGCGGAACTGCGCCGTCTGCTGGAGCAGGCGGGCATGACGGAACGGGTGTGGTTTGGCGGGCAGGTGAGCAACACGAACCTGGCGGAGTTTTACCGCCTGGCGGATGTGTACGTGAGCGCGGCCTACAGCGACGGCTCTTCGGTGTCGCTGATGGAAGCCCTGGCCTGCGGCCGTCCGTCCGTGGTGACGGATATCCCCAGCAACGCGGAATGGGTGCAGACCGGGGAACACGGCTGGCGCTTTCCGGCGGGGGACGCCGATGCCCTGGCGGCGGTGATGGTGAGAGCGGCGCAAGACCGGGCCGCGCTGGCGCGCATGGGGAGCGCGGCGCGCAGGCTGGCCGAAGAACGCGCTGATTGGAAGAAAAATTTTCAAAAACTGTTGGCGGCCTACGACCTGGCGGTGCAAACCCAGGCCAAACGGCGCGCAGAACGTTGAGGACGATGTGCGAACGGTAGCGATCATTCAGGCCCGCATGGGTTCCAGCCGGCTGCCCGGCAAAGTGCTGAAAGACATCGGCGGTAAGCCCATGCTCCTATGGGCGGTGGAACGCGCCCGGCGGGCCGCGCGCGTGGATGCGGTGGGCGTGGCCACCACGGACGACCCGGCGGATGACCCCATCGCGGCGCTGTGCCAGGAACAGGATATTCCCGTGTTCCGCGGGAGTGTGTTTGATGTGCTGGACCGCTTTTACCGCGCGGCGCAGGCTTTTCGGGCGGATGTGGTGGTGCGCGTGACGGGCGACTGCCCCCTGATTGACCCAGGGGTGATGGACGAGACCATCGCGGCCTTTTTTGAGTCCGGGGCGGATTTCGCCGCCAACCGGCTGCCGCCGCCCTGGAAGCGCACCTATCCCATTGGGCTGGATACCGAGGTGTGCAGCTACGCCGGATTGGAACGCGCCTGGCGCGAGGCGGCGCAACCCTATGAGCGCGAGCACGTGATGCCCTATTTCTACGATCAGGAAGGCCGCTTCCGCGTGCACGTGGTGGATCACGACCCGGATTACGGCGCGCTGCGCTGGACGGTGGACACCCCGGCGGATTTGGAATTGCTGCGCCAGATTGTGGGACGCTTTGCGGGACGCGAGGACTTTTCCTGGCTGGAGGTGCTGGAACTGGTGCAGCGCGAGCCGGAATTGACGCGCATTAACGCCGATGTGGCCGCCAAACAGACTCAGGAAGTGGACCCGCGCGCGCTGGGGGGGCAGCCATGAGCCTGATCACCCTGTTCACCGCCCCCAAGCCGTTTCGCGATGCGCACATCACCACCATTCAGCGCAACGCCCTGGAATCCTGGAAGGCGCTGGGGCCGGCGGTGGAGATTTTGCTGGTGGGTGAAGAGGACGGCCTGGCCGAGACGGCGGCGGAGATGGGCCTGCGCCATTTGCCGCAGGTGGCCCGCAACGCCTTGGGCACGCCCCTGGTCAGCTCGATTTTCGAACTGGCGCGCGAACATTCGGACAGCCCGATTTTGGGCTATGTGAACGCGGACATTTTGCTGCTGCCGGAATTGATTCCGGCGGTGGAGCAGGTTCGCGCGCTGCGCGAGCGCTTTTTGATGGTGGGGCAGCGCTGGGATCTGGACGTGCGCGAGCGGCTGGAATTTACGCCGGGGTGGGACGCCCGCCTGAGCGCGGATATTCAGGCCCGCGGGCGGCTGCACCCGCCGGGAGGCAGCGATTATTTCTTCTTCCCGCGCGAGTGCTTTGGCCGCATGCCCGCTTTTGCCATCGGCCGGGCGGGCTGGGATAACTGGATGATCTATGAAGCGCGGCGCAGCGGCTGGACGGTGGTGAACGCCACCCCCAGCATGCGCATTGTGCATCAGGATCACGATTACAGCCATTTGCCCAACGGCCAGCCGCATTACCGCCTGCCGGAGACCAACGACAATGTGCGCTTGGCGGGCGGGCGGCGCACCATCTTTGGGCTGTGGGACTGCGAGCGCGAGCTGGTGCAGGGAAAGCTGCGCAGGCCGCAGTTGAGCTGGAAACGCTTCTGGCGCGAGGTGGAGATCTTCCCCCTGGTGAAGCTGCGCAGTATGGCCTTGGGGCAGGTGTTTTACGCCGTGTTTCACCCGCTGAAGGCCTACCGCGAAGGCCGCGCCTGGCTGCGGACGCGAAAAAGCTAGTTGGATCTTGGTTTGGGAGAGCGTGATGCGCGTTGGACAGAACCCCGCAAAATTTGTGAAAGACGTCAGCCAGCCGGAAAAAATCACCGTGGCGGTGCTGAACTACATCCCGTTCCTGAGCGGGTTTTACGCCGAAATGCTGGACGTTTTGAAGGCCTGTTTGGGCAGCCTGTGGGAAAACACGGACCTGCCCTTTGACCTTTTGGTGTTTGACAACGCCAGCTGCCCGGAAGTGCGCCAGTATCTGTTGGATCAGCACGAGGCCGGTAGGATTCAGCACCTGATGCTGAGCGAGAAGAATTTGGGCAAGGGCGGGGCCTGGAACATGATCCTGGCAGGCGCGCCGGGCGAGGTCATCGCCTACACCGATAACGACTGCTACTTCCACAAGGGTTGGTTGGGGGCCAGCATGAAACTGCTGGAGACCTTCCCCAAGGTGGGCATGGTGACGGCGCGGCCGTTTCGCACCAAACCGGAGTACTACACCGCCACCGAAGCCTGGGGGGAGCGCGAAGCCCAGGTGGAACGCGGGCAGTTGATCCCCTTTGAGGTCTTCCGCGAGTTCGATTTGAGCCTGGGGCAGAGCGAAGAGGAGATCCGCGCGCATTACGACAGCAGCCAGGACGTGCGGCTGACCTATGCGGGTGTGCAGGCTATCGCCGGGGCTTCGCATTGGCAGTTCCTGGCGCGCAAAGACGTGCTGGCGGAGTTCCTGCCCTTCAGCATGAGCCGCCCGATGGGGCAGGTGAAGCAGTTGGATGAGCGCATGAACGCGGCGGGGTATTTGCGGCTGATGCCGGTGGAACCGCTGGCGATGAATATGAGCAACACGCTGCGCAACATGCCGGGCATGGTTTCGGCCACGGCCGACCGGGCCGTGCGCAGCCGCCGGGCGGGCATTTTGGACTTTCCGCCGGTGCGCAAGGTGATGCTGGGTTTGTATGACGCCATTTTTCGTTGGTATTATGACCGCGATTGAGCGGTGGACAGGAGCCGAAGCGAGCAGCGTATGACCAAACGAGTGTTTATCAGCGCCGATCACGGTCTGGCGATTGTGTACTTTTTACAGAGCGATGTTGTGCCCACCCTGCTGGATGCGGGGCTGGAAGTGGTGCTCTTGACCGACGACGGCCTGCGCGAGCAGATTTCACAGCGCTTTGGGCGGCCGGGTCTGACGGTGGAAGGGCTGCGCTTTCAGCAGGCGCGGCAGTATTTTGAGGGCAACAACCACACCTTGCAGTACTGGCTGCACTTCCTGCGCTGGATGGGCGGCTCGCAGCGCATCAACACCAACGCCATGGACGGGCATTTGCGCCAGATGGATTACGAATCCAGCGCCAAGGCCAAACGCCTCATGCCGCTGATTCGCGGGCTGACCTGGGGACTGCGCCGTTCGCGCTGGATGCGCCAGGGCCTGGTGCGGGCGCAGATGCGCTTTGCTCCCGATCTGTACGGCGATTTGCTGGATCAATACCAGCCCAGTCTGGTGGTGGCCAGCACGCCCGGCTGGCGGCTGGACCGCTATCTGCTGCGCCAGGCCGGGCAGCGCGGCGTGCGCACGGCGGCGGCCGTCATCGGCTGGGATAACCCTTCCAGCTACCGCCTGCCGGGGGCGCGGGTGGATTACGCCACCTGCTGGTCAGAAATTCAAAAGCGCGAGCTGGTGCTGGGGTCCGATTGGGCGCCGGAACGCGTGCATGTGGGCGGCATCCCCACCTACGACGGCTATTTCCGCAAAGAATGGGTCATCCCGCGCGAGGAGTATTTCCGCCTGCACGGGCTGGACCCGCAGCGCAAGCTGATTTCTTACGCCTGTTCGTTTGTGACCTTTTCGCCCAACTTCCGCAATATGGAAACATTGGCGCGTCTGGTTTCAGAAGATGCGCTGGCCCAACCCAGCCAACTGCTGATTCGCCTGCATCCTAACCATTTTATGCCCGGGTCGCTGTATGAGCAGGAAGCCCAGCGCGTGCGGCAGATGATTCAACACATGCCGCATGTCCATCTGGTGGAGCCGGTGGCGCTGGGCGGGGAACTGGGGTATTACTCCGGCGAGGATATGCCGGAGAAGGCCTCGATGATGGCGCATTCGGATGTGTTCACCACGGTGTATTCCACCATGGTGGTGGAGACGGCCATTCACGACCGCCCGATTGTGAGCGTGTGTTTGGATACGCCGGGCGGCTGGAACACGCCGGGGAAATTCTCGCTGGCGCTGACCGATATTGCCGAATGGCCCACCCACCAGCGCTTCCGCGAGGCCCAGGCCGGGCGCGTGGCTTTTGATGAGGGGCAGCTGCGCGCGGCGCTGGACGCCTATCTGAACGATCCGCAGTTGGACGGGGCGGAACGGCGCAAATTTGTGCAGGATGAAGTGACCTATACCGACGGCAGCGCGGGCAAGCGCACAGGCGCGTACCTGGCGAAGCTGGCGCTGGAGCGTTGACGAGGAGAGCAGCATGAGATTCTTGATCGCGGGCTACGGTTCCATCGGGCGGCGGCATCTGCGCAATCTGCGCGCCCTGGGACAAGACGACATTGTGCTGTACCGCACGGGTAAAAGCACCCTGCCGGAGGACGAACTGGCGGGGCTGACGGTGGAATATGACCTGGGGGCGGCGCTGGCCCACCAACCGGACGCGGTGATCATCGCCAACCCAACCGCCAACCATCTGGACGTGGCTTTGCCCGCGGCCGAGGCGGGCTGCCATATCTTGATGGAAAAGCCCATCTCGCACAGCCTGGCGGGGGTCGCGGCCCTGGGTGAGGCGCTGCAGCGGGGCGGCGGCAAGCTGCTGGTGGGCTTTCAATTCCGCTTTCACCCCGGGCTGCAAAAACTGGCCGAGTTGATTCGCCAGCAGACCGCGGGACGGCCGCTTTCGGCACGGGTGGAATGGGGCGAATTTTTGCCCGCCTGGCACCCGTGGGAGGATTACCGCCAAAGCTACAGCGCGCGGGCCGATCTGGGCGGCGGGGTGGTGGTGACGCTCTCACACCCCCTGGACTATCTGCGCTGGCTGCTGGGTGAGGTGAACGGCCTGTGGGCCTTCACGGGCCAGATCAGCGATTTGGAAATTGAGGTGGAAGATATGGGTGAGATCGGCCTGCGCTTTGAAAGCGGCGCGGTGGCCAGCCTGCACCTGGATTACTACCGGCGGCCGCCGGTACACCGCCTGGAGATCACCTGCACCGAGGGGCTGCTGCGGTGGGATAACGCCGACGGCGCGGCCCGCTGGGTGAAGGCTGAGGACGGGACGGAAGAGGTTTATCTGCCGCCCGCGGATTTTGAGCGCAATCACCTGTTCCTGGCGGAGATGCAGCATTTTATGGACGTGATGCAGGGCAAGGCCGAGCCGGTCTGCGGGCTGGAAGGCGGTCAACGGGCGCTGGAACTGGCGCTGGCGGTGCATCAATCCGCGGCGGAAGGGCGCCGGATCACCTGGTGAGGTGAGGGATAGGCAGCGTGGAACGAGCGCGACAGGCAGGCGAACGATGGTTCGGCGGGCGCAGTTGGGTGGGGGCGGCGCTGTTTTTTGCGATTCTGGGGGTGGTGATGACCTGGCCACTGGTGCTGCACATGGGGTCGGCGCTGGCCGGGCGCATCGGCGATAACATTTACTTTGTGTGGATGATCGGCTGGGTGAAGAAGGCCCTGTTTGATCTGGGGGCCAACCCCTTTGACGTGTGGTTCTTGAATTACCCGGAAGGCTGGAACATGGCCTACACCGAGATCACCCCGGCCATGCTGGGGCTGGCGCTGCCTTTCAGCCTGGTGGGCGGGGCGACCTTCGGTTACAACGCGGCCATGCTGTTGAGCTATGCCCTTTCGGGCCTGTTCATGTTCCTGTGGGTGCGCAAGCTGACCGGCAGTTGGGGGGCGGGGCTGGTGGCGGGGACGGT
>DAIOUB010000008.1:26800-30972 GCA_036751735.1 Levilinea sp. | reverse complement strand
GCGCTGGGCGTGGGGCCGTACGTGGCCTTGAACCAGCAGGGCGGCCTGCCGGATCGGGATATCGCCGTGACGCGGCGCTATTCGGCCAGCCCGACCGATTTTTTGCTGCCCTCCACGGATCATTTTCTGTGGGGGCGCTGGGTGGGTGAGCATTTTAACCGTGAGCTGTGGGTGGAAGCCACCCTGTATGTGGGCGCGGCGGCGGGGGCTTTGGCCCTGCTGGCCTTGATCCTGCGCAGGCGGGGCGGGCACCGGCGGCTGGTGGTGAGCCTGTTTTGGGCGGGGGCGGCGGCGGTAGTGCTGGCGATGGGCACCGATCTGCACTGGCTGAGCGAACCGGTGCGGGTGAGCGTGCCTGGGTTCCTGCAAGGGGTGCTGGGACGCACAGAAATTCCGCTGGTGCACCTGCCGGGCTATTATCTTTTTGATCATTTTCCGTTTTATGCCAAACTGCGCGCGCTGATGCGCTTTGGGCTGTTTGCGCTGCTGTTTGTCAGCGTGGGCGCGGGGCTGGGCGCGGCGCAGGTGCTGGGCCGCACGGCGCAGCGCTGGAAAGGGGCGGTGCTCTTGGGCATGCTGGCCCTGGTGCTGCTGGATTTCTACCCGGGGCCGGTGCAGGAATTCGCGCCGGTGCAGGCCCGCCCGGTGGATGCGGCTTTGGCCCAGCTCCCTGGGCAAGGGGCGGTGATCCAGTTCCCCTTTGTCCTGAGCGAAGACCAGGAACAGACTTATTACACCCTGGAACACGGCAAGCCGTTTGTGGGCGGGTTCTTTAACGCTTTCCCCCCGCCGCAGTATGCGCGCATCCGGCCGGTGATGGAGCAGTTCCCCTCCGCGGAAAGCATCGCCATGCTGCCCGAACTGGGGGTAGAATTTGTGATCGCGGCAGCCGGGGCCTACCCCGATCTGGCGCAGGTGCGCCAGCCCTTGGAGGCAGCCGGGTATGTGTACCTGGGGCTGTACGGCGATCAGGCTCTGTTTGAAAAGACGGAAAAGGTGACCCCATGAAAGCGGCCTGGGAGAAAGTGGAAACCTGGATGCAGCGCCCCGCGGTGCGTTGGGGCGGGCTGGCTGCTTTGGGGGCGGCGGGGGTCGGGCTGGTGCTGTACGCCACCATCGGTGGGCCGGGGATTGGCGGGGACGCCACCATTTACATCACCTCAGCGCGCAATTTGCTGGCGGGCGTGGGGCTGGGGCTGGTGGGGCCGCAGGGTGAATTTCGCCTGCTGCCGTATTTCCCTCCCTTTTTCTCGCTGGTGCTGAGCTTTTTGGGGCTGTTCACCGCCAACCTGGAGGCGGCGGCGCGCTGGCTCAACGCCGCGCTGATGGGCGGGCTGGTGGTGCTGGCGGGCCTGATGACGGCGCGCGCCACGCGCTCCACCCTGTACGCCTGGCTGGCGGCGGGGCTGACCCTGGCCTCACCGGTGCTGATGCCGGCGGCCGTGTGGGCCATGTCGGAGCCGTTGGCGCTCTTTTTGGGGTTTGCCAGCCTGGGGCTGCTGCTGCGCCTGTGGTCGGCGGGAGAGTCGAGCTGGAAAGCTTTGATCATTGCGGGCATTTTGGCGGGGCTGGCCTTCCTCACCCGGTACAACGCGGTGGCTTTTGCGGCGGCCGGCGGGCTGGGTCTGCTGATCTTTGGGCGCCCGAGCTGGAAAGTGCGGCTGCGGGACGCGGCGGTGTATGGGGGGCTGGCCCTGCTGCCGATGGCGGTGTGGGTGGCGTACGACCTGAGCCAGACGGCCACCGTGGCTTCGCGCAGCCTGTTGGGCGCGGGCGGGCTGGGTCAGCGGTTTGTGGAATTTTGGCCCGATTTTTCGGCGGCGCTGCTCTTTTGGCTGGTGCCGGATGCGTGGGTGTATCAATCCCCTTACCCGGGCGTGCTCAACCAGATTTTGCCCTGGGCAGCCGCGGCGGCTTTGATCGGCTGGGCGCTGTGGGTGGGGCTGCGCCTGCGCACGCGGCGCGGCGCGGAATGGGAGGATGCCCGGCGGCTGCTGGCTTTGCTGGGGATCTTCTGCGGGCTGTTTTTGGCAGTGACGCTGGGGGTTAAGCTCACCACCTACCCGCCGATCACCATCAACGCGCGCATGCTCTCTCCGCTGCACCTGGCGGTGCTGATGGCGGCGGTGGGGCTGGCCTGGGTGAGCGGGCGCTTCGCGGGGCGGGCGGCCTGGGTGCGGGTGGGGCTGGCGGCGGCGCTGATTTTGGCGGGCCTGTGGTATGCGCGCCTGTCGCTGCCGGTGGCAAAACAGTACGCCCGGCTGGGTTTGGGGTACAATTCGGCGGAATGGCGCGGATCGGAGTTGATTCGGGCGGTGCGGGCACTGCCGGAAGATACCCTGATCATCACCAATCAGGAGACGGCTTTGCTGGCCCTGACGGGGCGTGCCTCGTACCCGCTCAAAGAGGTGTACCTGAACCAGGGGCTGAGCGAGTTCAGCCGCTACGGCGACGGCGACCTTAGCCAGGATCCGGCGCAGCGCCTGTTCCGTGAGGATGGGGCGGCGCTGGTGCTGTTTGATCAGATTGACGACCAGTTGGCCGAACTGTACGGCGAGCGGACGGAAGAGCGCATCCGCACGTTGGTGACCGGCCTGTACCGCGCGCTGCGCGTGGAGGACGGCGGCATTTTTTATTATTCGGAACCCCCTCAACCCTGAGCCGCGGAACGGCAGCGGGGTTGAGCAATCTTGTGGATTGGGAGTGCAGTATGCATAAATTCATTTTGCACAATCGTGTGCGGATGGGGTGGGCGGTGACGGCCTGCCTGATGATGGTGTTAGCGGCTTGTTCCCCGGCGGCCCAGGCCACCCCCGCGGCAGCCGTTGTTCCCAGCCAGGTTCCCACGGCCGTTCCTGCGGAACCTACCGCTGCGGCGGAGCCTACCGCTGTGCCCACAGCGGAACCGACTCCCGAACCCCAGCCTACGGCGGCACCGACCGAAGCGCAGCCCGCGCCGACCGAGGTTTCGCAGAGCCTGACGGCCTGGTGCATGGGCCTGGAGTTCAACGGCGCGGCCAACTATGCGGGCGGTGTGTACGATATGCCCGCGGGCGGCAAAGCTGCTGTGATGAATGGGGATGTGGTCAACCTGAGCGTCCCGGCTGTGTCCTGCACCCTGGCCTTCCAGATGAGCCAGCCGCTGGCGGCGGGCACGCGCCTGGAACTGGCGGAGATGAACTCGGCCACGGCCTGGCTGAGCGCGGAATTGACTCCGGCGGCCGGCAGCGACCGTCAGGGATTTGTGACCCTGACCCACGCGTATGTGATCAACCCCCCGTTTTGGGAAATCACCTACCCCTACCGGGTGAAAAGCCCGGACGGCACGGTACTGGCCGAGGGCAAGCTGCGCCTGGCCAAGCCCGCGCCGCAGCTGTGTTGGAACGGCGATATTCCTGATCCGGTGACGCTGCAATGTGTGAAGAACGACCCCAAAGAATTGGAACCCGGCGACCCGGGGTACTGCGGCGGGATCTTTGAATGTTATGTAGGAGAATGATTATGAATTGGAAACGATACGCTTCGGCGATTTGCCTGCTGGTGATTCTGGCGGCGGCGTTGACGGGCTGCGGCCTGCTGGGCGCGCCTGAGCCGATCGCCACCCCGGCGCCCACGGATGTGCCGCCGACCCCCACGGAAATGCCCAGCCCCACACCCGAACCGCCCACGGCGACCCCCACAGCGGAGCCGCCCACGGCCACGCCAGAACCGACCGCCACGCCCATCCCGGAGAAAGTGGAAGCCTGGTGTTTGCCTTTGGAATTTGCAGGAGTTTCCCTGGACAGCGCCAAGACGGCCGTCATGCCCAGCGGCGCGCGCCCGGCTACCCTTGAAAATGGGCAGCTCAACCTGATGGTTCCGGCGGTGGCCTGCACCTTTGTGTACACCTCCAGCCAGCCGCTGCCCGCGGGCACACAGCTGCTGTTCTTTGACCCCGGCCAAAGCAAACCCTGGCTGACCACCACGCTGGAAAGCCCGGCGGACGCGCCCAATGTGGGCCTGTCGGTGATCAACCACACCTTTGTTTTGAACCCGCCCTATTGGGAGATTTCCTACGTGGCCGAGATTCGCGGCGCGGATGGAACCCAGAAATGGGCTTCCCCCTTGCGCGTGTACAAGGGCAAGCCGCCTTTGTGCTGGAATTTCCAACTGCCCGACCCGATCACGCTGGC
>DAIOUB010000008.1:20297-26700 GCA_036751735.1 Levilinea sp. | reverse complement strand
GTGTGCAGCGCGGCCATGGATCCCAAATTTGACGCCTCGCAGGCGGGCAAGCACGGCAGCGATTTTGAGACCTACCCCCTGGCCCTGTGGGAACAGGCCCTGGGCGTGAACCTGACGGGCGTGTTCCTGTGCTGTCAGGCGGCCGCGCGCCAGATGGTGAAGCAGGGCAAAAAAGGCTCGATCATCAATATTTGCTCGACCTACGGCCTGGTGCCGCCGGATCAGCGCATTTACGAAAAGCCCGGCCAGCCCAAGCAGTTTAAACCCGCGTTTTACACCACCACCAAGGCGGGCGTTTTGGGCCTGACCAAATACATCGCCTCCTACTATGCCGGCACGGAAATCCGCGCCAACTGCCTGACGCCCGGCGGCGTGTATAACCAGCATGACGAAACCTTCACCAAGAACTACGCCTACCGCACGATCATGGGGCGCATGGCCCACCGCGATGAGATGAACGGCGCGCTGCTGTTCCTGGCCTCGGACGCTTCTTCTTACATGACCGGCGGCAACGTGGTGGTGGATGGGGGTTGGACGGTATGGTAAAAGCGGAAGTCCTGGCCGTGATCCCGGCGCGGGGAGGCTCGAAGGGCATCCCGCGCAAAAATATCAAGAGCTTCGCGGGATACCCGCTGATTGCTTATTCCATCGCGGCGGGCACGCAGGCCGAGACGGTGACGCGCGTGATCCTGTCCACCGACGATGAGGAGATCGCCGCGGTGGGGCGCGAATACGGCGCGGAGACGCCATTCCTGCGTCCGGCGGAATTCGCCCAGGATCAGACCCTGGACCTGCCTGTTTTTGAACACGCCCTGGCCTGGCTGGCCGAACACGAGGGCTACCGCCCGGATGTGGTCGTGCAGCTGCGGCCGACTTCGCCCATCCGCCCGTCGGGGATGGTGGACGCGGCCGTGCGCATGCTGCTGGCCAACCCGGAAGCCGATTCGGTGCGCGGGGTGGTTCCGGCGGGGCAAAACCCGCACAAGATGTGGCGCATTGACCCGGCCAGCGGGCGCATGCAGGGCCTGCTGACGGTGGAAGGGCTGGCCGAGCCGTATAACGCTCCCCGCCAGGCGCTGCCGCCGGTGTATTGGCAGACCGGCCACATTGACGCCATCCGCCCGCGGGCAATTTTGGAGCAGCATTCCATGAGCGGCCGGGTGATCCTGCCGCTGCACATCGAGCCGCGCTACACGGTGGACATTGACACGCCCTTTGACTGGCTGCGCTATGAGTGGCTGGTGTATCACGCCGGTTTGGAGATGGTGACCCCGGGGCGGGCGCGGCGTCCCTTACCGGAAAAAGTGCGCCTGTTGGTGATGGATTTCGACGGCGTGCTGACCGACAACCGCGTGTGGGTGGATCAGGACGGGCGCGAGGCGGTGATGGCTTACCGCAGCGACAGTATGGGTCTGAAGCGCCTGATGGCTCACGGGGTGGAAACGCTGATCCTTTCCACCGAGGTGAACCGGGTGGTGGCGGCGCGCGCCCAGAAGATGGGCGTTCCTGTGCTGCACGGAGTAGACGACAAGGCCGAGCGGCTGCGCCAATATCTGGCGGAAAAGCAGATTGACCCGCAGACGGTGGTCTTTTTAGGCAATGATTTTAACGACACCCCTTGTTTCCCGCTGGTGGGCTGCGCTGTAGCGGTGGCAGACGCCCAGCCGGAAGCCCTGCGCGAGGCCGATCTGGTGCTGGAACGCCCCGGCGGGCACGGCGCGGTGCGGGAACTGTGTGATTTGTTGTATCAACGAATCCAATCTACATAAGGAGTTGAAAATGGCAAAAGCGGTAAAAATTGCAGATCGTTGGGTGGGTGAAGGCTACCCCACCTATGTGGTGGCTGAAATTGGGATTAATCACAACGGTGATCTGGAGCTGGCCAAGCGCATGATCCAGGCGGCCAAGGACTCGGGCGTGGACGCGGTGAAATTCCAGAAGCGCACGCCGGAGCTGTGTGTGCCCGAAGAGCAGAAGGGCCAAATGCGCGAGACGCCCTGGGGATACATCACCTACCTGGATTACCGTTATAAGGTGGAATTCGGCGAAGCTGAGTACCGTGAAATTGAGCGCTTCTGCAAAGAAATCGGCATCACCTGGTTCACCTCGGTGTGGGATGAGCGCTCGGTGGATTTCATGGAAGCCTTTGAGCCGGTGTGCTACAAGATCCCTTCGGCCATGCTGACTGACCATTCCCTGCTGCGCCATCTGCGCGCCACGGGACGGCCGCTGATTCTTTCCACGGGCATGTCCACGATGGAAGAGATCCGCGAGGCCGTCGAGGTGGTGGGCACGGACAAGCTGGTGATCACGCACGCCACCAGCACCTATCCCTGCGATCCGACCGAGCTGAACCTGCTCATGATTCGCACGCTGAAGAAGGAATTCCCGGTTCCGGTGGGCTATTCGGGGCATGAAGTCGGCCTGATCCCCTCGGTGGTGGCGGCCTCTTTGGGCGCGTGCATGGTGGAACGGCATATCACCCTGGATCGGGCCATGTGGGGCAGCGATCAGGCGGCCTCGGTGGAGCCGGGCGGGTTTGAGCGCATGGTGAAATACATCCGCGTGGCCGAACAGAGCCTGGGCGACGGTGTGAAGCGCGTGTACGAGAGCGAAATGAGCTCGCGCAAGAAGCTGCGCCGCAACTAAGGCAGGAGGCGTTTTGAATTTTCAACAGGTGCTGAACGGCGCACGCCGCCGGTGGGTGCATTGGAAGAATAACCGCAGGATGGTGGGGTTGGCCCGCCAGGTGGCGGGGCTGGCCCCGCGGCGCGATGAACGCCCGGTGGTGTTTTTCAACGCGTCCACCCGGCTGGAAGGCATGAGCCTGAACGCTTCCTTCTCGCTGGTGGCCAGCTGGGCGCTGCGCATGCAGGGCACGCCGGTGGTGCATTTTGTCTGCGCGCAGGGGCTGCGGCCCTGTGTTTTGGGCACGCAGCGCGATGACCCCCTGGCCAAGCCCCCCTGCCGCGCCTGCCAGGCGCAGTCCCGGGCGGTGTACCACGGGGCCAAAAAACGCCCCTTCGTGTACCGCGAAGACGCGGCCCTGCGGCAGGCGTTGGAAGGGCGGAGTACGGCGGATTTGACGGCCTTGGAATACCGCGGCGTGCCTTTGGGCGCGCTGGTGACCCCAGCGCTGCGCTGGATTCTGCGGCGGCACACCCTGGAAGAGGACGTGACCACGCGCACCCTGCTGTGCCAGTATCTGCTTTCGGCTTACAGCCTGGCGCAGCAGTTTGGAACATTGTTGGATGAGGTGAAACCCCAGGCGGTGGTGGTGTTTAACGGCCAGTTCTACCCCGAAGCCACGGCCCGCTGGGCGGCCCAGCAGCGCGGTTTGCGGGTGATCACCCACGAGGTGGGGCTGCTGCCCACCACGGCCTATTTCACCCCCGGCGAAGCCACCGCCTACCCGATTGACATCCCGGAGACGTTTGACTTAAACGAGG
Source organism: Levilinea sp. (assembly GCA_036751735.1). Lineage (GTDB taxonomy): Bacteria > Chloroflexota > Anaerolineae > Anaerolineales > Anaerolineaceae > Levilinea. Next base: position 23,251 of record DAIOUB010000008.1, on the reverse strand, counting down.
CGCAGAACCGCCAGCTGGATGAATACCTGGAAAAGCGATTTCAGGGCAATTTCAGCATGGCGGGCATGCAGTTTTGGCCGGAGATGCAGCCGCTGGGCGAGGCATTTTGGCAGCGGGCCAGCGCGTTTCGTCAGATCGTGCCGATCTTTACCAATGTGATCTTCGACACCAGTCAGGGCCACGCCAACGTGCTTTTCCCGCACATGTTCGCCTGGCTGGACCAAACCCTGGAAGTGATTCGCGCCCATCCGGAGACGCTGTTTGTGATCCGCGCGCACCCTGATGAACTGCGCCCCGGTAAGGAAAGCCGCGAGAGCGTGGCTATGTGGGCAGAAGCACGCAATGTGCGCGCCCTGCCCAATGTGCTGTTTGTGGACGCCACCGAGTACTTCAGCTCGTATGAGCTGATCCAGCGCAGCAAATTTGTGATGATCTACAATTCGACCATCGGGCTGGAGGCTTCGCTGATGGGGGCGGCGGTGCTGTGCGCGGGCAAGGCGCGCTTCACCCAGCTGCAAACGGTGTTTCTGCCGCCCAACGCTGAGGCCTACCGGCAGATGGTGGAAGAATTTTTGGCGAGCGAAAAGATCACCCCGCCCGCCGAACATCAGCGCAACGCCCGCCGCTTTTTGTATTACCAGCTCTTCCGCACTTCGCTGCCCTTTGAGCGCTGGCTGCAGGAAGATGGGGTGTGGCGCGGGTATACGGCTTTTAAACCCAAGGTGACCTGGCAGGATCTGCTGGCGCAGTACTCCCCGGTGCTGCGCACGGTGGTGGACGGCATCCTGAAGGGTGAACCTTTCTTGAAAAAAGAATGAAACCAATCTGTTCGATTGTAATTCGCGCATATAACGAAGAGAAGCACATCGGCCGTTTGCTGACGGGCATCACCCAGCAGAACGTGCAGCCGGTGCAGATCATTCTGGTGGATTCCGGTTCCACGGACGCCACGGCCGCCATCGCTTCGCGCTACCCGGTGGATTTGGTGCAGATCCGGCCGGAGGATTTCACCTTTGGGCGTTCCTTGAATCTGGGGATTCAGGCGGCGCGCGCTGATTTCGTGGTGATGGCCAGCGCGCATGTGTACCCCGTCTACCCAGATTGGCTGGAACGCCTGCTGGCGCCGTTCGCGGATGAGCAGGTGGGTTTGGCTTACGGCAAGCAGCGCGGGGCCGAGACTTCGCATTTCAGCGAGCATCAGGTGTTTGCCCGTTGGTTTTCGGATGTGCCCGTGCATCACCAGGCGCATCCCTTCTGCAACAACGCCAACGCGGCCATCCGGCGCGCCCTGTGGGAGCGGCATCCCTATGACGAGACCCTGCCGGCCCTGGAGGATTTGGCCTGGGCGCGCTGGGCGCAGGAGCAGGGCTGGTGGGTGTCGTACGCGGCCGAGGCTGAGATCATCCATGTGCATCAGGAAACCTGGCGCGGGGTCTATAACCGCTACCGGCGTGAGGGCATGGCCTTCAAGCGCATTTACCCGCAGGAGCATTTCACCCTGGCGGACCTGGTGCGCCTGTGGGTGAGCAACGTGGCCACCGACTGGCAGGCGGCTGCCCGCCAAAAGGCGCTACGCGCCCAGTGGAGCAGCGTGCTGCGCTTCCGGTGGATGCAGTTCTGGGGAACCTACCAGGGCTACCGCCAGTCGGGGCCGCTGACCTGGAATCTGCGCCAGACCTTTTATTATCCGCACAGCAGCCAAACCTCCCCTCAGACCGCGCGCCGTTCGGTGCGGCCGATCCCCTATGGGGAAACGCTGGACGCGGGGGCGGGCAAAGACGGTGGGCTTTAGCCAATTTTTTGCGGAGGGAAAATGGGATTAAGGATTGAAACCATTGCGGCGTTGGTGCCCATGCGCCATCATTCGGTGCGCGTGCCGGGGAAGAATTACCGCCCGTTGGCGGGAAAACCCTTGTTTCATCATATTCTGGACACGCTGCTGGAAGTGCCGGAGATTCAAACGATTGTGGTGGACACAGACAGCCCGGACGTTTTGGAGGGGCTGGCCAAACATTACCCCAGCGTGACCGCGCTGGAACGGCCGGAGCATCTGCGGGCGGACGACATCCCCATGAACGAAATTCTGCTGCACGATACTGCCCTGGTTCCGGCGGATCTGTATTTGCAGACACATTCCACCAACCCGCTGCTGCGGGCCGCAACCATCCGCGCGGCCGTTCAAACCCTGGTGGAGCGCTACCCGGCCTATGATTCGCTCTTTTCCGGCACGCGGCTGCAAACCCGCCTGTGGGACGGGCTGGGGCGGGCGATTAACCACAACCCCAACATCCTGCTGCGCACGCAGGACCTGCCGCCGGTGTATGAGGAAAATTCGTGCATTTACCTGTTCACGCGCCAGACGTTAGAGCTGCGCCGCAACCGCCTTGGCGAACGGCCCTATCTTTTCGCGATGGAGCCGGACGAAGCCTGGGATATTGATGAAGAACTGGACTTCACCATCGCCGACCTGCTGCTGAGCAAGCGCCTGTCGCAAACCGGAGTATAATTTCACAGCCTGGCGCGCCTGAGGGCGCTGCGAGGCCACCCATACTTTTCCCAGGCGAGGAAGCACACATGCCTACCATTTTGTTGACGGCCCCTTACATGATCCCGGCGCGGGAGCGTTTTCAGCCGGTTTTTGAGCATTTTGGCCTGGACGTGATCGTTCCGGCGGTGGAAGAACGCATGGAAGCCGCGGAACTGCTGGCCTATGCCGGGCAGTTTGACGCGACCATCTGCGGCGACGACCGCTACACCCCTGAGGTGCTGGCAGCCTGCGCGCCGCGGCTCAAGGTGATTTCCAAATGGGGGACAGGCATCGATTCGATTGACCGTGAAGCGGCGGTTGGGATGGGGATTCAGGTGCGCAACACGCCCAACGCCTTCACCCTGCCGGTGTCGGACACGGTGATGGGCTACCTGCTGGCTTTTGCCCGGCGGCAGCCGTGGATGGA
>DAIOUB010000008.1:12135-20197 GCA_036751735.1 Levilinea sp. | reverse complement strand
ATGATGAAGCCCACGGCGGTGCTGATTAACACCGCGCGCGGGCCGATTGTGGAACAGAGCAGTCTGGAGGCAGCCCTGGCCACGGGGCAAATTGCCGGGGCAGGGCTGGATGTGTTTGAATTCGAACCGCTGCCCACAGATTCACCTCTGCTGCACATGGATCAGGTCCTGCTGGCCCCCCACAACAGCAATTCCAGCCCGGCGGCCTGGGAACGGGTGCATTGGAACACGCTGCGCAATTTGCTGGACGGCCTGGGGATGGATCCGGCGGATCTGGCTCGCTTCCAAAACGCATAACCGCTATGCAAGCCAAACGCATTCCTACAGAAGCTTGGTTAGCCGCCGGATTCCTGGCGGCGCTTTCGGCTTTGGCCTACCTCAGCCGGGCGGGTGCGTTGGGCTTTTACACGGATGACTGGTATGTGATTTGGGGCGGAACCCAGCGCGGCCTGGGGCAGATTGTGGATTTTTATCTGGTGGACCGGCCGTTCATGGGCCTGCCCTTCGCGGCCACCTTCGCCCTGTTGGGCAATTCGCCGCTGGCCTGGCACGTGTACGCGGCCCTGCTGCGCTTTTTGGGCGGGCTGGCGGCCTTGTGGCTGCTGCGCCAGTTGTGGCCGGAAGAACGCCTGGCCACCACCCTGGCGGCGGGCTTGTTTGTGGTGTATCCGGGGTTTCTGTCACAGCCCAAGGCGGTGACGTATCAGCTGAATATCCTGGCCCTGGATTTGGGCCTGCTGTCTTTGGGGATGATGGCGGCGGCGGTGCGCGCCCAGCGCAAATGGGCGCGGGTGGGGCTGACGCTGGCGGCGGTGGGGGCGGCTTTGCTGTGCTACGCCATGTTTGAATACATGATCGGCCTGGAAGGCGTGCGCCTGTTGGTGCTGGCGACTCTCTTCTGGGGCGGCGCAGCCCAAAAAACCACCCAACGCGCCCTGCGCACGCTGCGCCCGGCGCTGCCTTACCTGGGCGGCGCGCTGGCGTTCTTGATCTGGCGCGTGTTCTTCTTCACCAGTGCGCGCGCGGCCACCGACCTGGGCGGACTGAAGGGCCAGTATCTGGCCGACCCGCTGGGGATGGGGCTGCGCCTGGTGGTGGAAACCTTCAAGGACATGCTGGAAAGCCTGTTTCTGGCCTGGGGTGTGCCGCTCTACAACCTGACACAGCGGGCGGAGACCGGCGTGGTGCTGCAAGCCCTGGGGGTGGGTCTTTTGGGCGGGCTGGCGCTGTTTGGCTACGGGATGGCGCTGCGCGTGCGCGGGCTGGATTCGCGCGACAAGGAACCCGCCTGGACGCGGGGGGCCTTGTGGATGGGGGCGGCGGGGACGCTGGCGGCGCTGCTGCCGGTGCTGCTGGCCGGACGGGATGTGTATTTCGCGGACGCGTACGACCATTATTCGCTGCAGGCTGGGCCGATGGTGGGCCTGTTTTTGGCGGCGGCGGCCTGCGCCTGGTTCCGGCCCAAGGGACGCATTTTGGCCGGGGCGGTGCTGATCGCCGCGGGGCTGGCGGCCCAGAACGCCAACGCGGCGGCGTACAGCCGCGCCTGGGAGTATCAGCGCCAGTTATGGTGGCAGCTGAGCTGGCGCGCGCCCGACCTGAAAGACGGCACGGTCATCGTTCCGGTGCTTCCGGCGGGCTACCGCCTGCGCGAGGGCTACGAAGTCTGGTCACCGGCCAACTTGATCTACAACCCCGGCGGGGAGGATTTGCGCGTGGTGGGCATGACGCTGGACGATCAGACCCTGCTGCAAGCTCTGCGCCGTGAGACCTTTGGCGAATGGTTCCGGCGGGTGGAATACACGGTGGAAACGCGCAGCAGCCTGGTGGTGAGCCTGCCGCCCGGCGGGGCTTGCCTGCACGTGATGGAGGGGGCACGCGGCGAAATCTCCAGCCGGGAGGAAGCCCTGGTGCGGCTGGTGGCGCCGCTTTCGGATGCGAGCCGTATCGCGGCGGAGGCCGCGGCGCACATCCCCCCGGCGGCGGTGTTTGGGCGCGAGCCGGAACATGGATGGTGTTATTATTACCAGCAGGCCAGCCTGGCGCGTCAGCGGCAGGATTGGCAGGCCGCCGCGGCCCTGGGGGATGAAGCCCAGGAACGCGGGCTGGCCCCGGCGGACATCAGCGAATGGATGCCGTTTTATGAGGCTTACGCCGTGTTGGAGCGCAGGGAGCAGGCCGATTATTTGGGCGGGCTGCTGCGCACGGACGCGGCCTTTTTGAACACCTACTGCACCGCGCAGCGCGCCCAGTTGGGTGCGCAGGCGGCGGAGAGCTACCTGGTTCACAATTTGTGCGGAAACGTGGAAGCTGCCAATTAACCGAAAGGGAGCGATACGAATGGAAGAACGACAACGAGTGATGCTGATCACAGGGGCGGCTGGCGGCGTGGGGCGGGCGACCGTGGCCTATTTTGCTCAGGCGGGCTGGCGCGTGGTGGGGGTGGACCGCGCGGATTTTGGCGCGGGTTTTCCGGAAAACGGTTTGTTTATCCGCGCGGATATCTCCAATCCCCAGGACATTGAGACCATTTACCAGCAGGCTTCGGCCTTCGCGGGGGTGCTGGATGTGGTGGTGAATAACGCCGCCCTGCAGATTACCCGCCCGCTGGTGGAAACCAGCGTGGAAGAATGGGATCTGGTGATGGCTTCTAACCTGCGTTCGGTGTTTTTGGGGGCCAAGCTGGCCTATCCGCTGCTGGTGGCGGCGGGCGGCGGGGCGATTGTGAATGTGTCGTCGGTGCACGCGGTGGCTACCTCGGCCAATATCGCTGCGTATGCAGCCAGCAAAGGCGGCCTGTTGGCGCTGACGCGCGCCATGGCGATTGAATTTGCGCCGCAGAACATCCGCGTGAACGCCATCCTGCCCGGCGCGGTGGATACCCCCATGCTGCGGGCGGGGCTGAACCGCGGGCATGTGGGCGGGGAATCGATGAGCGACCGCCTGGAAAACCTGGCGCGCAAGACGGTGAACGGCCGCGTCGGCCAGCCGGAAGAGATCGCCAGCGCCATATATTTCCTGGCGGACGGGCGGCAGTCGTCCTTTATGACCGGTCAGGCACTCATTGTGGATGGGGGCGCCACGGCGCGGCTGAGCACAGAATGAGCGCGATCAAGCAAACCCTCAAAAGAATCCTGCCGCCGTCCCTGATCCGGGCAGGCGGGCATAGCCTGGACGCGCTGCAGCGCTCCAAAGGCTGGCCGGAAGCCACCTTTCACCCCTGGCGGCGCGACACCATGCGGCGCATGGCGGCTCTGAAGGACAGCCGCAAGGGCGAACGCTGCTTTATCATCGGCAACGGCCCCAGCTTGCGCGAGACGGATTTGAGCAAGCTCAAAGGCGAGTTCAGCATCGGCATGAACCGCATTTACCTGATGTACCCGGAACTGGGCTTTTCCACCAGCTACTACCTGTCGGTCAATGACCTGGTGGTGGAACAGTGCGCGGCGGACATTCAGGCGCTGAAGCTGCCGCGTTTTGTCTCCTGGCGGGCGCGGCGCTGGCTGCGGCCCGAAGACGACCTGTACTTCCTGTACACCACCTACACCGGCGCGGGCTTTCAGAAGAACGCCGCGCACCGGCTGTGGGAGGGCGCGACCGTCACCTATGTGGCCATGCAGCTGGCCTTTTACCTGGGCTTTCAGCAGGTGGTGCTGATCGGCGTGGATCACAATTTTGTGACCCAGGGCAAGCCCAACACCACGGTGGTATCCGAAGGGGACGACCCCAACCATTTCTCCCCCAGCTATTTTGGCAAGGGCTTCCGCTGGCAGCTGCCGGATTTGGAGACCTCCGAACTGGCCTACGGCATGGCCAAGCAGGCCTACCAGGCAGCGGGGCGGGAGATTATAGACGCCACGGTGGGCGGCAAGCTGCGCGTCTTTCCGCGGGTGGATTACAACAGCCTGTTTCACGGGTAAACCGGTATGCCTGCCTGGCCGCGCCTGACGATTGTGACCCCCTCCTTTAACCAGGGAGCTTACCTGGAACAGACCATCCGTTCGGTTCTGGATCAGGGCTACCCCAACCTGGAATATTTTGTGGTGGACGGTGGGTCCAGCGATCAAAGCCCTGAGATCATCCGCCGCTATGCCAAACGGCTGGCGTGGTGGGTTTCAGAGCCAGACCGTGGGCAGGCCGAGGCAATTAACAAGGGCTTGCGGCGGGCCACGGGTGATTTTGTGGCCTGGATCAATTCGGATGATTATTATCTGCCGGGGGCCTTTAAGGCCGCGGTGGAAACGCTCATGCACCAGCCGCGGGTGGGTCTGGTGTATGGGGATGTGCTGGCGGTGGACGAGGCCGGTCAGCCTACCAACCGCCTGAGCTACGGCAGCTGGGGTTTGGAAGGATTGCTGCGCTTTCAGATCATCGGCCAACCGGCGGTGTTCATGCGGCGCGAAACGCTGCGGCGGGTGGGGTATCTGGATGTGCGCTACCACTACCTGCTGGACCACCAACTGTGGATCCGCATGGCGGCTGCTGCCGGGGCGCAGTATGTGCCGGAGCTGTGGGCGGCGGCGCGTTTTCACGCCGAGGCCAAGAACGTGGCCCAGGCGGCGGCTTTTGGTCGCGAGGCGCTGGATATCGCCGCCTGGATGCAGTGGCAGGACGGGCTGCGGGCGCATTTCCGCAAAGACCGCAAGCGCATTCTGGCGGGGGCGCAGCGGCTGAATGGTCGTTACCTGTCGGAGGGGGGCGACTATGGGGGCGCGCTGCGGGCCTATGCGGCCTGTGCGCGGCTGCACATGCCCACGGCGCTGGCGGATTGGAAACGCATCGCCTACACCTGCGCGGCGGGGATGGGCGGGGCGCGGCTGCGCACGTGGTTCGACCGCCAGCGCAGCGCGCGCACGGCGCGGCGGCTGCCGCCCAATTTGGACTGAATGGGAGAACGTATGCTGGATTCGCTTCCGGAAAAAGTTGAAAAGGCGCTGGAATATCTGGTGACCCCTCTGGCCTTCCCGCGGGATTTTGGCCGCCTGGCCAAATGGACGCTGACGCGCCGCCCGTTGGTGCGGGAATTGGCCCATCTGCGCCGCCACCGGCGCTGGTTTGAACACCAGGGCTTTCAAACCGTGCTGGACGTGGGCGGGTACATTGGGGCCTTTTCGCTGGCCGTTCACGCCCTGCTGCCGGAGGCGCAGATTTACGCCTTTGAGCCGCTGCCGGATCATTATGAGCAATTGACCCATAACCTGGCGCACTTGCCGCGCTTTACCGCCTTTCATACGGCCCTGGGGGCCGAAAGCGGCGAGATCAGCTTTTACCGCAGCAGCTTTTCACCCTCCTCGTCGGCGCTGCCCATGGATGAGCTGCACAAGCGCACCTTCCCCCATACGGCGGGGGTGCAGGAAGTGCGCGTAGCCGTGGGACGGTTGGATGACTTCCTGCCGCGCATGGAATTGCGCGGGCCGGTGCTGCTGAAGCTGGATGTGCAGGGCTATGAGGAACAGGCCCTCAGCGGCGCAGCGGAGACCCTGCGCCAGGTGGATGTGATCCTGAGCGAAGTGTCTTTTCAGCCGCTGTATCAGGGGCAGGTGAGCTTTTCGCGGTTGAACGCGCTGCTCAAGGCCCAGGGCTTCCGCTACGCGGGCGGCTTTGACAGCCTGCTTTCGCCGGTGGACGGTTCGGTTTTGCAGGCGGACGCCTTGTTTGTGCGCGGCGAGGAGGCCTAAGGTGAGCTTATCGCGGCTGTGGGCCAGGGGTTGGCAGTCAGCGCTGGTGGTATTGGTGTGCCTGGCGGGCTTCGGCGTGCGCCTGGTGGATCTGTACGACCCGCCGCTGGATTTTCACCCCACGCGGCAGCTGCGCTCGGCCATTCTGGCGCGCAGTGTGTATTATCAGCTTTCGCCGGACGCAGACCCGCAGCAGCGCGAGGCCGCACAGGCTTTGGCGGAGCTGGAGACCTACGAACCGCCCATTTTGGAGACGTTGGTGGGCGGGGTGTATGCCCTGCTGGGAAAAGAAGCGCTGTGGGCGGCGCGGGTGATGAACGCCCTCTTCTGGCTGATCGGTGGGGCGGCTCTGCTGCACATCTTGCGCGGGGCGGTGCCGTTTTGGGCCAGTTGGCTGGGGCTGCTGTTTTACCTGTGCCTGCCCTTTGGGGTGATTGCCAGCCGCTCTTTTCAGCCGGAGCCGTGGATGGTGATGTGGATGCTGTTGGCCACCTGGGGGCTGCGGCGCTGGCAGGCTACGCCTGATCAATGGCGCTGGGCGCTGATCACCGGTGGGCTGATGGGCATGGCGCTGCTGGTGAAGGTGGTGGCGGGCTTTTTCCTGCTGCCGGCGCTGGCGGCGGTGATGCTGGCGGGCGGGTTGGGCAAGATGCTGAAACGGCCGCAGACCTGGGCGTTGGCCGCCCTGAGCGCGGCGCCGGTGCTGATTCTGTACCTGGGTTTCAACGCACAGCGCAGCGGCGATTTTTTGTCGTTTTGGACGGTGGCCCTTTCGGGGCTGGTGCTGACCACCAATTTCTACGCGGATTGGCTGGCGATGGTGAAGGGGCTGACCGGTCTGGCTTATCTGCCGGCGGCGCTGCTGGGGACGCTGTTGGCGGGGCGCGAGCATAAACCGCTGCTCATCGGCTGGTGGGCGGGTTACGCGCTGTACGGGCTGCTATTCCCTTACCAGTACACCACCCACGAATATTATCATTTACCGCTGGTGGCCCTGATTGGGCTGAGTCTGCCCTTTTTAGCGGCGCCGGTGGTGGAACGGCTGAAGCAGGAAGCCTGGGTCTGGCGGCTGGCGGCTTTGGGGGTGGTGTTGGCGGCGGCAGGCTACGCTTTGTTCGTGGCGCGCTCGACCCTGGTGGCCAAGAATTACCCCTATGAGCCGGAAAGCTGGCGGCGGGTGGGCGAGGCCATTCCAGCGGGCAGCTCGGTGGTGGCGCTGACCGCGGATTACGGCATGCGTCTGCGCTACTACGGCTGGCGCAGCATCGCGGCCTCGTGGCCGGCGGGCGCAGACCTCAAGCTGTTCTCGATGGCGGGCAGCGAGGCAGGCGATCCGCTGGAGGCGTTTGCCAGCCTGACGGAGGGCCGCCAGTATTTCCTGGTGACCGCCTTCAGCGAGCTGGATGCGCAGCCGGAATTAAAACAAATTTTGACCGAACATTACCCCATATTCGCGGAAGGCAACGGTTTTGTGCTGTACGATCTGCAAAACCCGCTGCCGGAGGCGAAGTGAGCAGAGGGAGCATGGCTGAGCAGGTTATGGACGTTTCTTCGCAGACGGAGACCCCGCGGCTGGCCCCGCGGCGGTGGATGCTGTTCGTGGGTCTGGCGCTGATCTTCGGGCTGGGACTGGCGGTGCGGCTGTACGATCTGGGGGACGCCCCGTTGGATTTTCACCCCACCCGGCAGCTGCATTCCATGCTGATGGCGCGCGGGATGGCTTACCAAGCCCTGCCGGATGTGCCTGATTGGCAGCGGGAAATGTCATTTCAGCAGTGGAAAAAAGAGGGCCTGATTGAACCGCCGGTGATGGAATGGCTGACGGCGCAGGCCTATTTGGCTGCGGGGCAGGTGGATCTGCGGCTGCCGCGCCTGTTTTCCATTTTCTTCTGGATGCTGGGCGGGGCGGGTATTTTTCTGCTCGCCAAGACCCTGACCGGGCCAGACGGGGGGCTGGTGGGGGCGGCTTATTTCCTGGTGCTGCCTTACGCGGTGCTGGCCAGCCGGGCTTTCCAGCCGGATCCGCTGCTGACGGCGGCTATCATCTGGGCGCTGTGGGCGGCGCTGCGCTGGCAGATGCGTCCCAGTTGGGGGCGGGCTGCTTTGGCGGGGGTTCTATGCGGCCTGGCTATATTCATTAAGAGCACAGCGGTGTTCTTTGTGGGCGGCGGGCTGGTGGGACTGGTGCTGGCAGGCTGGGGGCTGCGGCGCGCCCTGCGGGATGGGCAGGTGTGGCTGGCGGCGGTGCTGACCGTGCTGCCCTACGCTCTATTTCACATCTACGGTGTGTATATTTCTGGCGAGCTGCAAAGCCAGTTCAGCCTGCGCTTTTTCCCGCAGATGTGGGTGGATCCGGTCTTTTACCTGCGCTGGAACGGGCAAAT
>DAIOUB010000008.1:0-12035 GCA_036751735.1 Levilinea sp. | reverse complement strand
GGGGGTGCTGCTGTACGGTCTGACGATTAAGGCCTGGGATGCGCGCGTGAGCCTGAAGCGGCAGGATTACCGCCAGGAGGCGGTTTTTTGGGAAAAACTGGGCGAACGGCTGGGGCGCGACCGGGCGGTGGTGGGGCTGACCCAGGACTACGGCTTTCGCCTGAGCTACTGGGGCTGGGTGGACACCACTAACTGGATGACCTCCGGCGATTTCAGCTACCGCGAACTGGCCGGGCAGGAATTTGACATGCGCGCCTTGTTTGACGAAGTCACCGCGGGTAAAGATCTGTTTGTGGTGACCCTGCTGGGCGAATTGGATCATCAGCCGGAACTAAAGAAGATTCTGGATGAAAATTACCGGCTGATCGAATCGAGCGGTGATGTGCTCATCTACGATCTGAAGCAGGCTCCCTGATGCGCGTCAGTATTGTGACCCCCTCCTATCAGCAGGCGCCGTTTTTAGAGGCGACCCTCCGTTCGGTGCTGGAGCAGGATTACCCGGATCTGGAATATTGGGTGATGGACGGCGGCTCCACCGACGGCAGCCGGGAAATCATTCAGCGCTACGCGCCGCGGCTGGCGGGCTGGGTTTCGGAAAAAGACCGCGGGCAGACGGACGCGATTAACAAAGGCTTCGCGCGGGCGCAGGGGGAGATTTTGGCCTGGCTGAATTCGGACGACACCTACGAGCCGGGGGCCGTGCGGCAGGCCGTGAAATATATGCAGGCCCACCCAGAGGTGGGGTTGGTGTACGGGGACGCCAATTTTATCAACGCGCAGGGGGCGGTGATTGGCCGGTTCCCGGCGGCGCAGACCGATTACCGGCGGCTGCGGCAGGGGTATGTGCATGTGCCCCAGCAGGCGGCTTTCTTCCGGGCGGATCTATGGCGCCAGGTGGGGCCGCTGGACCCCAGCTTTTACTTCGCGATGGACTACGATTTGTGGGTGCGGCTGGCGCGGCTGGCGGCAGTAGCCTACTTGCCGGGCAAGGTGTGGGCCAATTTCCGCCTGCACGGCGAAGCGAAAACCATCGCGGCGGACGACCGCTGCTGGCCAGAGATGCTGCGCGTGCACCGGCGCGAGGGCGGCTCGGTGTTTTCGGTGATTTACGCCAAATACTGGGTGCGCAAGCTGGTGGGCCCGCTGATCCGCTGGCGCAGACGGCAGCGGCTGCGCACAGAGTAAACAGGTGCGTTAGAGGGCCAACATGAGAAAGGGCGGACGTATGGGGGTTTGACCGCTGAGCCAGTTTTGAGCGCCGATGCGGATGAGGATCTTTTCGGCCTCCAGCCAGTAGGGCGAGGCTTGTTCGGGTGTGTTTTGCTTGCCCCCCAGGTCCAGCAAACAGGCGGCCTCATCAAAGGGGCGGCGGGTCTCCCGCGCCACGGCCAGGGCTTCTTCCAGCCAGGGCAGGGCCTGACGTGGGGGATGCAGGAAGGCCATGCCGCGGCGCCAATGGATCTTCAAGGCGGGCTGTTCTTTCAGCGTTTCAGAAATACTTTGGGCTTTTTGAGTGTAGTACAGACCCAAGGTGGTGTTGTTTAATCCGGCGTAGCACAATCCCAGCTCGATACAGCTCACCGCCACCAGCTCCTGACGGCCCATCGTGCGGAATTGCGCCAGAGTCTTCAGCAGGTCGGGCAGGGCCTCGGCGCAGCGCCCCAAATACAGCAGGATGCTGCCGCGGTTGCCAACGGCGCGGGCCAGTTCGCCAGCGTCGCCAATGCGCTGGGCGGTCTCGATATGGCGGCGGTCATATTCCAGTGCGTCCAACAGGCGGCCGCGGGAAAGCTGCACGGCCACCAGGTTGCCCACCGAACGAACCAGGCGCCACTGCGCATCGCTTTGTTCGCAGGCGATGACGCTCTGGCGGATGAGCACTTCGGCGGTGTCGTATTCGGCCATGCTCCAATGAATGAGGCCGAGATCGCCGCGCACATTGACCGCCTCGAACGGATCCCCCAATTGATCCAAAATATCAGCAGCGCGCCGAAAATCCAGGGCAGCCAGGTGGTGCTCTCCGCGCGTCCAATACAGGGTCCCGCGCATCTGGAGCGCTTCGGTGAAGAGCGGGTCTTGTTTGGGGCGGGAGGAAAGGGCGATGAGCGCGGTATGGGCGGCATGCAGGGCCTCGGTCAGACGGCTTTCAATGCGCAGCAAGGCGGCGCGGTGCAGATTCAAGCGCGCGCGGGCTTCCAGGAGATCCTGGGGGTCTGGCGGCGGCGACCAATGTTCCACCTCACTTTGAAACTCATTCAGGTGGTGGACGGCGTCAATGTTTTCCCCCTGGGTGCGCAGGGTCAACAGCAGGGCGCTGGCTGCGGCGGCGAAGGGCGGCAGGGCGTGTTGGGATCGAGCGATTTTGAGGGCCTGAAATGCGAATTGCAGGGCCTGGGGCAGCACGCCGCGGGCGATTTGCAGCTCGGCCAGAGCGGTGAACAAGTTAGCTTGCTGCTCCGCCAGGCCCAATGCGGCGGCGGTTTGGACAGCCGTGCGCAGGGCCGCATCCCAGGCGGGCCACATGCCCCAGCGCAGCGGCCAGGGGTGAAGCCCCAGGGTCAATTGCACACTGAGGGGGTGGGGGCCAAGGTGTTGGTTGGCTTCGGACAGCAGGGTGAGCAGGCTGGAGAGATGGGGCTGAAGATCCGCGGGCGGCTGACCAGCAGGGGGCAGACTTTCCACCGCCCACCGCAGCCGGTTTTCCAGCAAGGTGCGATAACGGCTGGCCCAATCGGCGGCGGGGGGAGGGGTCGGTGAGGGGGGTGCGTTCATACCCAGCGCTGGAGGATATTGGTCTGTAAAAAGGTGGCGGTCAGGCGGTGCAGGCGGTAAGTGGGGTTGCCCAGTCCGCCGCCCACCTCGATGAGCGAGAAATGCTGCAGGCTGCGCAGCGCGGGGGTGAATTCATCCGGCGCCAGGCCGCTCATGGCCTGCAGCCAGGGGAGGGTTTCGCCGTCGGGGGAGCTCATCAGCATGGAGAGCAGCAGTTGGCGGGCGGGGTCTTCCAGCAGCCCCCAGGATTGGCGGTAGATATGGGTGTAGAGCTGGGCGCTGTCCTGATTGGCGGCGTGCTGCAGATCGGCGAGGATGGCGTCGAAGGGCAGCAGGGTGAGTTGGGCGGCGGCCAGCTTGAGGGCCAGGGGCAGGCCGCCGGTGTGGGCGAACAGTGCGGCCATAACTTCACGGCTCAGCCCGGCGGTATGGCCGCGGCGCACCAGTTCGCTGGTCACCAGTTGGTGAGCCTCTTCGATGGACAGTTCCGGCACAGGCAGCACCTGCACAAAGGGATAGGTGGACAGGTTGGTGCGGCTGGTGAGCAGGAAGCGGGTTTGGCCTGAAAGTGGAAAGAGATGGGGCAGAACGTCTTTCACATCGTCCAGCGTTTCCAAATTGTCAATGACGACCAGATAGGGGTGTTCATGCAGCAGGGGGCGCAGATTTTCCAGGCGGGCGGTGGTGGTGAGCCCTGCCAGGGGATCCTGTCCCAATTGGTAGGAGATACGCGTGACGATATCGTCCAGGCGCTGGATGGGGTGCGGCGCGGATGAATCGGGGGCAGCCGGCCGAGCGGAAACCCAGGCGACGCCCGATAATTCAGCCTGAGCCGCCAGGTCCCAGGCGGCGGCTCGCGCCAGGGCGGTCTTGCCGATGCCGCCCAGGCCTTCCAGGCTGATGAAACCCGGGCCGCAGGGCTTTTGCAGCAATTCCAACAGGCGCGCGCGCAGCGGGCTGTGGCCGACGAAATGCAGATATTCGGGCGGGGGGATATGGCGGCGGAGGGCGGAGAGGCGGTTGACGCTTTGCACATCCTCATCGGCGCGCTGCAAAGCTGCCAGCAGATGTTCAAGACCCGCAGCCAGGCGGCGGCGAAACTGGCGCGGGGCCACATGCGCCGCAGCGGCCAGGTCTCGCGCCGAAACATCCAGCGGGCTGAGATAGCGGTGATAAACGGCGCTCCAGGCTTCCAACTGCGCGCTGGAGGCGCTGAAATCGGCGGCCAGCTGCTCCAGGTTGTGTTCACGGGTGGGGTTAACGGGGGGGAGGGTGGGGACGCCCGCGGCGGAACGCGCCTGCTGAAGGTGTTCCAGCGTGAGACGCAGGAAGGTCTCTTCGAGCACCACGGCGGGGCTGCGGGTGGGGCCCGCGGTTTGCAGAAGCTGTAAATGGAGGACTGCCGCACCGAGCGGTTCTGCACGGCGGAGAGCGCGAAGAGCACGTTCCAGATCGTCGGTGGTAAGTTGGGATTGGGACATGACCTGTCTCTTTTTTGTCCGATTCTTGTCTGAAACCAGCCCGTTTACCGCAGGAAAATTACTATAATGAATGCAATTATAGCGAACTTGCAGTGCGGCTGCAATTGTTGTAAGTCATCAATGTATAAGCACTGTGTAACCACACCATGCGCAATATCCTTCCGCGCCCAGGGGAGCGGAATTCAATCCCAGTCTTGCGAGGGCCACCACCATGAGCCTCGTGAGACTGGTTTTTTAAGCGGGGTGAAGGAAATTAAGTGAGGGGGGCGGTTGTTTGGGCTTCGCGGCGTTCCACACGCATCAAATACAGCAGGAAAGCAAAACCAACCAGGGCGATGATTCCCGCGCCGATCCAAATGAAGATGGGGCCGAGGGTGTCGTTGAGCAGCCCGCCTAAGACCGCGCCCACGCCGTGCGAGATGCCCCAGGTGAGGCCAAAGATGCTCATGTAACGGCCGCGCATGTGGGCGGGGGCGCGCCGGGCGGTGTAGGCGTTGGCGGTGGGAACCAGGGTCAGCTCGCCAAAAGTCAGCACCACCATGCTGATCCAGAACCCCCAAAAGCCGGTGCTCAGGCTGATCATAAACATGGAGACGGCGTACAGCAGCACCCCCACGGCCAGCACCGGCAGAGAGGGGTAGCGTTTGGTGATGTTGGTGACGTACACTTGCAGGGTCACCACCATGATGGCGTTGGTGGAGGCGATCCAGCCGAATTCGCGTTCAAGGATGCCGAAATTGGCCTTGAGATAGACGGCCATGAGCACCCACACCATCGTGGCGCACATTTGGCCGAGGATGAGGGCGAAGATGAAGCCCATGAAGGGCCGGTCTTTGAAAATAATGTTGTAGCCGCCGAAGCGCTCGCGCGTGGGGGCTGCCTGGTTTGTTTCGGGCAGGTGGGCGGGCAGGGTTTCGCGGGCAAAGAAGGTCAGCAGCAAGCTGTAAGTGACCATGCCGGTGGCGGCGCTAAGGAAGGCCACCGTGTAGGACGAGCTGGCGATGAAGCCGCCCAGGGCTGGCCCAACGGCCACGCCCAGATTGTTGCTCATGCGCATGATGGCGTAGGCATCCAGACGCTTGTCTTCGGGGATCAGGTCGGCCACCATGGCATCGGCCCCCACGCGGTAGAGGGGGTTGATGGCGCCGGAGAGGACCATCAGGGCAGCAAAAGCAGCGTAGGTGTGCGCCTGGGTGTAGAGCAAGTACATGCCCCCCAGCAGGCCGAGGCTGATGACCATCGCCCATTTGCGGCCCAGGCGGTCAATGATCGGCCCCACAATCAGCGAGCTGACCAGACCCGCGGCGGAGTTGATGGTCATCAGGCTGGAAACAACCATGAGGGGCAGGTTGAGTTGGCCGCTGACATATACCATCAGGAAGGGCCATATCATGCTGGCGCCGATGGTGCTGATGAGCATGCCGGCCACCATCAGCCAGAATTGGCCGGGGTAGCGCTTGTTTTGAAAACTTGTCAGGAGTGATTGCATGGGGACGCTCGTCCTAGGGCAGCGGATTGTGGGTGAGGGTGATCTTGAAGCGGCGGGAGAGGATCAGGAAAACGCCCACCCCCAGCAGGCCGACGGCCAAACCGCCGTACCACATGGCCACGGGGGCGATGTTGTCGTTGAGCAGGCCGGCAAAGATGGGTCCAAAGCCGGCGGCCAGGGGCCAGGTGAGGGAATAGACGCTCATGTAGCGGCCGCGCATGTCTTCGGGAGCCAGTTGGGCGGTGAGCGAGGTGGCCGTGGGGGTCATGATCAGCTCGCCAATGGTGAGGATGATCATGCTGACCACAAAGGCCCAAAAGTTCGTGCCGAACGCCACACTGCCCGCCCCCAGGGCGTAAAAGAGGGCGCCGACGGCCAAAACCGGCAGCGGCGGGCGCTTTTTGATGAGCTGGGTGACAAAGTACTGCACGAAAATGCACATGAGGGCGTTGACAGTCACGATGTAGCCGTACTGGCTTTCTGGGACGTTGAAGTTTTCGTTGGCGTACACCGGCAGCATGACGAACATGAGGGTGGCGGTGACCATGGTGAAGGTGAAGGCCAGCACGAACCAGACGAAGATGCGGTCCTGGAGGATGCGCCCGTACCCGCCCAGCGAGTCTTTGGGGGCAGAGGCGGATTTTTCCACCCGGGTGAGGGTTTCACGGATGAAGAAAATGTTGATGAGGGCATACAATCCAAAAAAGGCGCCCGCCGCGGCAAAGGCCACGTTGTACGAGGCGGCGATGAGAATCCCACCCGCGATGGGGCCGACGGCCACGCCCACGTTGTGCACCATGCGCAGGAAGGAGTAAGCGTCCACCCGGTCTTGATCCGCCACCAGATCGGCGACCATGGCGTTGGCGCCCACAGGGTAGAGGGCCGAAGCCGCGCCCCAAAAGCCCATCAGCAGGGCAAATTCCAAAAAAGTGGAGGCGCTGCCCAACAGCCCGTAATACAGCGCGCCGCACAGCAGAGACAAGCTCATGACGTGCTTGCGCCCAAAGCGGTCGGCAGCCATCCCGGCGATGAAGGAGGAAATCAGGCTGGTGGCCGCGTTAATGGTCAAGAGGCTGGCCACGGTGGTCATGGGTAAATCTAAGCGCTGGCGCAGGTAAATGGTGAGAAAGGGCCAGATCATGGCGCCGCCGGTGGCAGACAGCAGAGATCCGCCGACGAGCAGCCAGTACTGGCGGGGGAAATTTTGCCAGGCGGCTTTGATTTGGTTGAGCATAGTGCCTGCCTTCCAGGGAGAATTAGAGCATATTCTAACACAACCCGCCGCTTTTGCAGCAGCGGCGGGTTGAAAATCCTCCAATGGGCGCCGCCCCGGCCGGTTTAAGGTGGGGTGACGCTGAGAAAGGGGAAATAGATCTCACGCCGGTTAAGGATGGTGATGACGAAGCTTTGCTCAAAGCTGTACCCGGCGCTGTCCTGCACCGCCAGGCGGATCTCGCAGCTCGGCTCGCTTTCGTAATCAAACAGGTCGGCGCTGACCAGCCGGTCGCCCTGTACGGCGAAGCGCGCGTTGCAGGTGTCTCCGGGGCCGGGGACGAGGGCGAAGGTGAAGGTCTCGCCCAGGTCGGCATCTTCGGCGCTGAGCAGACCCACCACGGTGCTGCCGTCGCCGGGCTGATTTTCCCACAGGGAGGCATTGGAAAGCAGCACGGCCGTGGGGGGATATTCGCTGACGGGCAGCACCTGCACACGCAGCGGGGTTTCCACCGCAGCCCCGCCGGAGTCTACGGCGCGAATGCGCACGAAGTATTCTGTCTTGCTTTCGTAATCGAAGACCGCGGCGGAGCGCAGCTGGCCGCCGGTGAGGGTGAAGGCGGCGTTATCTTGCCCGCCTTCGCCGGCCGCCAGCGAGAAGGTGAAGCTGTCGCCAGCATCCTGGTCCGCGGCGCTGAGCGTGCCGATGGGCGCACCGGCGGGGGTGTTTTCCGGCAGGCTGCCGTTGGTCAGCAGCACGGCGCTGGGGGCGTCGTTAGCGTCCGTCACGTTGACGATGAGGGCCTGATCCACGCTGAGGCCGCCGGAATCGGTGGCGCGCACGCGGATCTTGTACTGGCTCTTGGTTTCAAAGTCCAGCACGCGGGCGGTGCGCAGGCTGAGGCCGTTGATGGTGAAGGCGGCGTTGTCCTCGGAGCCTGTGCCGGAAACTAGTTTAAAGGTGTGGCTGTCGCCCTGGTCTTGATCCAACGCGCTGAGGGTTCCCACCGGGGTGACGGCGGGCTGGTTTTCGGCCACGCTGCTGGGCGCAAGCACTACGCCGGTGGGGGCATATTCGTTTTTGTTGGTGACGGCGATGGTGAGGGCTTTTTCCACGCTGAGGCCGCCGGAATCGGTGGCGCGCACGCGGATGCTGTACTGCGTTTGAGTCTCGTAGTCAAAGACCGCCGCGGTGAGCAGGTTAGCCCCCGAAAGGCTGAAGCTGGCGTTGTGGGTGCTGCCCGCGCCGGGCACCAGGGCATAGGTGAAGGTGTCGCCGGAGTCGGGGTCCACGCCTGCCAAGGTGCCCACCAGTGTGCCGATGGGTTTGTTTTCGACCACGCTGGCTTTGCTGAGGGTCAGGTCTGTGGGGGCGTCGTTGCGGTTGAGGATGGTGACGGTGAAGGCCTTTTCAAACCAGGCCGCACCGGAATCGGTGACGCGTGCGCGGATCTTATAGCTGCTCTTGGTCTCAAAATCAAAGCTTTGGGCGCTGAGCAGCTGGTTCCCCGACACGCTGAAGTTGGCGTTGTCGTCGCTGCCGGTGCCGGGCACCAGCGAGAACGTGAAAGTTTCACCCGCGTCCTGATCAACCGCGCTGAACAGGCCCACCAGGCTGCCCGCCGGGCGGTTTTCCTCCAGGGTTTGGTTGGAGAGGGCTGGGGGCGAGGGGATGTCGTTGGTGTCGGTGACGGCGAGGGTGAAGGCTTTTTCTAAGGACTGCCCGCCCGAATCGGTGACGCGCACGCGCAGGCGGTAGGCGGCTTTGGTTTCATAATCGAACACAGCCGCGGATTTGAGCTGGTCGCCGCTGATGGTGAAGCTGGCGTTATCGGCGGAGCCTTCGCCAGACACCAGGGCATAGGTGAAGGTTTCGCCCAGGTCGGCATCCTGCGTGCTGAAAGTGCCTACCAGGCTGCCTTTCACCTTATTTTCGGGGAAGGTGCTGGCGCTGAGGGTGACATCCTGGGGCGGGGTTTCGCTGACGTTGTCAATTTGCACAGTGAGGGCGCGCTCAAAGCTGGCTCCGGCGGCGTCGGTGGTGCGCACGCGGATGGAATATTGGCTGCGCACCTCGGCGTCAAAAATGACAGAGGTTTTGAGCTGATTCCCGCTGAGGGTGAAGCTGCTGTTGTCGGCGCTGCCGGTGCCGGAGACCAGGGCGTAGGTGTAGGCGTCGGCGGCGTCCTCATCGCTGCTGGAAAGCGTCCCCACCAGCGTGCCCGCCGGGCGGTTTTCCAGCACGGAGGCGGGCGTGAGGGTGATGCCGCTGGGGGGGTCGTTGGCGTCGGTGACGGTGATGGTGAATTTCTTGTCGTAGGTGTCGCCGGAATTGTTGGTGACGCGCACGCGGATGCGGTAAGTGGACAGGACTTCAAAATTCAGGGCGGTGGCCGTCTTGAGCTGGCTGCCCTGGGTGGTGAAGAAAATATTTTCCTCGCTGCCCTCGCCGGAGACCAGCGTGTAGGTGTGGACGGCGTTGGGGTTCTGGTCGGTGGCGGTGAAGGTGCCCACGACCGTGCCAGCGGATTGATTCTCGGCGACGGTTTTGGGGGTCAGGCTAAGGCCGGTGATTTGATAGGGGTCGTGCAGCCAGCCGGTGACCACGGTGGAGGCGTACACATGCCAGCCGCCGACGGTGAGGGTTTTGGAGCCGGTGGCGGAGCTGTTTTGTTCGATGATGGTGATGGTGCCGTTGCCGCTGGCATCCACGCTGGAGGCGCTGACCACCGAGGTGTGGCCCACGCCAGTGGTGCCGTAGCTGAGGACATCCCCGGGGACGGGAGCCACACCGTTGGTGTCGTTGGCAATTTTCACCAGGCTGCCGTTGGGGTTGTAAACGGCGTAGTTATTGACCACGGCGAGGCCGTTGCCGGGGTACGGGGGCACGTTATGCGCCAGATAGAGATAGCGCATGGAAAGTTCCACGCACTGCCATTCCAATTCGCCGTGCGCCCCGCTGAAGAAGTACACGACCACATCCTGCACGCCGTCGTAATAGGGCCGCGGACCGCAGGCTTTCACGTTGCGGTAAGAAGCCCCCAGGGGGTAGGAGGCCACTTTGGAACCGCGGGCTTTGTAATAATCCAGATCGCATTCGCCGTGCCACCAGGCGGGGGTGGGCAAATCCCCCGCGGCGAAGAGCGATTCGGGGGTTTGCACCCGCGGCAGGGGTGCAGGCGCGGCGGGCGGGGTTTGGGCGGCGGCGGCGCTGGTGGAGGGCTGGCTGGGGTCGGGGCTGGTGAGCTGGAACTGCCCCAGGGGGCGCAGCAGGGCGGCGAGGTCTTCTGTGCGGTCCAGGCGCTGACCCACGCGTAAAATCCAGATGCGGCCGCCTTCTTCCGCCACCCATTCGGTCATCAGAATCTGGACGGGATCTAACCCGGCCACGGGGGCGTCGTACACGCTGAAATAGCCAGGAACCCAGCGCCCGAACAGGCGCGCAGCAGGGCCGCGGCGGGCGGAGCTGCCCGCCTGGGTGTGCTGATCCTGGAGGGCGGCGCGAAAATCACGTTCCTGACCGGCGGCGGCGGGGGGCAGGGCTTCGGTGGGGGCGCGCATCCCGTAGGGGATGACGGTCAGCGACACTTCCTGATAGTCGCCCAGGCGCACCGCGGTGGCCATTTGAATGGAATCATCGGGGTCTGCCGCCGTGAAGGGGCCGGGAAGGAAGGGGGCTTCGAGGTTCAGCTCCACGCCGTCTAAAGTGAAACTGGCGCGAGCGCTTGGGGTGGGGGCCGCCTGGGCGGGGGTGATCCAGCCGGCGCATAAGACGGCGCAGGCGGTGAGTATACGGAGCGTTTTTTTCATCAGGGGGGAAAGGTGCACTTGCCGACATCCTCCTCACTTTCAGTATACCGGCCGGGGGGGATTCGTCAACCCGCGCGGGATTACAAAACTGATAGATGCGGGCTTACAAAAATTCAACCGTGCGCGCCCTGAGGGGCTTCGTTGGGCGCGGGGGATTTGTGATAAAATCTACCAAACCAATTCCGAGATTAATGAGGTGGAACCATGACTGAACCCGTTCTTGTGGCCGTCGCCTGGCCGTATGCCAACGCTGATATCCATGTGGGCAATTTGACCGGTGCTTATTTGCCCGCCGATATTTTCGCGCGCTACAACCGCTTGATGGGCCGCCAGGTGCTGATGGTCTCCGGTTCGGATTCGCATGGAACGCCCATCACGGTGCGAGCGGATGCGGAAAATTCCACCGCGCTGGCCGTGTATGAGCGCTTTCATGCCGGCTTTTTGGACCTGTATCAGAAGCTGGGCCTGACCTACGATCTGTTCACCTCCACCCACACCGAAAACCATTTTGATGTGAGCCAAAAGATGTTCCTGGCGCTCAAAGACAACGGCTTCCTGTATTCGGCTCGCGAGATGCAGTGGTACGCCCCCAGCCAGGGACGCTTCTTGCCGGACCGCTACGTGGAAGGCACCTGCTACATTTGCGGCTACAACAACGCCCGCTCGGATCAGTGCGATAAATGCGGCAATTTGCTGGAGCCCGATAAACTGATTGACCCGCGCTCGAAGATTGACGGTTCGGTTCCCGAACTGCGCGAGACGGAGCATTACTATCTGGATCTGTCCAAACTTCAGCCGGAAGTGGTGGACTTTTTGGAGAAGCGCCAGAGCTACTGGCGGCCCAACGTGCTGCGCCAGTCTTTGGGGCAGATTCAGGCTGATTCGCTGCGCGGCCGGCCCATCACCCGCGACCTGGATTGGGGCATCCCCGTGCCGTTGGAAGGCTGGGGCGGAAAATGCCTGTATGTGTGGTTTGAGGCGGTCATCGGGTACCTTTCGGCTTCGATCGAATGGGGCAAGGTGACGGGAGACCCGGAGGCCTGGCGGCAGTGGTGGCACAACCCGACTGCGCGGGCGTATTATTTCATTGGAAAAGACAACATCCCCTTCCACGCCATCATCTGGCCGGCGGAACTGATTGGGGTGGGGACGCGCTTTGATGAGCTCATCGGCAGCCAGCCCCCCGAAAAGATGGTGCTGCCCCATGATGTGCCCGCCAACGAATTCATGAATCTGGAAGGGCAAAAGATCTCCGGCAGCCGCAACTGGGC
>DAIOUB010000007.1:39016-42139 GCA_036751735.1 Levilinea sp. | reverse complement strand
ACGCCCAAACCCCAGGACCCCCTGTTTGCCCGCGCCCACAGCGCCGTCATCGCCAGCCTGCCCCAGGCCGCCCAGGCCGCCGCGCAGTGCGCCCAGGGGTTCGGCTTTCACACGGCGGTGCTGACCACCTGCCTGCAAGGCGAAGCGGCTCAGGCGGGGCGCTTTTTGGCCGCCGTCGCCCGGCAGGTGCGCAGCTATGGCCAACCCCTGCCCGCCCCGGCCTGCCTCATCGCGGGCGGCGAAACCACCGTCACCGTGCGCGGGGACGGGATGGGCGGGCGCAACCAGGAACTGGTGCTGGGCGCGGTGGCAGATTTGGCCGGGCTGCCCAATACCTGCCTGATCAGCCTGGCCACCGACGGCGGCGACGGCCCCACCCCCGCCGCGGGGGCTACGGCCAGCGGCGAAAGCCTGGCGCGCGCCCAGGCCCTGGGGCTGAACCCCGCGGATTTTCTGGCGCGCAGCGATTCGTTTGCCTTCTTTCACGCCCTGGACGACCTGCTGCTGCCCGGCCCTACCCAAACCAATGTCAACGACCTGACTTTTTTGTTCGTTTTCTAGGTGTTTTCAGATACAATTACAATATCGGAGTTTTTCCACCCCGCTCAGGAGCTCATGGTATGTCCCCCCTCAAAAGCCGCATAGATTATAACCAGATCGCTTTTGATTACGCCCGCCACCGCCGCGTTCACCCCGAAATCATCAGCGAACTGGTCACGGCCGCCAATATCAACAGCAAAACCCGCGTTCTCGAGATCGGCTGCGGCACAGGAAATTACATCAATACCCTCCAGGAAATCACCCGCTGCCCCTCCTGGGGCATTGATCCGCACGAACAGATGCTGTCTATCGCCCGCGAACACAACCCCAAGGTCACCCATCTGAGCGGATCCGCCGAAAACCTGGAATTCCCCCCGGAATCGTTTGACCTGGTTTTCTCGGTGGACGTGATTCACCATGTGGGCGATCGTGAAAAGTACTATCAGGAAGCTTACCGGGTGCTGGCCAAAGGCGGCCGCATCTGCACCGCCACCGATTCCGAAGAGATCATCCGCAACCGCATGCCCATGACCGTGTATTTCCCCGAAACGGTCGAGGTGGAGCTGAAGCGTTACCCGCGCATCGCGGATCTGCGCGAATACATGCGCGCGGCGGGCTTTACCTCCCTCTCCGAAACCCTGGTCTCCTACCGCTACACCCTCACCGACTCAGGGCGCTACCGCGACAAGGCCTTTTCAGCCCTGCACCTGATTTCCGAAGAAGCCTTCCAACGCGGCATGGAACGCATGGATCGCGATCTCCAGCGCGGGCCGATCACAGGGGTATCGCGCTACATTTTGTGTTGGGCGGTGCGTTGACCCCCTAAAGGATCTTGGTCAGCAAGGCCAGCGGGTCGGCCATCATTTGCGGGTCCGGCCCGTTTTCTTCTGTAAAGACGTGCTGTTCAAGCAGTTCCAGGAAAACCTGTACCACTTTGGGGTCAAAATGCTTGCCGCTTTGCTCGCGGATGTATTCGATGACCTTTTCTTCGGGCCAGGCCGGGCGGTAGGGGCGGTCAGAGCGCAGCGCATCCCACACGTCCACCACCGAGAAAATGCGCGCCGCCAGGGGGATAGCTTCGCCCGCCAACCCTTCGGGGTAGCCGCTGCCGTCCCAATGTTCGTGGTGATAATGGGGGATATCCAGGGCGGACTGCAGGAAGGTGATCGGCCGCAGCAGTTGGTAGGCGTACACCGGATGCTGGCGCATGATCTCCCATTCCATTGTGGAAAGCATACCCTGCTTCAAAAGCACACTGTCGGCGATGGCCATCTTGCCGATGTCGTGCAGCAGCGCCCCGCGCCAGATGGGGCTGAGCTCTTCTTCCGCCACCCCGATGGCGCGCGACAGGTGCAGCGTCCAGTTGGCCACCCGCAAGCTGTGCCCCTGGGTTTCTTTATCGCGCAAATCCAGGGCCGCCGACCAGCCTTGAATGGTGGCCTGGTAAGCCTCGGAAAGCTCCTCGTTGGAGTGCATCAACGATTGAATCAGCTCGCTGCGGTCCAGCGCCAAAGCCACCTGCCGCGCCAGGGATTCCAGGAATTCCGTCCATTCGGGCGTGGGCAGCTGCCGCTGGCGGTGGAAGGTCTCCAGCACGCCTTTGATCGAATTTTTGACGATCAGCGGCACGGCGTAGAAGGAGCGGAAGTTTTCCACGTCCAACCAGATGGGATCCTGCAAATGCCCATCGCCCCGCAGCAGATCGGGAATTTGCACGGTGCGGCGTTCCAGCACAGCGCGGCCGCCCTCACCCTGCCCCAGGCGCAGGGCCACGGTTTGGAAGGAGGGATCGCGGAAACCCGTGCCCGCCGCATAGCGCAGCAGCCCCGCTTCCGGCTCGTACAGCAGGATGTCCGCCGCATCCGCCTGCCCCTGGGAGACAATTTGCTCCATGAGGGCGTCCAGGGTCTGGTTCAGGTCGGGTGTGGCGCTGATGGTGGCGCTGATGGTGCGCAGCAGGCTCAGGCGCTGCAGGCGGCTCTCGGTCTGCTCGGCCAGGGTGGCGCGCTGAATGGCGCTGGCGGCCAGGTCGGCGATGGCGCGCAGCAGCTGAAAATCTTCGCCGCGCACGGTGTGGCGCCCGCCGATGAACAGCGCGCCGATGGGGTTGCCCTCGGCCAGCAGCGGAACCAGGGCCACCGCGCGCATCTCCGCCGCCGCTTCGGGCAGCAGCATGCGGGCGGCATCCGCCTGCACCTGATTGCTCAGGTAGGCCTTGCCGGTGAGGATCACATTGCCGATGGTGGATTCGTTCAGCGGCATGCGCACGCCGGTCAGGCGCTCGGCCTGGGCGCCGCGGGCCAGCTCAATCACCACCTCGGATGAGAAGGCGTCCAACAGGGCCACGGCCACAATGTCGGCCTCAATCAGCACCAAAATCTCATCCAGCAGGGTGGTCAGCGTCTCGGCGCGGGTGGGGGTTTCGCGCAGGGCAAAGGCCATGGCCGCCAGGCTTTCGCGCTGGCGCTGGCCCAGCTTGCGCTCGGTGATATCCTGCAGGGTGCAGTCAAAGCACACCGGCAGGCCGGTTTCATCGTCATACAGCACCTTGGCGTTCACCAACCCCCAGAAGGTGCTGCCGTC
>DAIOUB010000007.1:34637-38916 GCA_036751735.1 Levilinea sp. | reverse complement strand
TCCACCAGGGTGCGGTAATGTTCCTCGCTGTCGCGCAGCATCTCTTCGGTGCGTTTGCGTTCGATCACCAGGGCGATCTGGCGCGAGACAAAGGTCAAAATATCCTGATCGCGCTCGGTGTAGCGCAGATTATGCTGGTAGGTCTGCACCACCAAAGCCCCCAGGATTTTGCCGTCCCCGCGGCGCAGGGGCACGCCCAGCCAGTCCACCGAATCAGCGCCCTTTTGCTCCACCTCACCCGCAGCCACCAACTGGTCGAAAATCTCAGGCGTGGCCAGCAGCGGGCGGCCGGAGCGCAGCACGTATTCGGTCAGCCCGCGGCGGATGCGCTGCGGTTCGGGGGTGCTGTCAAATTCATCCACAAAGTAGGGGAAGTAGATCTGTTCGCTTTCTTCATCCAGCAAGGCGATGTAGAAATTGTCCGCCGGAATCAGATCGCTGACGATGGTATGCACCGCAAAGTAGAGCTGATCCAGGTTTTCCACCAGGTTCACGGTCTCAGAAATGCGGTACAGGGTCTGTTCCAACTGTTCGGCCCGTTTGCGCTCGCTGACGTCGCTGAGCGAAATTTGCAGGGCTGGCCGCCCCTGGTAATCAATGGGCATCACCACCAGCTCCACCCAGGCCTCGTTGGGCGCCAAGAAGGCTTTGCGGCGCGACGGCGGCCCGTCTGCTTCCTCTTCCGGCTCCCCCCCATCCGCAAAGCTGCGCGACACCCACATTTCCCGCCGCAGGTGATAGCCCCCGTCCAGCAGATCCAGCGCCTGGCGGAAGATATCCACGCGCGCATCCAGCGGCAGGTCTAAGCGCGCCAGAATCTCATCCGCGGAAATCTGGCTGACATCCTCGCGGAACAAGCGCGCGCGCACAATGGCGGCCTGGTTGGCAAACACCACCCGCCCGGCCTGCAGGATGACCATCTCCTGCGGCGACTGATCCACCAGGGCCTGATAGGCTTCTTCGGCCAGCTTGCGGTCGGTGATGTCCTGCCCGCCGCCGTAAAACACCAGCGGCGTGTGATTTTCGGGATCGCGCAGCACCTGGCTGTGATGCCGCAGCCAGCGCATTTCTCCGCTGCGGGTGTACACACGAAATTCATCGGAGCCAGGCTCGCCGTTGAAGGCGCGTTCGCGCAGGCGGCCCATTTTAGACACATCTTCGGGGTGGAGCAGGTAACGCCAGCCGCCCAGTTCTAGCGCCTCTTCCAGGGGGTAGCCGGTGATGCGCTGAAACGAATCGGTGACCCATTCCACGTGGGCTTTGCCGTCCGGCCCAATGCGGAAGGAATAGGCATAGTCTGAAACCAGTTCAGAAATGCCGCGGTAGCGCTCTTCCGATTGGCGCAGACGGGCTTCGGCCTCTTTTTGTTGGGTGATATCGCGCAGGGAGAGCAAGGTGGCAGGCTGCTGTTCCCAGGTCAGCGCGGCGCGCCGCATTTCCGCCAAGGCGTGCATCTGTCCCCCCACCCACACCTCCACCGTCTGGCCGTCCGGCAGCGTGCGGATGCGCCCATCTAAACCGCTGCCGATCAGCGCTTCGGCCGGGCTGTCAAACAGGCGCAGGGCTTCGGGGTTGGCAAACAGCACGCGCCCATCCGCCGCCAAAATGAGCATGCCCTCGGAGTTCTTCTCAATCACCAGGCGCAAATCGCTCAACGTGCGGCTGCGTTCCACCGCCATGCGCTGGCGCTCGTAGGCGTAGCGCAGCGAACGGATCATCAGGGTGCGGTTGAGCTCTTTCTTATGTAAGAAATCTTCAGCCCCCTGGCGCACCGCCTGCCAGGCGAATGCGTCGTCGTCCACGGAGGACAAAACCACCACGGCCGCCGCCGGGGCGCGCCGCCGCACTTCGTGCACGGCCTCCAGGCCGTTGCAGCCGGGGATATCCAGATCTATGATGACAATGCTGAAATCGCCCTGAGACAGGCGCTGCAGGCCCTCTTCAAAAACGCCGCATACTTCCAGTTTCAGCGGGAGAATATCTTCGCCCACCCCGGAAAGCAAACCTTCCACCAGAGTGAACCCACCCCGCTTCATCTGAATCAAAAGTGCATTCATGCGCCAACCTGGTGCCGAATGAATTCAATTCGCCTGCCGTCCCGCATGCAGCGAAACGAATCAAGCGGGCGAAAACCTTTCAACCGCTTAAACCCCATCCGTAGTAGCCCTTTCAACCGACAAAAGATAACTGCGTTCCAGACGAAGAGAGAGCGCCGCTCAACTGCCGGGCTGCCCCGTCACCCAGGCTTCCAGCCAATCCTGCCGCAGCACGGGGTCAAACTCCACGATGCGGTGCGTGGCCACCCCGGCCTGCAAATAGGGATCTTGATTAAAAAAGGCTTCCATTTCTTCGCGTGATTCAGCCCGCCCCACGGCGATCCCGCCCACACGCGGAACCTGCGGCCCCGAAAGCAGCAAGAGGCCGCGGTCGTAGCCCCCGCGCAGAAATGCGCGGTGCGCGCCCACCACCTCGCCCAGGCCTTCTGCCGGAACCGTGTAGGTGATCTCAATCAAAAAGTGCTTCATATGCCCTCCCCAGAAGGATGATCCACACTCCCATTATAAAAGAAACCAGAGCTTCACCACGCTCCAGCCGCGGCCTAACCGTCCACCTTACCAGATTGTAAGGGGCAGCGCAGATGAGTGCGCCGGCCCAGGGGGTCTATTCCCAGCGCAGCCGCGCCAGCCGTTCTTCGGCCCGCGTGCGCAGGTTCTGGGTGTCATACAAAGCCCCAAACTGCTCCAGGGCAAACGAGGCCGCTACCGCGCCGTACCCCCCGGCCTGCCGCAAACTGCCGGTTTCGGCCAACCCCACGATGAACCCGCCGCAGTAGGCGTTGCCCGCGCCGGTCACATCCACCACCCGCGCCGCCGGGGCCACGGGCACCGCCAGGGGCGAACCCTGCGCGCTGCCCACCAGGCTGCCCAGCGCGCCCATGCGCAGGGCCGCCGTGCGCGCCCCCGCCGCCAGGAGTGCCGCCAGCACACGGTCCGGTTGGGTCTCGCCGGTCAGGGCGCGCCCTTCGTTCAGGTTGGGCGACACCACATCCACCAGGCGCGCATAATCCCCAAAGCTGCCCAGGTTTTCGGCGGTGCAGAAGCCGTCGTACGGCTCCCACAGGATCAGGCCGCTGCCGCGCTGGCGCAGAGCCGCCGCCCACACCGGCACCTGATGTGGCGGGCAGTGCAGATGCACCGAGCGCAGAGGCGGCCAGCCCGCCGGAATCTCATCCACGCGCGGGAAGGTGTTCACCAGTTCCTGAAAATCGGTGCGGAAGACTTCGTTGCGGGTTCCGTCCGTCTCAAAAAGCTGCCAGGCGCGCGGGGTTTTGATGTGTTCGCGCACGATCAGCCCGCCCAGGTCAAAACATGCGCCCAGGGCCTGCAGAACGTCCGCCGGACAGTCGGGGCCTACCGGGGTGAGCAGGCCCACCGTCTGGCTCCACACGCGCATGCCCATCACCGCGTGCACAGCTCCCCCGCCCAGCCGCGCCATGTGCGCCTGCCCGTCGGGGAGGATGATGTCGTCTAAAATCACCGACCCGATGGAAATATCCATCTCAGCGCAGGCCTTCCATCAAAACTTGCATGAAACCGTCGCGGTGGATGCCCAGGCCCACATCCGTGTTGGGCCGGCTGCGCCGCAGGGTAAAATCGGCCACCGTGCGCCCGCGCGTCAGCATGCCGTTCAATTCCACCGCCACGTAGGCCGGGCGGGTGGGCACCAGGCCGGGGTCAATCACCGCCGCCACGGTGCAGGCGTCGTAAATGTGGGCGCTGTCCTGGCCGTTAAACTGGGCCAGGCCCATCTCGTGTTCCATCACCAAAGCCGCGGCCTGCGCCCAGGGGGTGCCCAGGCTGCGCACACGCTGGGTGTCCGCACGTGTCACCGGCGCCTGGTCGGTCACCTCCAGGCCGATCATGGTGATGGGGATGCCCGCCTGCCAGACCACAAAGGCCGCCTCAGGGTCGGCCAGAATGTTAAATTCGGCCGAGGGGGTGTAATTGCCCTGGGTATACGCGCCGCCCATGGTGACGATGCGCGGGATGCGCTGCGCCAGGCGCGGCTCGATGCGCAGGGCCAGGGCCAGGTTGGTATGCGGCCCCACCGGCAGGTAAATGGTCTCCGGCCCGGCCGCGCTCATATAATAATCAATCAAGAACTGCACAGCGTGCTGGGGCTGCGGCTTCAAGGAGGTTTCTGCCAGGGGCAAAACGGCCTCCTGGGTGGGGGAGGAGGAAATCATGGGATGCACCAACGGCAGAGCCGCGCCGCTGTA
>DAIOUB010000007.1:22562-34537 GCA_036751735.1 Levilinea sp. | reverse complement strand
ACCGCGTCCATAAAGGCTTGAATGCGCGGCAGTTCCCATTCGGTCAGCAGGGCTTCGCGCGTCCAGGCGCTGCCGGGCTTAAACGTGCTGCTCACAATCACGCCGTCGGCGTGCTGCAAAGCCTGGGCCACGTTTTCGGCCTTGGCGCCCCCGCCCAAAAGCAGCGGCACGCCCAGCTGCGCGGCGCGCACCTCGGCCAGCATCTCTAGCGACTGAGCAAAGGACAGCCCCGTCAGCACCATGCCGTCCGCGCGGCCAAACACCGCCGCCTGACGCGCCTCTTCGGTCAGCGGCATGCGCCCCAGCGGCTCCCCGCTGCGGTCGTAAACATCCGCCAGGATGTGCACATGGCCAGCGCCGATCTGCTCGCGGTATTGGACGGCCTCATAGGCCAGACCCTGCAGAATGCCCTCGGCCTTGACCATCACGCCCACATACACCTTCAGGCGTACAAACTGCGCCCCCATCGCCGCGGCAATCGCCAGCGGTTCGCGCGCCCCGTGGGCCATCAGGCACACCCCCAGGGCCAGATGGGGGAATTCGCGGCGCAGGGCCGCCCCCACCACCGCCACCGCCGCCGTGGTGTAGGGCTGCACGGCCGGGGCCACGGGGGTATCGGCCACATCTTGAATATACAGGGCGGGCACGCCCGCGCGCACGGCTTTTTCGGCGTTGCGCAGGGCAAAATCCACCGCCGCTGAAACCGGTTGGGCCGCCGGATGGCGCGACCCCGGCAGGGGCGGCAGGTGCAGCGCGGCGATCACGGCGGGCTGCCCCGGCGTGAAGAGGGTCGGCGCGCTCATCCCTGCCAGCTTTCCCACATGTCGCTGGAGCGGATGCGGCTGATACCGCCGCCGCCTTCCACATTGCGGCCGCCAGTGAAAGCGCGGAAGAAGGGTTCACCAATCACATCCGCGCGGTAGGCGGCAAAGAGTTCGCCGGGGATGCCGGCGATGAGCGGCGAGAACATCTCATCCACGTCCGCCAGGTACAGGCTGCGGGCGGCCTGCTCGTGCAGGGCTTTGGCGCTCTTGGGGGCAATCGCCGCCACGCGGCGGCCGACGGCGCGCGCTGCCACAGCCGATTCGACAATGCGCGACAGGTCGCGCTGACCAGCGGAGATAAAGAAGGTGGGGGTGGCCACCGCGCGGGCAAAATACTGCAAATGGCACCACTCCTCGGTCTCCTGGCCCAGGGCCGGGTCGCCGGAGGCTTCCAAAATCTTGGCGGCCGAGAATAGCGCCGTGCCGAAATTGGCCCCGCCGCCCACAAACACGAACTCGTTGGCGTCTTTCCATTCCTCCGCCAGGGCCTTGGCCGCGGCGTCATTGGCCTGAATGGTCTCTTCGGCGGCGGCAGCCAAAGCGCGGATTTGGGCGCGCACTTCGCCAGCCTTGGCCGAGGTCAAATGTCCGCGCACCTCACCGATGCGCACCGCGATGAGCAGCAGGCCCAACTGGCTGGCAAAGTAGCTGCGCACCCCAGGCACATGCACGCCTTCCGGCTCGGGGAAGGGCGGCTGCACGGTCAGCAGCACGCGCTGGGCGGCCTGCGCCACACGGCTGCCGGGGGTTGCCGTCAGCGCCACGGTGGTGGCCCCCGCCTGCCCGCCCATGGCCAGGGCTTCGGCGGTGCGCGAAACCGCGCCCGAAACCGAAATGCCGATCACCAGGTTGGTATTGGGGCCGCTGCGGGGAATGTAACCCGCGCCGTAGCGCGCAAACTGCAAAGCCGTCATGGGTTCGTGCGGCAGGCCCGCCAGGCGCTCAAAGGCCAGTTCGCTGCCCAGGGCCGCGTGATGCGAATCGCCGCAGCCGGTCACAAAAACGCGCTTCAAAGAAAGGCACAGCTCGTGATCCAACGTGGCCCGCGCGCTTTCATCCACCGCCTGAAAAATGGCCTCCAATAAGGCTGGCAGGCTTTTGATCTGATCTACCATCGCGTTGCTCATCTGATTCGTCTCCTTTAATCGTAATTCGTATCGAGATTCCCGTATCCAAAAGGCGCCAGTCGGCTTACAGCCTGCGTTCCCGCAGCTCCGCCAAACGGCGCTGAGCCTCGGCCTGCACGGCGGGGGTCACCACCGGCACGCCCACCTGTTCCACCACAAACGAGGCGGCCACCGCCCCATATTTCCCGGCCAGAGTCCAATCGCCGGTCTCACACCAGCCCACCAGCAGCCCGCCGCAAAAGGCGTTGCCCGCCCCCACCGGGTCCACCACTCGCGCGGCCGCCGCGGGGATGTGCACGCGCTCCGGGCTGCCCGCCTGAGCCAGCAGGGAGCCTTCGGCCCCCATGCGCAGCGCCGCACGGCGCGCCCCCGCGTCCATCAGGGCCTGCAGCAGCGCTTCGGGGGGGCGATGGCCGAACATGGACACAGCCTCTTCCAGGTTGGGCGAAAACAGGTCTGGCCCGCTGACCAAAGCCCGCACCTGGGCATCGCTCATCACGTGATCCGCCGGGCGGAAAACCTCCACGCTGACGGCGGCCCCCAGGGCCTGTAAATCGGCTATCAGGGCCGATTCGCAATCCTGGGGATGCACCCCCAGATGAAAGCCTTTGGCGCGGCGGTAGGCCTGCGGCAGGCGCTCGACACTGCGGCGCAGCTGCACGCCCAAAACCTGCCCCGGCACACGCCACACCTGCACCCGCCGCCCGTCCTCTTCCAGGGTTTGCCAGGCGCGCGGGGTGGCCAGCTCCGAAACATGCAGCCCGCTGGCGTCCACATCACAGGCGCTCAGCCAGGCGCGCACCTCCGGCGGCAGGTCGCGGCCCACGCCGGCATCTAACCCCACCCGCGGCGCCCACAGGCGCATGCCGAAGGCGGTTTGCGGCCCGCCCCCACCCAAAACGCCCATGCGGGTTTGCCCATCGGGGTAAACGATGTCATCCATGATCACATTGAAGGTTACGTAATCCACACCCACGCTCACACCCCGCTTCCCGCGCTGGGGCTGTTCGCATCCCGCTTCAACAGCTCCACGACTTCATTCCAGGTGGGCAGCCCGCTGCGCGCGCCCACCTGCTGCACCACACAGCTGGCCGCCGTGACCCCAAAGCGCAGCGCCTCAGCCACCGACCACGAACGGGCCAGGGCCGCCAGAAAACCAGCGTGGAAGCAGTCGCCCGCGCCGGTGGTATCCAACACGCGCACGGTTTCAGCGGCGGCCTGCCAATGCTGCCCGGCGGCAAAAGCCTCCGCGCCCTGACTGCCCAAAGTCACCACCACCAACTGCGGCCCCCAACCCAACAGGGTCTTGGCGGCTGTGTCGGTGTCGGCTTCACCGGTGGCATGTTCCAGGCCGTCGCGGCTGCAAAAAACGATGTCGCTCTGGCTGAGGGCCTGCCTCAGCTCTGCCCCGCGCGCCGGGGCCGAAGCCTCCAGATCCACCGCCACCTGCCCCCGGCCGGCGTGAACCGCCGCCGCAAAGGGCGAAAACCAGTGCGCCTCCACGGGCAGGCAGTACGCAAAGCGCGCCGAAGCCAGCGCCGACCGCAGTTCGCGATCCAAAGGCGGCAGCTGCGAATGCACGGGGGCGATGAGGATGGTGCGCTTGCCGTCCGGCTCCACCACAATCACGGTGAAATCGGTGGAACGCCCCAGAACGGTGCGCGCCATTTCCGTGTGCACCCCAAAGGTCTCAAATTCTTCGATGAGGTGCTCGGCGTTCTCGTCGCTGCCCAACATGCCGCTCCAGGCTGTGCGCAGGCCCAACCGCGCCGCCGCGCAGGCGGCGTTAGCCACCAGCCCGCCCCCAAAGCGTCCGCCGTAGCGCACCACCAGCTTTTCATCGCTTTTGGGCAGCCGCGGCGCGTGCAGCACAATGTCTAAGGCCGCCCCGCCCAAACAAATCAGATCGTAGGGATCGCTGGCCATACTTCGCTCGATTTCACCGCAGGGTGCGGTAGAGGGTTTCCTTCCATTTGGGAATATCAATCTCCCAGCACACTTCCACGTTGGCCGCGCGGTTCAGCACCCCGCGCTCATCCACCACCGTCATGCCGCGCGTGACCTCGCTGAGAATCTCCACATCCACATAGTGGCTGCTCTGGCGCACGGAAACGCTGGGGTCGAGGGCCACGGCCATCGTCACCGGGTCGGGCAGGGGCAGGGCCGGGTCTTTGAGCCAGGTGCGGTTGGTTTCAATCGCCTGACGGTTGCAGTCCAGCGAAAAGTCCGCAAACACCGTGCCAAAACCGCGCACTTCGGCCATATCCGCCTCAGAAAGGTTGGCCTCGCCGCGGCACAGCTCCCAGCCCACCATCACCAGGCGCAGCCCGGAGTGGAAGACCATCTTGGCCGCTTCGGGGTCCACCCAGATGTTAAACTCGGCTGCCGGGGTGACGTTGCCCAAGGTGGCCGCCGCCCCGCCCATCACATAACACACGGGGATTTTCTGCGCCAGATCCGGCGCCAGCGCCAACGCCAGGGCCACATTGGTCAGCGGGCCGAGGGTCACCAGGGTGATCTCGCCAGGGTGGGCGCGCACGGCGTCAATCAGCGCCTGCACGGCGTGTTCCTCCGCCAACGGGCGGCGCGGGGCGGGGTAGTTCATGCCGCCCATGCCGTCTGGCCCGTGGAAGAAATAAGCATAAGAAGCCTCACGCAGCAGGGGTTTGGCCGCCCCCAGGTACACTGGGGTGTCCTTGCCGCACAGTTCCACCGTGTAGCGCGCGTTCACCGCGCACATCTCCACCGGCACGTTGCCGGAGACCGTCGAAATGCCCACCACGTCCACATCCGGCCAGCGCAGCGCCATCAAAATGGCCACCGCGTCGTCCGAAGCCGTATCCGTGTCAATCCAAAATTTGCGCATGTCTGTTCTCCTTGCCCGGCTGCCTTTGGATGGATTAATAGCGCGTCAGACGCTCATGCAGCAGCCCCAATTCGGCCACCGCGTCCACGCCCACGCACACCCGCGCGGGGCGGCGGTCGCCCCACTGCCGCGCGCGGTCGGCGATGGTGAAGCCTGCACAGCGCCCGGTCGTCTCCACATGCACCGGCCATTCTTCCGTTTGGAAGAAATCCGGACGCAGCAAATAAGTAATGGTGGAGGGGTCGTGGGTGTGCACACTGCCGTTCATGCCGTAAAAGTCATGGTGAAAGCCCTGGTACACCGGCAGCATTTTCTGCAGCAGGCGCGTGTAGGGGGTGTCCGCTTTGAAGATGCTGTCGAAAAACGCAGGGGTCATCATCACCCGCGTGGTC
The DNA here is from genome assembly GCA_036751735.1 of Levilinea sp. GTDB lineage: Bacteria > Chloroflexota > Anaerolineae > Anaerolineales > Anaerolineaceae > Levilinea. Next base: position 29,328 of record DAIOUB010000007.1, on the reverse strand, counting down.
ACGTCCAGGCCCACCATCACCACGGGCCAATCCGCGCCAAACACGCGCTCCGCCGCGTGGGCGTCGTGGAAGATGTTGGCCTCCGCCACCGGCGAAATATTGCCCGGCACGGTGGCTGCCCCGCCCATCAAGACCACTTCTTTGACCAGACCGGCGATTTTCGGCTCCAGCATCAACGCCAGGGCGATATTGGTCAGCGGCCCCAACGGCGCCAGGGTGATCTCGCCGGGGTTTTCCAGAACCGTCTTGACGATGAACTCGGCGGCGGTCATCCCCACCGGCTGGCCCTGGGGCGCGGGCAGGTGGGTGTTGCCCATGCCGTCCTCGCCGTGCACCGGCGCAGCGATCAGCTCGGCATCCACCACCATCGGCCGTCCCGCGCCGGAGGCCACGGGCACATCCGGCCGCCGGGCCAGCTCCACCAGGCGCAGGGCGTTGGCGGTGCAGTTCTCAATCACCGAATTGCCAAACACCGTGGTCAGGCCCACAATTTCCAATTCCGGCGAGTTAAAGGCCGTCAAAATGGCCATGCTGTCATCTATGCCGGGGTCGGTATCAATCAACACTTTTTTCGCCATGTCTGCCTCCTCAAAAATCGGGCCCCCGCCCCGTTTATGCGTCCGCCATCACGCGCACAATCACCCGCCGCTGGCGCGGTCCGTCAAATTCACAAAACAGGATGCTCTGCGAATGTCCCAAAGCCAGCTTGCCGCCGGTCACGATCAGGGTCTGGCTGACCCCCAGCAGGCTGGATTTAATATGCCCGGCAGCATCGGCGGGCGTGTCGTACTGATGTTTGAAATCCACGCGGGTGGGAACCAGCCGCCGCAGCTCATCCAGCAAATCCACGGCGGTGGCGGGATCCATACCGCTGTTGTTGATCAAACCGGCTGTGGTGTGGGGCACATACAGCACGCAGATGCCCTCCTGCACCCCGCTGGCCTTGACCACCTCTTCCACCGCAGCGGTGATATTGGTCAGGCTTTCTTTTTCTGGCGTATCCAGCACAATCGTCTTCAACATCGCATCCTCGCTTCCGAATTATGAATGTCCCAATAAAACCGCGTCCACTTCTGCTCGGGTGGGCACTTGCCGCCCCGACCCCATTTTTTGCACCTTGGCGGCGCCCATCGCGTTGGCAAAAGCCGCCGTGCGCGCCAGCGGCCAGCCGGAAAGCCAGCCGAAAATCAGCGCGGCCGCAAAGGAATCGCCCGCCGCGGAGGTGTCCACCACCGGCACGGCAAAGCCGGGGTGATCGGCGCGCTCCTGCGCAGTGAAAATACTGCACCCGTGCGGCCCGCGCTTCACCACCACGCCGCTCAGCCCGCGCGCCAACAGCGCGCCCACGCGGGCTTCCTCGCTGCCGCCCTGGGGGCTGACCGAAGGCAGTTCCTCATCCGTCAACAGCAGCACGGAGGTCCGTTCCAAGGCGGCCTGCTGGTGAGCCGACTCGGCGCTGGCAAAAAACGGCCCGGGGTCAAAGAACACCGGCAGTCCCTGCTGGCGCGCCTGGGCCATCCCCGCCAACATGGCCGCACGCACGCGGGTTTCGTGCAGGGTGTAGCCCCAGCCGATCACCGCCTGCGCCGAGGCCACCGCTGCGCTCCAGGCGGGCAGCAGCGGCACTTCGCTCCCCTGCCCGTACGCGCCCAAAAAGACGTGCCCGCCGCCGTCCGCGGCCACCAGAGAAACCACCGTGGTGGTGCTGCCCTGGGCCGACACGCTGTGGGTATCCACGCCTTCGGCTTGCAGCGCGGCCAACAGCGCCTGGCCAGACCAATCGTCCCCCACCGTGCCCAGGGCGGTCATCGCCATCCCCAGGCGCGCTCCGGCGATCAGAAAATTCCCGGCCCCGCCCGGTTCGAGCTGCACCTTGCTGGCCACCTGATGCTGACCAGCCGCCGCCGGCAGGTGGGGGATTTCGGTCACCAGATCGGTGACCAGGTCGCCAATGGAAACCACGCGCATCGCGTTCATAGATGGATTATACCTGCTATATCAAGTTTTGGTGTACCAACCCCCACCATTTGCGGGGGCCTACAGAGGACAAGCCAGCGCCGCCAGCACCTCGGCCGCGCCGCCGCAAAAGGCCCCGCCCGCGCGCGCCTCGCGGCGCTCCCGCAGGAAGGCGCACACCTGGGCTGCCCCCGGCATCTTCATGCCCGCGCCGTACTGCGTGGTGGCCAAAGCCCCCAACGCGCTGGCCAGGGTGCCCGCCGCGCCCAGGCTGAGCCCGCGCCGCAGGGCAAACAGCAGCCCGGCGCTGAAGGCATCTCCGGCGCCGGTGGTATCCACGGTTTCAATGGGAAAGATGGGGAAAAAGCACTTTTCGCCCTGGTCGTTCCCCAGCCAACAGCCCTGCGCACCCAGCTTGACCGCCCCCAGGCCCACCCCGTGAGCCATGAGCGCATCCAGGGCGGCTTCGGGCTGCTCACAGCCGTCCAGAGCGTGCATCTCTTCCAGGCCGGTGATGCACACGGCCAGTTGGGGCAGCAGCCGCCGCATGCCCTCCGGCGAGCGCAGCACCGGTTCCAGGCCGCTGTCCAGGCTGAGGGGCACGCCCATCTGCGCGCCCAGCGCGGCGGCCTTCCAGGCGGCCTCGGCCTGGGGCGGCTTCAGAAAGGCGTAGCCGGAAAAATGCAGCACACCCGCGCCCGCCAGCAGCTCCGCGGTGATGTGTTCCGGCGGCAGTTCTTCGTTGGCCCCGCGGAAGGAGAACATGGTGCGTTCCCCGTCCGGCGTGGCCACAATCATGGCCAGGCCCGTGCCCCGCGCCACGCGCACCACCCGCCGCAGGTCAATCCCTTCCGCTTCCAGCGGGCGGGTCACCTGCTCGGCCCAGGCGTCGCGCCCCAGGGCCCCCACCAGGCCGGTGCGCAGCCCCAGGCGGGCCAGCGTGACGGCCGAGTTGACCACCGCGCCGCCCACCTCCACCTCCACAAAATCTGAAATGCCGTCCCCTCCCGGCGGGGGGTATTGGTGGATAGCCATCATGGTATCCACGTTCAGATCGCCGAACAAGAGCACGTCCAATTCAGACCCCATCCTGGCTGCCTCCGGGTGCGCTGCGCACCGCACGCACAAAAGCCGCCACCCGCGCCATGTCTTTGATGAGCGGGTCGCCGGGCACATTGGTGGCCGTGTTGGAATCCACCCCCCAGGGCTGCACGGCGGCGATGGACGCGGCCACGTTCTCTGCCGAAAGCCCACCCGCCAGGATGACGGGGATTTTCACCGATTCGACAATGCGGCGGCTCAAACGCCAATCGTGGGTGGCACCGGTGGCCCCCACCCCCGGAAAACCGCTCACTTTGCTGTCCAGCAGCAGCAGATCCGACACCTGGGCAAAGGCCTGGGCCGCCGCCACGCTGGCCTCATCTTCCACGGGAATAGCCTTCATGAGCTGCACGCCCTCCGGCAGACGGGAGCGCAGCCGGCGCATGCCGTCCACATCCACATCGTACAGGTCGGTGGACACATGCACGATATCCGGCCGCACCGCCGCCGCCATGCGCGCAATCTCGTCCACATCGGTGGACATGGTGAGGGCCACGCTGCGCGTGCCGCCGGGCAAAGCCTCCACAAGGGCGCGCGCGGCAGCGAAATCCAGCTCACCGTGCACCAGGCCGTAGCGCCCGGCCACAAAACCCACCTGCTGCACGCCCATTTCTGCCGCCGCGGCGGCTTCCTCGGGGCGGGTGAAGGCATAGATTTGAATCACACAGTCTGCCATGCTTAAACCTCGCTCTCAACCTTATACCGGATAGGTGGCGATACGGTTACCGGGGACGCGCTGGTTCAGGCGCCCCAGCCGTTCGGCCACCTCACGCATCACGCGCGCCTTGTCAATCGTGCGCAGTTCGCGCCCGCGCATCAGCACCTTGCCGCTGCACAAAACCGTATCCACATCCGAGGCGCGTGAGGAATACACCAAATTGGCGGCGGGGTCGTAGCGCGGCCAAACGTGCACGGCATCCTGCCGCACCAGGGCGATATCGGCCAGCTTGCCAGCCTGCAGCGCGCCCAAATCCTGCTCCTGACCCAAAACGCGCGCGCCGCCCTCAAAGGCCAGCCCCAGGGCCTGCCCCACCGGAAAAGCGGTGGAATCACCGCCCATGTATTTTTCCAGCAGGGTCAGCAGGCGCATCTGTTCCAAAATATCCAGGGAATTGCTGCTGGTGGCCCCATCCGTGGCGATCCCCACCGGGATGCCGTGCGCCAGCAGCCGCCGGACGTCGGCCGTGCCGCTGGAAAGCTTCATGTAGGTCTTGGGCGCGCGCCCCACCCCCACCTGATGAGCAGCCATCAGCTCCAGATCCGCGTCTGTGGGGTAACAGCAGTGCGCAAACAGGGCGCGCCCGTCCAAAATGCCCGTCTCGGCCAGCAGCGCCGGAGGGGTCAGGCCGTACTGGCGCAGGCACAAATCCACCTGGGCCTGGGTTTCCGAAACGTGCAGATGCACCCCCACACCCAGCTCCACCGCGCGGCGCGCGCATAGGCGCAGGAAGTCCGGCCCGCAGGTGTAGGGCGAATGCGGCCCCATCCAGGTGACAATACGCCCGTCCGCCGCCCCTTGCCATTCGCGGATGAAGGCCGCCGTGCGCTCCAGCTGGGCTTCGCCCTGGTGTTCAAACACGGCCCAGGCCAGATGGGCGCGCATGCCGCTTTCCACCGCGGCGCGGGCAACCTCATCCATGAAGAAGTAGTGGTCGGCCACGCAGGTCACGCCGCTCTCGATCATCTCGGCCATGCCCAAGAGCGCCCCCCAATACACATCCTCGGCCGTCAGGTTGGATTCCAAGGGCCAGACGTAATCGTTAAACCACGACTCCACGCTGACATCTTCCACCAGCCCGCGGAACAAGACCATAGGCACGTGGGCATGGGTGTTGATCAGCCCAGGGATGGCCAGCATCCCGCGCGCCTCAATCACCTCGCCCGCGGCGGCCCCCAAACTGCCCCCCGCCGCCACGGCCTGAATGCGCGCGCCTTCCACGGCGATATCCTGATCGGTCTCCACCCAGGCGCGTCCCCCCTCCATCCGCAGCACGTCACAATGCCGGATCAGCACGTCCACCATTCCAGCCTCCTTATGCGCCTTCCGTACGCACGATCAGCGCGCCAGGTTCTTCTCCGCCAGAGCCAGCAGCCCTTTGGCCGTGCCCTCAAAGTCGTATTCGGGGTTGGCCTCGCGCAGCTTGGCCAGCACATCGCGGTCAAAAGCTGCCACACCCTTCCAGGCCCCGGCGATGGCGCAGGCCATGGCCGCCACGGTGTCGGCGTCACCGGAAAGCCCGGCGGCGTACATGGCTGTGCGCTGCGGGCTGCCTTCCGCCATTACCAGCACGCCGAAGGCCGCCGGAACCGATTCGCTGATGGCCAGGGTGCAGCCGATGACATCATAAATTTCCTGCAAGCGGGCGCGTTCGGGCAGCCTGGAGCGGGCAATTTCTACAGCCAGGTCAATGCGCCGCGAAACCGAGGCCCCCATCCACGGGCAGCCGTATTGGCGGCCCAGGTCGGCGGCCCGCTGGCCCGCGCCCACGATCTCATCCAGGCTGGCCCCCGGCCGCAAAGCCTCGGCAATCGCCCCGGCCACCGCCGCCGCGCCAGAGATGGCGATGTCGGTGTTGTGGGTGGGGATGCAGGAGCGCCAGGCGTCTTCCACCGCGCCCTCCACATCGCCGGGGTGAATCAGCCCCACGGGGGCCACGCGCATGGATGCGCCGTTGGTGTCGCCGCGGCTGCCGGTTTCGTGCAGGTCGCCGCCGCTCTTCAGGGCCAGCACCGCCCGGCGCGTGGACGGCCCCACATAGGGGGAATGGTCGCCGTCAATGCGGTCGTACCAGGCCACCACCGCCCGCGCTGCCCCTTCGGGGGTCACCTGGCCGTCCTCCAAAATCGCCTGCGCCAGGGCAAAGGCCTGTTCGGTGTCGTCAGTAATGCGTCCGGCGGGCAGGCCGTGGTGCACGGGGTGGCTGTCCGGCGCGGAGCGCAGCGTATCAATCCAGCCGCCGTGCAGGTCCCAGGTGGCCTGCGGGCTTAACATGGCCGGCATAGCCCAGGCGTCGCCCAGGGCCTGCCCATACATACCGCCTAAAATGTGTTCATACAGTCCCATTCCACACCTCCATTTGCAGTAAACATGCCGTACAGCCTGAATATGCAGCGCAGCGCGGAGGCCCGAGGAGGCAAATGCTCCCCGCCACAGCCTCCGCGCTGTTGTCCCTCGCGGATCTCAGTCCCCGCTGGCTTTGGCGGCGATCTCCGCTTCGCGTTGTTGGAATTTCTGCATGCGCTCGCGCACCTGAGCCTGCGTGCGCAGCGCATACACCACCAGGGCCACAATCGTGGCCACATACGGAATCATCTGCACCAACTGCGATGGGATCTTGAGCGACCCCAACTGGTTGCCCAGCGCGTCAGCCAGACCAAAAATAATCGCGGCGATCAAGGTGCCCAGAGGTCTGCGCCCGCCCAGGTAAATGGCCGCCAGGGCGATGAAGCCGCGCCCCGAAGTCATATCGCGCTGGAAAATGTTGAGATACGCCATCGAAAGGTTCAGCCCGCCCAGCGAAGCCAGAAAACCGCTGAGCAGCAGGGCGATGGCCCGCACCTTTTTCACGTTAATGCCCAGGGAGGCCGCGGCTTCGGGGTTTTCGCCCACCGCACGCAGGTGTACCCCCAGGCGGGTCTTATACAAGAAAATCGACACCAGCCAGGTCAGCAGGAAAGCCAGGTAGGTGAAAATGCTGTGCCCGCTGAG
>DAIOUB010000007.1:15727-22462 GCA_036751735.1 Levilinea sp. | reverse complement strand
GCCGGCAGGATCACCGGCGTGCTGATGCGCAGCACACTGGCCGCGAACAGAGCTGAGAAAATTCCGCGAAGTACGACATCAAGCGGCATGGCTACCTCCTTCGGCAGCAGCAGCTGCGCCTTCTCCATTGCTGCGGCTGGCGGCGATGCGTTTCTGCACCATCGGCAAAACCCGTTCCGCCGTCACCAGCAAGATGATGATGGCCTGAATGACCAGCACCATTTCACGAGACATATCCGAAGCGCGCTCCATCACGTCCGCGCCCGCGCGCAAATAGCCGTAGGCCAGACCGGTGAAGGGAACCGCCAGCGGGTTGTTGCGCGCCAGCAGCGCCACCACCACACCCTCAAACCCCAAGCCGAAGGTGATGTTCAAAATGAGCTTGGTGTGAATGCCCATCGCCAGGTGCGCCCCGGCCAGCCCGGCGAAGATGCCGCTGACGGCCATCGCCAGGATGATGACTTTCTTAATGTCCACGCCGCCGTAGCGGGCGAACTTGAGGTTAATACCCACCATGCGCAGCTCGTAGCCAAAGGGGGTGCGGTACATCAGGAAGTACACCACGAAAATGGCCGCCAGCATGATGTAGAGCATGATCGTCAGGTTGGTTTGGTTCACCAGGGTCTGCCGCACACCCTCCAGCCCAGGGATGGGCGGGAAGAAGTTGGGCAGCACGCCTTCTTTCGGGAAGAAATCCGAAGCGGTGTAGCCCGCGTTGGGCGGCTTGATATAAAAGGTCAGCAGCCATTCGTAAATCTTCAGCGCAATCGTGTTGAGCATCAGCGAAGAGACCAGCTCGTTGGCGTTCAGATTGGCCTTCAAGATACCTGGAATGGCCCCCCACAAGAAGCCCACGACCATAGCGGCCACCAGAGCCAGCGGCAGGCGCAGCGCGGGCGGCAGCGGCACATACAGCGACACCACACCCGCCGTCAGCGCGCCCAGAACCATCTGCCCTTCGGCCCCCAGCGAAAACAGCTCGGCTTTAAACACGATAGCCGTGGCCAGGCCCAAAAAGATGAGCGTGATCGATTCTTCCAGCCAGTCGCCAATGCGGTTCAGACGCGTCAGCGGGCCGAGCAGGAAAGAGCGGTACGCATTGAACGGATCCTCGGAGACAAACAGCGTGATGATAAATCCCAGCAGCAGCGCCAGACCCACGGCAGCTACAATGCGCACAGTCTCCCGGACGATGGGGTTTGCCATCCAGCGTTTCATAGAACTGCCTCCATCTCTTCCTTGGTTTGGCGCTTAATCCCTAACATGTATAAGCCCAGCTCTTCTTCGCCCACGCTGGCCGCGTCTGGAAATACGCCGGTGATCTCACCCTCATACATGACGATAATGCGGTCTGACAGGCTCATCACTTCCGACAGGTCGGCGGAAATCAGCAGCACCGCCTTGCCGTCGGTGCGCTGTTTCACCAGCTGGTCGCGCACAAACTCGGTGGCGCCCACATCAATGCCGCGCGTGGGCTGCGCCGCGATCAGCAGCGCCGGGTCCGAGGTGAACTCGCGCGCCACAATCACCTTCTGCATGTTGCCGCCCGAAAGCGACTTCACCGGCAGCTTGCCGTTGGGGGTGCGGATGCCGTACTCCTGGATCAAGTCCGCGCTCTGTTTTTCTACCACCTTGTAGTCAATGAACAGGCCGCGGTGGAAGGGAGGCCGGAAATAGCGGTCCACGATCAAATTTTCGTCAATCGAAGCCGTCAGCGCCAGCCCGTTGGTCAGGCGGTCTTCGGGAATGTGAGCCACCCCCGAAAGGCGCACCGTGCGCGGGTTCGTGTTCAAAATGGCCTTGCCGTTGACGGCAGCCGTGCCGGTAGCCGCCGGGCGCAGCCCCGAAAGCGTTTCGGCCAGCTCGGTTTGGCCGTTGCCTTCCACCCCGGCGATGCCCAGCACCTCGCCGCCGTAAACGTTGAACGACACATTGTGCAGCATGGTGCGGCCCGTCTCCGACACGTAAGAAAGGTTGTGCACCTCCAGAACCTTTTTCCCGCGCGTCACAGACGGTTTGTTGACCTGCAAAAACACATCCCGCCCCACCATCATGCGCGCCAGGCTCTCGCGCGTGGAGTCTTCCGTCTGCACCACGCCCATCACCTTGCCGTTGCGCATCACCGTCACGCGGTTGGAAATCTCTTTCACTTCGCGCAGCTTGTGGGTGATGAAGATGACCGTCTTGCCCTGATCCACCAGTTTGCGCACCGCCGCGAACAATTCCTGGGTTTCCTGCGGCGTCAAAACCGCGGTGGGCTCGTCCAAAATCAACACCTGTGCCCCGCGGTAGAGCGTCTTGAGAATTTCCACCCGCTGGCGCATGCCCACATTGATCGAATCCACCACAGCCTCAGGCTCCACACGCAGACCGTACTGCTGCGAGAGTTCGCGCGTCACCCGCAGTGCCTCGGCCTGATCCAGCAAGCCGTTGCGCAGCGGTTCCTGCCCCAGGACGATATTTTCAGCCACGGTGAAGGACGGCACCAGCATGAAGTTCTGGTGCACCATGCCCACGCCCGCACCGATGGCATCGTGTGAGGAGTGAAAATGAACCGGCTGGCCGTCCAACAGGATTTCCCCCCCGGTGGGGCGCTCCATGCCGTATAAAATTTTCATTAGAGTGCTTTTGCCCGCGCCGTTTTCACCCACCAACGCGTGGATTTCGCCGCGGTCCACGGAGAAGTTGACGCCGTCATTGGCCACCACTCCGTTGGGATAAATCTTTACAATCTCGCGCATTTCAATTAAAGATGCCATACCACCTCCGCACGGTAAGGAACGGGAGCCGTCTTTAAGCGCTGGTTCACCCACCGCCTCCCTGAAATTTCACGGCATTGTTAAGGGGTCTTGATCGCACATGACAGTCAGCCCGGTGTTGGCTGCGGCCCATCCGATTCAGAAAATGCTGCCAAACGCACAAAGAACGCCCGCCGTTCAAGCGGTATCTGACACGAAAAGGGGGGCGGGCCAGGCCGCAGCCCGGCTCGCCCCACCGATTGTATGGTGATTATTTGAAAACGGTGTCCACGGTGATCTTGCCAGCCAGCAGGTCTTTCTCTGCCTGGGCAATTTTGTCTTTCACGTCCTGGGGCGTGAACTCATCGTAGTACTTGTTGTAAGCCAAACCCACACCGCCTTCGGCCACACCCAAAGCCTCGGCCTTGCCGAATTCCAGCGTGCCTTCCACATACATCTTCAGCGCGCGGTACAGGCTGTTGTCCACGTTCTTCATCATGGAGGTCAGGATGACTTTGGCCTTATCAGCGTCGGTGCCTTCAATGATCGTGGCCTGATCGGAATCCACGCCGATGGCGTAGCGGCCCACTTCCTGCGCCGCCTGGAACACGCCCTCACCCGTGCCGCCAGCCACCTGGAAGACGATGTCGGCGCCCTGCTGGAACATGGCCAACGAGATTTCCTTACCCTTGGCGGGGTCGTTCCAACCACCAGCATACTGCACGATCACGCCCGTATCCGGGTCGAGACCGGCATCCTTGGCGCCCTGTTTGTAGCCAACGATGAAGTCGTTGATCACAGGGATGTCCTGGCCGCCGACCGTGCCCACAACCTTCTCGGGGTTCATGCCGTCAATGCCCGACTGGGTCATCAAACCGGCATACAGGCCCGCCAGATAGGAGCCTTCGTTCTGCTTATAGGTGATCGAATACACGTTCTTGCAATCGCAGGCGGTGTAGTCCACGGACACATCATAGATGATGAATTTCTTGTCCGGATACTTGGGGGCCACGATTTGCAGGAATTCCGACATCTGGAAGGTGCCCAGAATCATGACGTCATATTCTTCGTTGGCGGCGGCATCTTCCAACGCCGGCTGCCAGCGGGCCGGGTCCACACCCGCCTCAATCGTCTTGACATCCAGGCCAAATTCCTGCTGAGCTTTGGTCACGCCGCGCACAGCTGAATCAAAGAAGGACTTGTCGCCCTGAACGCCGTTGATCAGGTTCACCACTTTAATTTTCTTGGCTTCCGGCTGGGCCGGGGTGTCGGCGGCCGGGGCCGCGGCGGGGGCGCAGGCGGTGAGAATCATCGCCGCCATGACCAGAACGCTCAAAATCACCATCATCTTCTTCATGTCTTTCTTCTCCTATAGTCGTCGTTTCAACACACTAACTTTGAATGGAACTTGCAAGGGGTATCACGGTAACCGTTGGGAACCCGCTTCCACCACCTCCTTCCTTGTGAAAATATCCAGCGATCATTCACGGTGATGCTGCCGCACCGGCTGCACCACAAATTCATAGCGATCCCCGCGGTACATCAGGCGCGTCACTTCCACCGGCACCTGATTTTCAAGGTAGGTGACGCCTTCGGCCACCAACAGGGGGTAACCCACGCCCGTATGCAAAATTTCGGCCTCATATTCTGTGGCCGTGGCCGGTTTTAACACCTGCTCAGCGTACCCCAGGCGAAAACCGTAGTGCTGTTCAAATAAATCGTATAAAGACCCATTTTCCAGGTCTTGCTGATCCAAATCGGGGCACATGCCCACCGGCACATAAGAGATATTCAGCGCCATCGGTTCGTCATTGGCCAGGCGCAGGCGTTCAATCATAAAGACTTCTTCAGAGGGCAGCAGTTGCAGCAAATGAGCCACCTTGGCCGGAGGCACCTCACGGGTCTGACGCAGAATCTGACTTCTGGCCTGCATCCCGCGCTTGCGCATCTCCTCTGAAAAGCTGGTGAGGCCGGCAATGCCGTAGCGTAAGCGTTTTTGGGCCACAAACGTGCCTCGCCCCTGCAGGCGGTACACCAGCCCCTGGGCGATGAGCGCGTTGATGGCCTGACGGGCGGTGTTGCGGCTGACGCCGTAGCGCGCCACCAGTTCGTTTTCTGAAGGCAAACGGGAACCCGGCTCCAGATCGTCCCCTTCGATCCGCTGCCGGAGATTTTCACTCAGCTGCAGGTACAACGGTTTATAACTGTGCCGGTTTAAGTAGTCCACAAGCTTGTCCTCTTGTACCTACAAGATTACAACCATTATAGGAAACCCGATGGTGCGAGTCAATATGTTTTCCGCTGGATTCGGCCATTTATTGGTTTTCTTTCCGAAACTCCGTATAATGATCTCAAGTTTGGCATCGCGGTTCACCCGCACCTTACCCCTTCCCCCTGGAGACTGCATGAGCGACCCTTCCCTTGTCCCCTTTTTTAAGCCGCAAGGCGTGCTGATCATCGGCGTATCCCGCGACCCCACCAAGCTGGGCTACGCCCTGGCGCGCAATCTGGTGCAGAGCGGCTACGGCGGCGCCATTCACTTTCTCAACCCCAAAGGCGAAAGCCTCTTTGGCCGCCCCATCCACACCCGCGTGGCGGATGTCCCCGACCCGGTGGATCTGGCCGTGGTGCTGGTTCCGCCGCCCGCCGTGCCCGACACCCTGCACGCCCTGGGGCAGCGCGGCATCCATGCGGCCATCCTGGCCACCGGCGGCTTCCGCGAAACCGGCCCCGAAGGCGCGGCCTTGGAACAGCGCTGTGTCGAAATTGCCCGCTCCTACGGCATCCGTCTGGTGGGGCCCAACTGCGTGGGCCTGATCAACACGCACCTGCCCATGGATACCACCTTCCTTCAGCCCCCGCCGCCGCCCACCGGCGAAATTGCCTTTCTCTCCCATTCCGGCGCCATCTGCGCCGCCGTCATTGATTGGGTGCGCGGGCAGGGCATCGGCCTGTCCCATCTGGACAGCCTGGGCAACCAGGCCGACCTCTCCGAGAGCGATTTCCTCCAGTCGGTGGCCGAAGACACCCACACGCGCGTGATCACCCTGTACCTGGAAGGCGTGCAGAACGGCGCGCAGTTTGTGGAAAAAGCCCGCCAGGCCGCCCGCCTGAAACCGCTGGTGGCGCTGAAGGTGGGGCGCTTTGAGGCCGGCCGCCGTGCCGCCGCCTCACACACGGGCGCGCTGGCCGGTGCCGAAGCCGCCTTCGACGCGGCCTTTGCCCGCGCCGGGGTACTGCGGGCCAACACCACCGAAGAGATGTTCCAATGGGCGCGCGCCCTGGCCTGGTGCCCGCTGCCCCAGGGGCGCAGCGTGGCCGTGCTGACCAACGCGGGCGGCCCCGGCGTGACCGCCGCCGACGCGCTGGAGCAGGCCGGTCTGACCCTGGCCCAATTGGCCCCCCACACCGAAAGCGCCCTGGCCGCCCTGCTGCCCGCCGCCGCCAGCACGCATAACCCCGTGGATATGCTCGCCTCGGCCACCCCCGAACAGTACGCCGGCTGTCTGCGCCTGCTGCTCGACGACCCCGGCGTGGATATGGTGCTGTTCATCACCCCGCCGCCGCCCCCCGCCACCACCGGCGGGGTGGTCAAGGCCATGATTCCCATCGTGCAGACCTGTGACAAGCCCGTGGTGGCCGCGCTGATGGGCGACCGCCAGATTCAAGAGGGCGTCGAGCTGGCCCGCGCCGCGCGCATCCCCGAATACCGCTTCCCCGAAGCGGCCGCCTCGGCCCTGGGCGCGCTCTGGCAGCGGGTTCTGCTCCTGCAGCGCCTGGAGGAGCCCATCCTCACCCCGGCCGCGCTGCGGCCCGAAGCCCTGCAGGAGATGGTGCAGGGCACCCCCGCGGGCGAATTCTTCCCCGCCGAAACCGCCGCCGGGCTGATGGAAGCCGCCGGGCTGCCCACCCTGCGCATGCCCCTGGCCCACAGCCCCGCCGAAGCCGCCCAGTTGGCCGCCGAATTGGGCTTCCCCGTGGTGCTCAAGCTGGCCTC
>DAIOUB010000007.1:0-15627 GCA_036751735.1 Levilinea sp. | reverse complement strand
GTGGAGGTGGAAGGGCTGAAAGATGTGGCCTTTGCCCTGGCCCCGCTGACCCGCGAGGACGCCGAGCGCATGATCGAGCGCACCTGGGCCGGCCGCAAGCTGGCGGGCTTCCGCAGCCTGCCCCCCGCCGACCGCGAAGCCGTCATTCAGGCCCTGCTGCGCCTGGCGCACCTGGCCGCCGCCTGCCCGCAGATCGCCGAGGTGGAAATCAACCCCCTGCGCGTACTGGCCCCCGGGCAGGGCGCCGTGGCCGTGGATATCCGCGCGCGCAAGGCCTGAGCCGTTCAACCCTTTAAATCAAAAAGAGGTCGTGGGCAAAGCCCACGACCTCTTTACGTTTAAGGCTGGCTGACAAAGCGCCAGACCGTGTCCAGGGACTGCAGGGCGGTCAAATTGCGCACCGGCCAGGCCTGCTTCATCATCTGCGGGTCGTCAAAAAAGCTCTGGGCATAGGTCAGGTGAAAGCCGTCGCCCCACAGCCCGTGCGAAGGCAATGGCTGCACCGCCGCCCAAAAATTCCACAGCGGCAGGTCAAAATCATAGGCCACGCGCGCCACAGCGGCGTTGATGCGGTGTTCGCCTTCCAGGTTGTCGGCCTTGGTGGCCAAAATGGGCACAATCCCGCGCTCCACAAAAAAGGTCACCACCTGACGCAGGTAATCTTCATACAGGCTCACCGGCCGGTTGCTCCACCATTGTTCCATGCTGATGAAGACGATGGAAGGGTTGTGCAGGCGCGTCTCACATTCCAGGGGGGTCTCGCCCTTGGCGCACACGGCCGGGTCGCTCTTCAGCGGGCTGAGCACCGAGGCCACGTTGAATCCGCCGCGCACCGCCGCGCTGCGGCGGCTGTAGCTGCCCTGAAACTGAGCAATAGCCCCGTCCAGATCGGTGTGTTCCCCCAGGCGGTACTTCTGCGGATCGTCAAACACCCCCAGGAAATAGGTGTCCACGTTCTGACAGTCGCCCACCTTAGAAAAGGCCTGCGGGTTGGCGCCCGCCGCCAGGCCGCGCTGGTACAGGGCGCGCGCGCTTTCGCCCACCTCTGGGATCACCGGCCATTCCTGCCAGCGTTCCGGCGGCAGGGCGTGGGCTTTGGCGGGGGTAGCGCTGGGCTCAGGCAGGCTCGTAGGGGTCAGCGGCGCTGTGCCGCTGGGAAGGGGCAGGGGGGTGGGGGCCGTCGTGGGGGCAAGGGTCGGGCGGTCCACCGCGGGCGCAGCCTCAGCCCCCGGTGTGGGGGGGGCAGCCCCCGGCGTGGGAGGGGGCGGAACCTCGCCCGCACAGCCCGCCAGTAGCAAACCCAGCAGCGCCAATCCAAACACCCATCGTCCAAAGGTCATTCCACAGCTCTCCTTCCCATCACGCGAATCGCCCCATTGTATCATCCCCGGCCTAAAACGGCCCCAAATTGAGCACCACCGCCAGCCACAAGAACAGCAGCGTCACCGGCAGCACCGCCGCCCACAGCGGGGCCGTCCAGCGCATCCAGCGCGAATAGCGCAGATTGGCTAACCCCAACACAATCAGCAGCACGGGGTTGGTGGGGTAAGCCAGGTTGGAAAAGCCGTCGCCAAAGCAGTAGGCCGTTACGGCCACCTGACGGGTGACGCCCACCAGATCGGCCAGCGGCAGCAGCAAAGGCATCAGCAGCACCGCCTTGGCCCCCGCCGAGCCGATGAAAATCTCAATCACCAGGGCCAGGGCGTACACCAGCAGGGCCGCCGAAAGCGGGGTGGCCCCCTGCAGGGCCTGGGCCGCGGCGTTCAGAATGGTATCCATCACCCCGCCCTGGGTGATGATAAACTTGACGCTTCCGGCCATCAGAATCAGCGGGATGCCGGGGGCCAGACCCAGCATGCCCTGGCCCAGGGCCGCCCACACCCGGCGCGGTTGGCGGCCAGAGAGCATGCCCGCCCCCAGCCCCGCCGCAAAGAACAGCACCCCCACCAGCGGCAGGGAGTAATCCGAAAGCCCCGGCACAAACGGTCCCAGAACAAGCGTCAGCACAATCAGCCCCACCCCCACCCCAAACCACAGCACCGCCCCACGGCGAACGGGCGCGCCCCCGGCGAAATCGCTCGTGCCAAAGTGCGCGCGCTGCTCTTGATCTTCGCCGTACACCAGCGAGCGCTGCGGTTCGCGTTCAATGCGGCGCGCGTAGCGCGTCAGAAAGACGGCCACCAGCACGTACACGATCAGGAAGAAGGGCAGGCGGAAGAGCGCCCCCGAAAACAGGGGCAGCCCGGCCAGCTTTTGGGCCACGCCGATGCTGAAGGGGTTCGAGATGGCCGCGCTGAAGCCCATGTTGGTGGCCAAAATGCTCATGCCCAGCCCCACCAGCAGGTCCCAGCCCAGCGAATAAGACAGGGCCACCATCAGCGGCACCAGCGGCACCACCTCTTCAAACAGGCCGAAAAAGGCCCCCATCGCCATGAAAAAGAAGGTCAGCACCCACAGCAGGGCGTATTTACGCGCCCCAAAGGCGCGCACAATGCGCCCCAGGGCGGCCTGGAGGATGCCCGAATCGTCCAGCACGGCAAAGCCCCCGCCCACCAGCAAAATAAACACCGCGATGGTGATGAGCACCAGCGCATCCGGCCCGCCCAACACCTCCAGCGGCGCGGTCAGCCAGCGCCAGGGGGCGTAATCGGGGCGGGGCATAGGCTGGTACGAACCCGGCACAATCACCTGGCGGCCGGCCTCCTCGGCCCGCGTAAAGCTCCCCGCGGGCAGAACCCGGGTCAAGATTCCCGCCGCCAGCATCAACGCCAGCAAAATGAACACCGATTGGCTAAAGGCGCGCGCCGAAATGGTCGCCCCAGCGTGCTTTTCGCTCATTTGTGTCTCCTTGGTTGGATGATGGTACTAGTGTACACGAACAGCGCCGCGCCCGGCCAGTTTTTTGGCTCCCGCATTGGGCCATTCTCCTTTATAATGTCAGCGGTGCCCGACCCCACGGGCCAAGGAGCATCCATTTGAACGAACGTATTCTTCAAGAGCTGCGGCGGCTGGTCGTGCAAAATCAGCCCATCCAGGTGCTCAGCTTTTACCAGGAATTCCCCATCACCTCGCCCCTCATCCTCAACCACTTCGCACAGGGAGTCCTCCAGGCCAGCGTTCAAGGCCCGGGCGCGGTGTGCCTGTGCTGGCAGTCTCAGGTGTGGCTTTTGGCGGAGCCCCCGCTGGAAGCCGTCAAAGCCCGCGTGCTCTCCTTTCACCTGCCCAGCGGCCGGGTGGAGCTGGACGCCTTTTCGCAGGCCAGCAGCGCCATCAGCCGCCGCATGGTGGTGCGCGTGGCCCCACCGGAACCTCTGGCGGTGGATTTATTGGATGTGCAGAAATCATCGCCTGCCCTGCTGACCGACATCTCGATGGACGGCGCCGGGCTGATGGTGCCCGTGCAGCCGCCGGTGAAGATCGGCCAAAACCTGCACCTGCGCATGCACTTCCCCCAGGGAGAGGTGGAAGCCCGCGCACGGGTGAACACCCTCACCCAAAAAGGCGGTCATCTGCGCCTGAGCACGGTTTTCACCGACCCCGCCGCCCCCAAAACCGCCCTGCTGCAGTACATCGCCGAGCGCCGCCGTCAGATCACCACAGAAATTGAGCAGCTGTATCAAGCGCGGCTGAATCAGTGCGCCGATGAAGAGGCAGGGCGCGCATGATGGTTCAAATCCTCGAATTTCTGCGCCACATCATCGAAAGCATCATTCTCCAGATGGGCTACCCCGGCATCGCCCTGGTGATGTTCCTGGAGACGGTTTTTCCCCCCATCCCCTCTGAGCTGGTGCTGCCGTTTGCCGGTTCGCTGGCCGCCGCCGGGCGTTTCTCGCTGCCCGCGGTGATTCTCATCGCCACCCTGGGCGCGCTCAGCGGGGCGGTGGTCTTTTACCAGTTAGGCGCGCGCGTCCCCGAGGTGCGGCTGCGCGGCTGGGTGCGGCGCTTTGGACGCTACGCCCTCATCTCCGAACAAGACCTGGATCACACCCTGTCTTTCTTCCAGCGCCGCGGCCCGCTGGTGGTTTTTTTTGGCCGCCTGATGAGCCTGGTGCGCAGCCTCATCTCCATCCCCGCGGGCATGTTCCACATGCCGGCCGGAAAATTCCTGCTGTATTCGGCCCTGGGGACGGGGCTGTGGAATCTGGTGCTCACCCTGGCGGGCTACTGGCTGGCCGAGCGCTGGGCCGAGGTGCTGGTGATGGTGGAAGCCTGGGAAGACACCCTGCTGATCCTGCTGCTCATCACCGTCCCGCTGCTGTTCTTCCTGCGCCGCTTCCAACGTCACCGCCGCGACCAGCGCATCCGCGCTGGCAATCTGCCGCCCGCTGCGCCCCTGCCGCCCGAACGCCTGCGCACCTTTTCACAGGTATGGCAGCCGCGCGCCCAGGCCGCCGCCCAGGCCCAGGCTGTGCCCGCCGCTCTGGTGCTGGCCGTTCTGCTGGATGAAGCCCAACGCTACGACCGCTGGGACCGCCTGCAGGACGCCGCTATGCGCCTGGTGCTGGGCGCTCCCAGCGCTTTTCAGACCCTGCTGCGGCGTGTGTGGCAGATCCTGAGCGGCAAAACCCTGGAAGATCAATCCTTCGGCCCCTCGCAGATGACCCTGCGCGTGCAGCGGGAATTGACCGAGAGCCAATACCTGCCCGCGCTCACCGAACCTGGCTGGCAGGGCCTGCTGCGCCGCGGACAGGATGAGGCTCAGGCCGCCCAGCTGGTAGCCGCCCGCCTGCGGCAAATCCGAGATCACTGGCAAACCCAGGGGGTTGACCTCAGCCAGCAGTGGGACGTTCTGGGAACCCTCTACAGCATCGGCCTCACCGGCGAGCGCGGCGTCCACGCCCACCCCCAGGCCAACCACCGCGGGCAGGCCATCGCCGCCGCCGCCCAATCCTCCCCCCTCGCCGGGCCCCTCACCGACGAAGCCTAGCATCCCTCCAAGGACGGTACGCATTGGCACTCCTCCTCACACGCTACATGGGCGAACTGGCGGCCTTGGCGGCCGCCATGATCTGGTCGGTTTCTTCGATGATCTGGGCACAGTTGAGCCGCAAACTGACCGCCCTGGAGCTGAACCTGCTCAAGGGCCTGCTGGCGGGGGTCATGTTCCTGGGGGCGATGGCTGTTTTGGGCGAATTTATGAACCAGGTCGCCCCGCTGGCCTTTATCCTGCTGTGCATCTCCGGCTTCATCGGCATCGGCCTGGGCGACACGGCTTACATGAAAGCCCTACAGGCCATCGGCGCCCGCCGCACCCTGCTGATGGCCACCCTGTCGCCGCCCATGACCGGCATCATCGCCTGGATCTTCCTCGGCGAAACCCTGCCCCTGCGCGCCTGGGTCGGCATTCTCATCACCATCCTGGGCGTGGGCTGGGTCATCACCGAGCGCACCCCGCAGGCAGAGAACACCCCCAATAACTTACGCGCGGGGATCCTCTTTGGGCTGATCTCCGGCCTCACCCAGGCGGTCGGCTCGGTGCTCTCGCGCTTCGCCTTCATGCACACCGATATTTCCCCCCTCGCCAGCGCCCTCATCCGCATGTCGGCGGGTTCCCTGCTGCTGATCGTGTGGCTGATCACCCTGCGCCAGCCGGTGCTGCAATGGGTACGGCAACCAGGGGCCGCCAGGATGTGGGGCCTGATCCTCATCGCCACCTTCAGCGGGGCCTTCATCGGCATGTGGCTGCAGCAGGTGTCGCTCGACCGCGCCCTGGCCGGGGTCAGCCAGACCCTCATCTCCACCAGCCCTCTCTTCGTGCTGCCCGTGGCCGCCCTGATGGGCGAAAAAGTGAGCGCGCGCGCCGTGGTGGGGGTGCTCATCGCCCTGGTGGGGGTGGGGCTGCTGTTTGGGGCGGGCTAAAACCCCCTGGTCATCCGGCCAGTTTTTGGCCAAATATGCAACGAACCGCGTAGAAGCGCGTATACACTGTAGAACCAAAATCTACAGGAGCGTGTTTCTATGAAAATCCGTATTTTTGCTGCGTTAACTGTTTTGGCCCTGACTTCATTGGCCTGTTCATTCAGCATGGCCCCCGTCAACATTGACACCGACAAAATCGTTGAAGATATCACCACCCGCATTCCCGACGGCATCAAAGGCTCCGGCAATCTGGTGACCGAATCGTACCCGGTCAGCGGCTACGATCAGGTCTACTTTGGCGGCATGGGCAAGCTGAATCTGGTTCAGGGCGATGAAGAAGGCGTCACCCTGGAAATTGACGACAACCTGCTCCCCTACGTCATCGTGGAAGTCCGCGGCAGCACCCTGCACATCGAATTTGAAAAGAACTTCACCATCACCGGCACCAACCACATCGAATTCACGGTCAAGGTCAAAGATCTGAAATCGCTGGAGCTGGCCGGGTTTGGCGACGTGCAGGCCGATCAGCTGCAGGCCGAAGACCTCAGCCTGACCCTCAGCGGCGCGGGCAACCTGGAAGTGGATGATTTGCAGGCTCAGAGCGTGGATATGCGCCTGTCTGGCTTCGGCGCCATGCGCCTTCAGGGACAGGTGGAGAGCCAGAATGTGACCCTTTCGGGCGCGGGCGATTATCAGGCTGGCAAGCTGCAAAGCGCCAAGGCCGACGTGCGCCTCTCCGGCTTTGGCAGCGCCACCCTGTGGGTCACGGATGAACTGGCTGTGGATCTCACCGGCAGCGGCAACCTGGAATATTACGGCACGCCCAAGGTCACCCGCCAGAATGTGGACGGCTTCGGCCGCGTGCAGAGCCTGGGCAGCCAGCCCTAAAGCCTGACCTTACGCAAGAAACAAACGAGACCGGCCTGGTTTTCCCACGGGCCGGTCTCGCATTTTGATTCGTTCAGGGCAGGCTCAGCCGCCTTCGCGGCGCAGGAAGCTCCACCAGGTGCGCTGAGGGGCGGTGCGGCGGCCCCACTGCTCTTCCAAACGTCCCTGGCTCAAAGCGTTCAGGCGCGAAACCAGTTGGGCGCGGTTCATGCGGATGGTATCGGCCTCGCGCTGCACCTGTGCCGCCCGCCGGTGAATCTGTTCCAGCTCCTCCACGGCGCTTTGCGGCTTGCGGCGCGCCAGCGGCTCGGCGAATTGGGTCATGTGATCCTCTTCCTGCACCAGGCGCATGCGCTGGGTGGAAAGCACATCCGT
This sequence comes from Levilinea sp., assembly GCA_036751735.1. Taxonomy (GTDB): domain Bacteria; phylum Chloroflexota; class Anaerolineae; order Anaerolineales; family Anaerolineaceae; genus Levilinea. Next base: position 8,505 of record DAIOUB010000007.1, on the reverse strand, counting down.
GTTGGTGTTGCCCGACACCCAGGGCAGCTGGGGCAGGGCTTCTTCGGCCCGCAGCAAAGCCGCCCGCGCCGCCGTCAGCGCGCTGGCAGCCGCCGTCTGCATCTTTTGGGTGCGGTCCACATCCTGCGCAGCCCGCTCCAACACCCCGCGCAGCTGCCCGCGCAAGGCCACCCCGCGGTCGGCGTAGGCGCTCATGCGGTTCAGGCTGAGGTGCGGAACCCCGTCCACCTCGGCGATCCACTGGTTCACCGGAGTCACGCGCCCGCGCAGCAGCTCTTCAAAGTCCAACAGGCGGTCCTGGCTGAAGCGCTCCACATCCTGCAAATGCCCGCGCATATCTTCCTGCAGCTCGCGCACCAAAATCGTAACCTCTTTCAGCGCGCGCTGATAATCGTTGTTAATGGCCGCGGCCTGCTGGCGCAGCTTTTCGGCCTCATCCAGCAGCCCGCCGTAGTTCTCACCCGCCAGATTGGCGCGGCGGCGCAGCTCGGCATGAGTCTGCAAACACTGCACGGCGCGGGCGGTCAGGTCGGGCAGGCCGTTTTGGCGCACAAAAGGAATTTCATCAAAGATGGTGAAGGCCAGCACTTCCAAACAGCGTTCGCGCTCGGTGCGTTCCTGATCCACAGCCGCCTGGGCCGTCGGGTAGCCTTCATCCAGCTCTTCATAGGCGCGCTGCACCTGGGCCATGCTCTCCAGCAACTCGGCAAAGCGGCTTTCCACCACTTCGGGCGAGCTTTCCACCAGAGACCAGTTGCCGTGCAGCCGCGCCAGGGCGTCGCTGAAGCCCACCGCGCGCCCGCGCTCCTGATACACCGGGTGGCAGGCCTGCAGCCGCCGTAGAAGCAGCCCGGCGCGCTTCTGCTGAAAGGTGACCCGATCCGCCGTAAAGCGCTGGCGCAGGGCCTCAAAGGCGCGCCGGCGCTCTTCAAAGGCGCGGCGTTCGCGGCGGGCGGCCTCAATCGGCAGCAGGCGCGGCATGCGCAGTTCTTCCAGACTTTCGGTGCGCTGGCGGGCGTTGAGCCACAGCAGATCCTGCCGCATCTGGCGCGCCAGGGCCTCGGAAAGGTCCATGCGGTAGCGCGCCGCGGGGACGGCCGACAGCCAGCGCGTCTGGTAGGCCAGTTCCTGATCCACCTGTTCGCAGTCCGCGGCGATGCGGTTGCGTTCGGCCAGCAGCTCGTTCAGTTGGGTTTCAAAGTCTTGAACTTCCTGAGTGAAATCGCGCAGACGGGCTTCCACCGTGGGGTAATCGCCCGCGTCCAGGGCGGTTTCCAGCCGCCCCAGCTCCTGCATCAGCCCATCCAGGGCCACCGCGTTGGCTTTGGCGGGGCGGCGCACGGCTTCTTCGGCCAGGGCCTGCTGCAGGCGGCTCAGGGACATCCCCGCCATCTCCAGGCGGGGGCGCAGCAGCGCCTGGCGCTGTTCATGCTGTGAAAGCTGGGCTTTGGTTTCATTTAATTGCAGGGCGCAGCGCTGATTCAGCTTGTAGGCTTCCACCACCTGAAAGGGGGTCGGCTGCACACCGTCCAGCAGCTGAAAGGCGTGATCCAGGCATTGGGCGGTTTCTTCCAGGCGTTCATACACCAGGGCGATAGCGGCCGCATAGGGCACATTCACGCTTTCGCGCAGCAGGCTGTGGGCCTCGTTCCGGCGCTGATCCACCGCGGTGCGCAGCTGCTCATCCATCCCTGCCAGCCGCGCCGAAAGCAAACGCGCCTGCTCCAGCATATCCGCGGCCCGCTGCGACCAGCGGCGCAGGCGCCGCTGTCCCCAGGCATGGCGCAGGCGTTGAACGGCTTCCACCGGGCTGGCCAACACCCCCCACCGGATGGGGCGCTGAGTCAGGTCGCCCGCCGCGGGCAGCCCCGCCGCGCGGCGAATTTGGGCCAGGGTGACCAGGCCCTCCTGAACGGCTGTTTGGGTGCGCACCAGGGTGGCGGCGTAGGGGTCTTCTAAGGCGGTGGGCAGGCTGCGGGCAATTTGCAGCAGCTCGCGGCGCTGATCTCGGGCCAGGGTGAGAATCTCCAGCCGCTCCTGATCCCATGCCAAAGCGCGGCTGCGCGCCGCCAATACCACGGCGCGCACCCCCAACACGCCCACAGCCAACGCCGCGGCGGTCACAGCAAGCAGGAGAGCAGCAATCTGCATGAGGTTATTGTACGCGAAATCTGCTGGATCATGCGCTTAAAACCCAGACTAATTATCAAAATTCTCAACAGAAAGGGTCGCCGCCAGCACCGCCGGAACCTGTTCGCAGGGCTGCACGCGGTCGGCAGAGCGCCAGGCCGCGCAGGAACGCAGCGAGCGCGCCAGACGGGCCGCGCGGGCCTCATCCATCTGCACCCCCTCTTCCAGGAAGAAGGAGCGGATCTCCAAAATGCGCTCTTTGCGGTGCAGCTTGGCGTCCAGGCGGCCAATCAGCTCGCCGCCGTCCAGAATGGGCAGCGAAAAGTAGCCGTAGCGCCGCTGGGGGGCGGGCAGATAACATTCGATGGTGTAATCAAAGCCAAAGAACTCCTGGGCGCGGCTGCGGTCCCACACCAGCGGATCAAAAGGCGAAAGCAGGGCGGTGTGGGTGGGCACGAGCTGGCCCGCGGCCGCCTGCTGAAGCTGTTCCTGGTGTGAGGTGTGCACCCAGCAGACCTCGTCCCAGCCCTCCACCGCCACGGGCAGCAGTTGGCCGTCCTGCGCCGCGGCTTCCAACAGCGCCTGCAGGCCGTTCTTCTTCAGGCGGTAGTAATCCGGCACCCAGCGCGAACGGGCCACGCCCAGGGCCTGCACCGACTTGAGCACGAAGGCGCGCAGCACCTCGTCCAGGGGCGGGGTGTGTTCGTCGCGCCAATCGGGCAGCACGCGCTCGCGCAGATCGTACACACGCTGAAACCCCTGGCGGCGGGCGATCATCAGCTCTCCGGCGGTGTGCAGCCGTTCCAAAACCAGCTTCTCTTCCTTCCAGTTCCACCAGCCCCCCTCTGGGCGGTTGGCGGCCTCAAAATCCGCCGAACGCAGCGGCCCTTCCCGGCGGATGCGCCCCAGCACCGCCTCGGCCGCATCGCGGTGTTCTTCCAGCCAATGGTCCACATTCCACCAGTCGCGCAGGCGGTCCACCATCATGCGGCGGAAATAGGGGTAGTCCTCGATGGGGATGAAGCAGGCGGCGTGCGCCCAATACTCAAACAGGTGCCCCTGGGCCAAGGCGTCTTCCAGCCAGCGCGGGTCGTACGGCCCCAGGCGGCTCCACAGCACCAGATAGGGGCTGCGCGCCACCACCGAGATGGTGTCAATTTGCAGCACGCCCATGCGGCGGATGGCGCTCATCACATCTTCCGGCGCGGCGGGGGCGCTGGGCGGGGTCAGCAAACCGAGGGCTGCCAGATGAAGTGCGCGGGCAGCGGAGCGAGAAAGTTGCAGCATGGTTCATCCTCCAGCAGCGGGTGGAATCAGGATAGGGGGAAAACGCCAATCGCGCGCCAGGCCAGGTCGCTTTTGCCGCGCTGCATCAGCTGCAGGGCGCGGATGGGGGCGGTGAAACGGCGCAAATGCCATTCACTGCGCTGAAGCTCGCTGAGCATGCTCTCGGCCTTCTTGGGTTTCAGGCGCATGGCCAGGGTCAGGTGCGGGATAAACTCGCGGTGCTTATCCGCACCCAAAACGTCCATCAGGCGCGCCCGCACGGCCAGCATTTCAGACGAGGGGACGACCTGCAAATAGACCACCGGGTTGGCGCCGGTGAAGATATTCACGCCCCCCAGGGTCAGCTCAAACGCGGAAAGCTGCGGGGCCAGATCGCGCAGGGCACGCAGGGCAGCGGCCTCGTTGGCCGGGGTGGGCGGGCCAAAATGCCAGTAGGTGCCGGCCAGGGTCACATGCGGCGGGGTGATGCGGGCGGTTTTGGAATCGTACTGCTCGCGCAGGGCCTGAATACGCGCCGCCAGGTCGCCTTCCAGGAAGGCGCCCACGAATACGCGGTAAGCCAGCGGGCTGTCGTGTTCATATAAGGAAGACATCTCCTCCAACCTCCCATTCCCACAGCGGGGAACGCTTCTTGCAACCCTTTCGGGCAGTGTTCCCCCTATTCTACCCGATGGTTTCGCGCCTGGCGGAAAATGGGGGGGAAAATATCGCCTCGGCTTTGCGCTTGACGCTTTTTGTGGGTTATGCTACTATGGTCAAAAGTTCCATTTATGACCAACCTGCATGAAAATACCAGACTCCGGCGTCCGCAATTGTCCGCGCCAGTCCTTATGGCCAGAAGAGAAGGAGAAACAGCTATGAACAAAAGAGGATTTAGCCTGCTCGCGACCGCAGTCATCCTGGTTTTGTTCCTTTCCGCGTGCACGTTGTCCGCGTCGAAGGCGCCAGAAGTCACCCCCACCCCCGAAGGGGCTTTTCCGTTTCCGGTGGAAACACAGGACCTGATTGCCGATTTAATGACGCAGACGGCTATGGCCAGCGGCGAAGGACCGAAAGCGGCGGCCACCCCCGAACCTGAGGCTGAAGCTGAGGCCACCGAAACGCCCGAACCCGAAATCGCGGCGGTCATCCCCACCCTGGAACGCCCCAAAAGCTACACCCTGAAAAAAGGGGAATGGCCCATCTGCATCGCCCGGCGCTTTGATCTGAACGTGGCCAGCCTGCTTTCGCTGAACGGTCTGGGCATGGACTCGAAGCCGGGGGTCGGCACGGTGCTGAATATCCCGCAGAGCGGTTCCTGGGATTCAGGCGCGCGCGCCCTGAAGAGCCACCCCACCGATTACACCGTGAAAGCCGGCGACACCATCTACACCATCGCCTGCGCCTTTGGGGATGTCTCTCCGGAAGGCATCGCCGCCGCCAATGGGTTGGAATCCCCCTACACCCTCACCGCGGGCAACACCCTCAAGATTCCGTAAGCCGTAAAAACCGTAACCATCGAGTATACTTGGGCGGGGGCCTTTTGCCCCCGCCTTTGCACGCCCACAGCCTGAAGTCCCACATTCAAAGGAACCAGCGATGAAAATTCTCGCGCGCAAAACCACCTATCAAACCCGCGCCTTTGACATTCAGGCGGTGGAGTTGGAAACCCCCGACGGCCGGCGCCGCACCTATGATCTGGTGGATCACCGCGATTCCATCAGCATTGTGCCGCTGGACCCGCAAGGGCGCATTTTGTTTGTGCGCCAGTTCCGCCTGGGCTGCGCCGGGCCGCTGCTGGAGCTTCCGGCGGGCGTGCTGGAAAACGGGGAAGATCCCCACAGCGGGGCTGCCCGCGAAATCCGCGAAGAAACCGGCATGGCTGCCGACGAATGGGTGCGGCTGGGCGAATTTTACCTGGCGCCGGGCTACGCCAACGAGAAAATGACCGTTTTTCTGGCCCGCAGCCTGCGCCCCGACGCGCTGCCGGCCGATGACGATGAATTTTTGGAGCTGGTGGCCCTGCCCGCCGCCGAAGCCTATGCCCTGGCGCGCAGCGGCCAAATCCCCGACAGCAAAACCCTGGCAGCCTTGTTCCTGGCGGAACCCTTTTTGAAGGGATGAATCCGATTGTGACAGGAAACATACAATTTGGTGATCAATAGTACTATTTGATCCCACGGGTTCAGGATAGACTCTGAAGTTGAATGTTTAGACAGCTTTCCAGAATGGAGCTGTCGCATTCGTGTGTATCCCGCTGGTGCGGGCTGTGTACCTTGAATCGTATAAGACCATTCCAATGGTCACATTTCGTTTATGGAGTGATGCTCATGACCCGAGAATTGATCACCATTGATGCAACCGAAGCCGTTGCGCGGGTAGCTTACCGCGTGAACGAGGTGATCGCCATTTACCCGATCACCCCCTCCTCCGGGATGGGCGAGTTTGCAGACGCCTGGTCCGCTGCTGGCGTCAAAAATGTTTGGGGAACCGTCCCCATGGTTGTGGAAATGCAGTCCGAAGGCGGCGCAGCCGGTGCAGTTCACGGCGCGCTGACCTCTGGCTCGCTGACCACCACGTTCACCGCTTCGCAGGGCCTCTTGCTGATGATCCCCAATATGTACAAGATCGCCGGCGAGCTGACCCCCACCGTCTTCCATGTTTCTGCCCGCTCCCTGGCGGCGCAGGGCCTTTCCATCTTCGGCGATCATTCCGACGTCACCTCCGCCCGCTCCACCGGCTACGCCATGCTGGCGTCGCGCTCGGTGCAGGAAGCCCAGGATATGGCGCTGATTTCGCAGATGGCCACCCTGGAAGCGCGCATTCCTTTCCTGCACTTCTTCGACGGCTTCCGCACCTCGCATGAGGTGAACAAGATCGAGCTGCTCAGCGATGACGACATCCGCAGCATGATTGACCTGGATCAGGTCATTGCCCACCGCAAGCGCGGCCTGTCGCCCGACCGCCCGATGATGCGCGGTACCGCTCAGAACCCGGATGTGTACTTCCAGGGCCGCGAGACGGTGAACCCCTTCTACAACGCCTGCCCCGAAATTGTGCAGGATGCGATGGACAAGTTTGCCCAGGTCACCGGCCGCAAGTACAACCTGTTTGACTATGCGGGCGCGCCGGATGCCGAGCGCATCATCATCGTGATGGGCTCTGGCGCCGAAACCGCCGAAGACACCGCCCTGTACCTGAACCAGAAGGGTGAAAAAGTGGGCGTGGTCACAGTGCACCTCTACCGGCCATTCTCGCTCAAGCACCTGCTGGCGGCCCTGCCGGCCACCACCCGCAAGATCGCCGTGCTGGACCGCACCAAGGAACCCGGCGCGAGCGGCGAGCCCCTCTACATGGATGTGATCACGGCCATCAACGAAGGCCTGGCCACCGGCGAGGCGCCTTTCAAGAGCCTGCCGATCATTGTGGGCGGCCGCTACGGTCTGTCTTCGAAAGAATTCACCCCCGGCATGGTCAAACGCATCTTCGACGAACTCAAGGCCGACCAGCCCAAGAACCACTTCACCATCGGCATCATTGATGATGTCACCTTCTCCAGCCTGGACGACTACGACACGGACTTCTCCATCATGGATGATAAGACCGTGCAGTGCCTGTTCTTCGGCCTGGGGGCCGACGGCACCGTGGGCGCCAACAAGAACTCCATCAAGATCATCGGCGAAGAAACCGACAACCACGCCCAGGGTTACTTCGTGTACGACTCGAAGAAATCCGGCTCGGTGACCATTTCGCACCTGCGCTTTGGCTCCAAGCCCATCCGCGCGCCCTACCTGATCGGCAACAACGATGCCAATTTCGTGGCCTGCCACCAGTTCAGCTTCTTGGAACGCCTGGATGTGCTCAAATACGCCAAACCCGGCGGCGTTTTCCTGCTGAACAGCATCTACAACGAAAACGAAGTGTGGGACAAGCTGCCCGTGGAAGTGCAGAACGCCATCATCGGCAAGAAACTGCGCTTCTATGTCATTGACGGCTACGAAGTGGCCCACAAGACGGGCATGGGCGGCCGCATCAACACCATCATGCAGACCTGCTTCTTCGCCATCAGCGGTGTGCTGCCGCGCGATGAAGCCATCGCCCAGATCAAGAAATCCATCAAGAAGACCTACGGCAAGCGCGGTGAGGCCGTGGTGCAGAGCAACTTCGAAGCGGTGGATTCCACCCTGGCGCACCTGCGCGAGGTGAAGGTTCCCGCTCAGGTCACCAGCAGCGTCACCCGCCGCCCGGCGGTTTCAGAAAAAGCCCCTGAGTTCGTGCAGAACGTGCTGGGCAAGATGATCGCCTCGGAAGGCGACAGCCTGCCCGTCAGCGGCATGCCCGTGGACGGCACCTTCCCCACCGGCACCACCATGTGGGAAAAACGCAACATCGCCCTGGAAATTCCGGTTTGGGAACCCGACCTGTGCATCCAGTGCGGCAAGTGCGCCTTCGTCTGCCCCCACGCCGTCATCCGCCAGAAGGTGTACGCCCCGGCGGAACTGGAAGGCGCCCCGGCGACCTTCAAGCATGTGGACGCCAAGTTCAAAGAAATGCCCGGCATGCTCTTCACCATTCAGGTGGCGCCCGAAGACTGCACCGGCTGCGCGCTGTGCGTGGAAGTCTGCCCGGCCAAAGACAAAGCCCAGGTGGGCCGCAAAGCCATCAACATGGCTGCCCAGCCGCCCCTGCGCGAGACGGAACGCGAGAATTGGGAGTTCTTCCTCACCCTTCCCGAAACCGACCGCACCCAGTTTGAGCCTGGCACAGTGAAAAATTCCCAGCTGCTGCAGCCGCTCTTCGAGTTCTCCGGCGCCTGCGCGGGCTGCGGTGAAACCCCCTACGTCAAGCTGCTGTCGCAGCTCTTCGGCGACCGCACCCTGGTGGCCAACGCCACGGGCTGCTCCTCCATCTACGGCGGCAACCTGCCCACCACCCCGTGGGCTTTCAACCACGAAGGGCGCGGCCCGGCCTGGTCGAACTCTCTGTTCGAAGACAACGCTGAGTTCGGTTTGGGCATGCGCCTGACGCTGGACAAGCAGGGCGAATTCGCGGCGGAACTGCTGCGCGATCTGTCGGCCAAGGTGGGTGATCAGCTGGTCACCGCCATCC
>DAIOUB010000006.1:35514-43045 GCA_036751735.1 Levilinea sp. | reverse complement strand
GGTAGGGGTGCAGCACGTACGAGCGAATCTGGCTGCCCCATTCGGCCTTGGTGTAATCGCCGCGCAGCTCGGCCAGCTCTTTTTCCTGCTCGGCATGACGCATTTGCAGGAGGCGGGCGCGCAGGACGCGCATGGCATTTTCGCGGTTCTGCATCTGCGAGCGTTCATTTTGGCAGGAGACCACCAGGCCGGTGGGCAGATGGGTGATGCGCACAGCGGTGGCGTTCTTCTGCACGTTTTGACCCCCGGCGCTGGAAGAGCGGTAAATATCAATGCGCAGCTCATCGGGATTGATCTGGATATCGCCTTCATCATTGGCCTGGGGCAGCACTTCGACCATCACAAATGAGGTGTGGCGGCGGTGGGCAGAATCAAAGGGCGAAAGGCGCACCAGGCGGTGCACGCCTTTTTCGGGGTGCAGGTAGCCGTAGGCATACTTGCCGTTGACGGCGATGGTGACACTCTTGATGCCGACCTCTTCACCTTCGGAGATATCCAGAATTTCGGTTTCAAATCCGCGGCGTTCACACCAGCGCAGATACATGCGTTCCAGCATGGCGGCCCAATCCTGCGAATCGTCGCCGCCCGCGCCGGCGTGGATGGCCAGCAGGGCGTTTTCTTTGTCATAGGGGCCGGAAAGCTGGATGTTGATCTCGCGGCGGGCCAGTTCGGGTTCGATGGCTTCCAGCTCTTTTTCGAGGTCTGGGCGCAGGCTTTCATCTTCCATCTCGGCCAGTTCCAGGGAATCGTGGATGCGCTTTTCCAACGATCGCCAGCTCTGCACCTCATCGCGCAGGTCGGCCAGCTTTTTCATGAGCTTCTGGGCGGCCTGGGGATCATCCCAAAGGGTGGAATCTTCGGATTTCTTTTCCAGATCGGCCAGTTCAGCTTCTTTTACCGGTAAGTCAAAGATACTCCAAAAGGTTAGAGATGGTTTCAGCGGCAGTCTTAAGACGGTTGACTAAATCTTGCATGCTTTCCTCGTTAATTTCGGCTCAAAATTCCATCTACAAAGGCTTCACGGTCAAAAGGCTGCAAATCTTCGGGCTTTTCGCCCAGCCCAGCGTATAAGATTGGCAGGCCCAGTTCTTTTTGGATCGCAAAGGCCATGCCGCCGCGGGCGGAGGAATCCAGTTTTGAAAGGATCACGCCGGTGATATGCACGGCTTCTTTAAAGGCGCGGGCCTGCATGAGGGCGTTTTGGCCGGTGGTGGCGTCGAGCACCAGCCAGACGGCATGGGGCGCTCCGGGGAGGGCCTTGGCGGCCACGCGGTTAACCTTTTTCAGCTCTTCCATGAGGTTGTAGCGGGTGTGCAGGCGGCCGGCGGTATCCACCAGCACGCGGTCCATTTTGCGCGCAACGGCGGATTGGATGCCATCGTAGGTGACGGCGCCTGGATCTGCGCCCGGCTGTCCGGCGAGGATAGGCAGGTTGAGACGCTGCGCCCAGACTTCCAACTGATCCACGGCAGCGGCGCGGTAGGTATCGGCGGCCACCAGGAGCACCTTTTTGCCGTCGGCCGACCACTGTTTGCCGAGCTTGGCGGCGGTGGTGGTTTTGCCGGAGCCGTTGACGCCGACCATGAGGATCACGGCGGGCTGGTGCTGATCGAGATCCGGGGTGGAGGTGGGATCCAGCCGGTTTAACAATTCCTGGCGCAGGCCTTCCTGAAGTTCGGCTGTTTTGGTGAGGCCATCTTTCTCCACCTGGGCGCGGAGGGCTTTCAGGATGGATTCGGAGGTTTCCAGACCCATATCCGCCTGAACCAGGATGGCTTCCAGCTCTTCCCAGGTGTCCGCGGTGATTTGGGTGGCGCCAAACAGGGTGGCGATGCGCCCGAAGGCTACTTTACGGGTCCGATCGAGACCCTCTTTCCATTTGCTGAAGAAATCGGCCATAGTTTGGGATTATATCATGGTTGGTTGGATGCGTCTGAGGCCTGAATGGCCAACTGACCGCAGCCTGCCTGGATGTCGACCCCGCGGCGGATGCGGATGGAGCAGGTGATGCCGCGCTTTTCCAACTCGGCCTGGAAGGCCTGGGCGCGTTCGCGGGTGGTGGCCTGCCCGGGGTATTTTTGGGTGGGGTTGAGGGGGATGACGTTGACGTGGCAGAGCATCCCCTTGAGCAAACCCGCCAGGCGGATGGCGGTTTCCGGTGAGTCGTTCACATCCCGAATCAAGGCCCATTCAAAGGTGACGCGGCGGCGGGTTTTGTTAATGTAGTAGCGGCAGGCTTCCAGCAGCTTGGAGATGGGGTACTGTTTGTTAACGGGCATCATGGAAGAACGCTGGGCGTCATCCACGGCGTGCAGGCTGATGGCCAGGTTGATCTGGCGGTTTTCATCGGCGAAGCGGCGGATGAGAGGAACCAGGCCGACGGTGGAGATGGTGAAGCGGCGCTCACCGAACTTGAAACCTTCGGGATGGTTGAGGCGGTCGACGGCGTGAAGGACGGCGTTGTAATTGTGGAAGGGTTCCCCCATACCCATGATGACCACATTGGTGACGTGGTCGTTTTCGGCCTGGAGGATGCGGGCGTAATGTAGCACCTGGGCCACAATCTCGCCGCTGGAGAGGTGGCGCTTGAAGCCCATTTGGCCGGTGGCGCAGAAAACGCAGCCCATGGCGCAGCCCGCCTGAGAGCTGATGCACAGGGTGCGGCGCTCGGAATAGCGCATGAGCACGGCTTCGATGGCGCGCCCGTCCCACAGGGTGAAGAGGGTTTTCACGGTTTCGCCGTCGTTGGATGACAGCACCTGCGCGGGCTGAAGGGCGCTGAAACGGAATCCGGTGAACAATTTCTCGCGCAGGCTGGCGGGGATGTTGGTGAACTGTTCGGGGGTATCCCACAGGTGTTGGTAAAGTCCCTGCCAGATTTGACGGGCGCGAAAAGCCGGCTCCCCCCAGGACTTCAAGAGGTCTTGAAGCTCGGAAAGGTCCAGATCATAAATAAGGGGGAGCGGATCAGTCATTTTGGGGGTTCCTTAAGCGGATAACAAATGGATTAAATCTTCAGCCACCAGATCGGGCTGGTAATCGCAGGCTTGCAGGGTCTGGCGCGAGGTGACGCCGGAAAGCACCAGGGCGGTACGGCAGCCCGCGCGAATGCCGCCGAGGATGTCGGTCTCCATGCGGTCGCCGATGGAGACGGTTTGCTGGGGGGAAACCCCCAGGCGCTGCATGGCCATTTGGTAGAGGGTGGGGCTGGGCTTGCCCGCGATGACGGCAGTTTGCTCGCTGGCGGTTTGGATGGCGGCCAGGATGGATCCCGCGCCGGGGCCCAGACCGTTGGGGGTGGGGAAGGTGGTGTCGGGATTGGTGCCCATGAAGAAGGCCCCCTGGCGGATGAGGCGGGTGGCGCGGGCCAATTTGTCAAAGGAGAAGGTGCGGTCGAGGCCGGAGATCACAGCGAGGACGTTTTCTTCAGCGTGGAAAAAGCCGGCCTGTTCCAGAGCCTGATGAAGGCTGGCAGCGCCCAGGATGTAGACCGGGCCGCCCTGGGGGAAGCGCTGGTGGAGGACGTGGGCGGCGGCCATGGAAGAGGTGACAATTTGTTCTTCAGCTACCTGGGCGCCCATGGCGGCAATTTTCTCCTGGTACTCTTTGACGGTGCGCGAGGAGTTGTTGGTAGCCAGAACCACGCGAATGCCCAGTGAATCAAAGCGCTCGAAAGCTTCCTTGAGGTTGATGAGCGGCTGTTTGTCTTTCCATAGGACGCCGTCCATATCTAAAATGGCAGCCTGGACGGCGGGGGTCAGAGAGGCAAGCATACGAAAATACTCCGTGAAACACACAGGCCGGACAGCCGCCAGGGGGGCCATCCGGCCTGCAATAGGTTTTTGGAACCGATCAGCGTTCCGGCGGCTGCAAGACGCTGTCAATCAGGCCGTATTCGACCGCCTGCTGGGCCGAGAGGTAGTAATCGCGCTCGGTGTCTTTTTCAATGACATCCAGCGACTTTTCAGTGTGGCGGGCCATGATTTCCAACAGGCGGGCCTTCAGGCGCAGAATCTCGCGCGCCTGGATTTCGATATCGGAGGCCTGTCCCTGCGCGCCGCCCAGGGGTTGGTGCATGTGAATGGTGGCATTGGGCAGCGCGTGACGCATACCCTTGGTGCCGGCCGTCAGCAGCACGGTGCCAAACGAGGCGGTGACACCCACCGCAAAGGTGCGGATGGGGTTGGAGATGAATTGCATGGTGTCGTAGATGGCCAGACCGGCGTAGATTTGACCGCCGGGGGAGTTGATATACATCTGGATTTCGCGCTCAGGATCCTCGCGGTTGAGGAACAGGAGCTGGGCGACTACCAGATTGGCGACCTGGTCATCAATGCCCGTGCCGAGGAAGATGATGCGTTCCTTGAGGAGCAGCGAGTAGATATCATACGCGCGCTCACCCCGGCCAGAGGATTCAATGACCATCGGGATGACGGACTTAAAGTCAGGAATGGACGACATAGTTACCTCAGACACTTTGACAAACGTTAAGCTTCAGTTGTCCCGGCTTCAGGAGTCTCACCGCCTTCGGTGCCGGGGGCCAGTTCGGCCGCTTTGGCTTCGACTTCGGCAGCGGCAGCTTCTTCCGCTTCAGCCTGCCCGGAGGCAATGCGCTTCAGTCGATCCATGAGCCGTTCATTGAATAAGCGGTTGGCGGTGTCAAACGCCAGGGCGTTGACCAGATCTGCCTGGGCCGCTTTGGAGCGGTATTTCTTATCCTGCGCGATGGACTCGGAAAGTTCACCCAGGCGCTGGTTGACCGCCTCGGAAAGCTCGCTTTTGTCCAACTGAATATTTTCAGCCTGGGCAATTTTTTCCAAAATCAACGAGCGCGACAGGCGTTTTTTGGCCGAGGGGATGACTTCCTGTTCGATGAAGGCGGCGCGGTCCAGCTGGCGGACTTTGAGATAGGTGTCCAGATCCAGCTTGCGTTCAGCCAGGTCTTCCTGCAGGTGCTTGAGAATGTGTTCCTGCTCTTCTTCCAGCATGTGCGGGGGGTATTGAATGGTGGATTGGGCGATAATTTCGTCAATCAGCTCATCCACATACTGCTCGTCATATTCGGAGGTCTGGCGGGCTTCCAGTGAGGTGCGCACGGTGTCGCGCAGGGCCTGGAAGTTTTCGAAATCGCCCACCGATTTGGCGAATTCATCATCCATCTCGGGGTACTGCATGACCTTGATCGCAGTCATTTTGACCGTGAATCGAGCGGCTTTTCCGGCCAGGCGGGTGAAGGGGGTGTCTTCGGGATAGGTGAACTCGATATCCTTGACATCGCCTTCGGAAAGGCCGATGAGTTCCTTGGAAAAGCCAGGATACGGCCAGGAGTCGTTATCTTGATCGCCGATGAGGAACTGGGCGGGGCGCTCATCAATGATGGTTTCAGACTCGCCCTCGGCGGGTTGGGTCAGAACGCCGGAGAGATCAACGTACACCAGGTCGCCCTCTTGGGCCGGGCGGTCGCCGGCAGGCTCGGCGGTGGCCATGTCGTTGCGCAGGCCGCTGAGCACTTTTTCGACCTCTTCGTCGGTGACCGGCGCAGGGGCATACTCTTTGCGGATGGCGGCGTAATCACCCAGGGTCACTTCGGGGGCCAGGGGCACGATGAAGGAGAACTTGGGCGGGTCAAAGCTGCTGATTTCCTTGAGGGTTCCGGGGCCGGAAGGCTCCAGATTGGCTTCGGTGAGCATCTGCGGATAGACGTCATCAATCATCAGTTCGACGGCTTCCTTCTGGATGGCCTCGTCGCCGTAAAGGCGGCGGACGACATCAAAGGGAGCTTTGCCGGGGCGAAATCCGGGGATGCGGGTATCTTGGGCAATTTTGCGAGCTGCGCGGCGCATGTAGCCTTGCAGGACTTCGCTTTCCAACTCAACATCCACCTGTACCTGCTGGTTTTCGAGGGGGGTAGTTTCTATCTTCAAAGCAGCATTCCTTCTGTCACATATAGGGTTTGTCGGCACACAGTGGGGAAGAAGGGGCTCGAACCCTTACGCCCGGAGGCACATGATCCTAAGTCATGCCTGTCTGCCAGTTCCAGCACTTCCCCACGCAACTTTGGATTATAAGCGACAGGGGGGAGTACGTCAACAAGCGGAGCCAGACTCGTATAAATTATTAACAAATGAAGAGGGAAAGCCGGATCAGGGAGAGGGAGGGAGGTTGAAATAGGTGTAGGCGGTTTGGGCCATGCGGGCGATGAGCAGGTTGGCGGGGTCAAAAACCAACTGCTCCTGGCGGTAGACGTAGGCGGTAAAGACAAAATCTCCGCCGGGGGTGTAAATGACGGCGGCATCGCTCATGGTGTGCAGCAGGCCGTCGGATTCCTCGATCCAGCCGTGTTTGTGGGCCACGCGGGTTCCATCCGGGACGCCGGCTTCGCTGAGCAGGGCGATTTTGTTGCGGGCGAGGGTGTCGAGGATGAGCTGGCACTCGCTGGCGGTGACCTGACCGTCGAAGGTAGTGGTGATGCGGTTGGGGCTGCCTTCGGCGCAGCGGTAAATTTCGTGGAGGAGCAGGCCGATTTCGGCGGGCGTGGTCTGGTTGTACATATCGGGGGCCACGTTAATATCGGTGCGCAAGTTGGCAGGGGTTTCGTATAGCTTAAGCAGAGGCGCGCCCAGATAAAAGAATCCGGCGATGAAGGTGTTTTCGAAGCCCATTTCGCGCAGGTCATCGGTGATGATCAGCGGCCCGGAGACGGGGTCAATCGATTCCATCAAGGTGTCGGAGGGCGGGTTCTCGGAGAGCACGATCATGCGCTCCAGGAGGGTGAGATAATCGGCGGGGGTGGGTTCGGGGATGCGGCGCAGCACCGAGAGCATGATGGGGATTTTCATGGTGCTGGCGGCGGTGAAGGCTACGCCGGGCTGGATCTCCTGCCCATTTTGCAGGGCAAAATGAATGATGCGGTCGTTGCTTAAATCTTGCAGATACAGCTCCACGATGCCGTCAAAGCCGGAGACGCGCACCAACTGGCGCAGCTGGGTATCCAGATTTTCAAACAGGGGCGGGAGTGGGCCGGATTGGGTGACAGGCAGCGCAATCGGGGCGCGTGTGGGGTCGGTGAGGGCGGCCTGGATGAGGGGGACGGCCTGGGCGACCTCCAGACTCCAGCCGGGGCGGCCGGGCAGGTAGCGCACATCCCCTGGGTAGGGGACGGGGGCGGAAGCCGGCTGATCGTAGCGCGGGGCGATCTCGGCGCGCAGATAGGTTTCGACGGCCGCGGGATCGGAGGCCGCCTGCGCGGATACCTGGCAGCTTTCGATTTTGCCGCGACCCCACAGGCGCTGCCAATAGGTGATCTGGCCGGTTTGCTGGCGGCAGGCTGCTACCCAGGCGCTGTAGTCGGGTGAAAAGCCAAGCTGGGCTGGGGGAACCTGGATGTGGGAATCTTGATAATGAAGCTGGAGCGGCTGGTCGTAGACCTGCCGCAGCCGGTCGGCGGCCTGGGTTTCGTCCAGACCGCCAACCGGAAGATTGGCAATGGTGGAACCGGCGGGGAAAACGAAGGTGGTTTCCTGACTGGTGA
>DAIOUB010000006.1:34122-35414 GCA_036751735.1 Levilinea sp. | reverse complement strand
GTCCATTTGCCGTCAAAGTCCTGACCGGGGGTCATTTCGGCTTTGTTGGCGGGCGAGGCAGACACCACCGAGCATTGGAGCGCGGCGGGGGTGCTGGTGTTGGTCGGTTTGGCCGTGGCGGGGATGAAGGTGGCGGTGGGCGGCGGGGGAAGGGTGGCCGAGGGGGCCAGAGTAGCCGTGGGCTCTGGGGTGTTGGTGGGCGGGACGGCGGTGGGGGTGGCGCTGGGGTTCAGGGCCGCATCCACGGTGATTTGGGCCACGGCGGTTTCGACCGCCTGGGTCTGGATGACCGCGACTGTGGCGGCGACGACCGCCGGGTCGATGGTGGGGGTTGCTTGCGGCGCTCCGATGCCGCAGCCGCTGAGAAGGGCGGCAACACCGACAAGGGTGAGGATCAGCTGATTCCATTGGGATCTGTTTGTATTTGTGTGCATATTTACCTCCATAGCTCCCAAGTTTACCCCTATTTTCGCAGATCAGACAAGGCTTGAAAAATCGGGCTAGGGAGTGGTTTGATGGGCAAACTGGGTCTGGTACAAAAGGGAATAGACGCCGCCCATCTCTAAAAGCTCAGCGTGCCGGCCCCGTTCCACAATACGGCCGCGGTCGAAGACCAGAATCTGATCGGCGGCCAGGATGGTGCTGAGACGGTGGGCGATGACGATGCTGGTGCGGCCGGCCAAGATGTGGCGGAGGGCTTGCTGGATGAGGGCTTCCGATTCGCTGTCCAGGTGGCTGGTGGCTTCATCCAGAATGAGGATGCGCGGATCTTTGAGGATGACGCGCGCCAGGGCCACGCGCTGTTTTTCACCGCCACTCAGGCGGTAGCCGCGCTCACCGACAATGGTGTCGTAGCCGTTGGGCAGTTCGGCGATGAAATCGTGAATGTTGGCGGCGCGGGCCGCGGCTTCCATTTGTTCAAGGGTGGCATCGGGACGGGCAAACAGCAGGTTGGCGCGGATGGTGTCGTGGAAGAGGTAGCTTTCCTGGGTGACCATGCCAATTTGCGCCGAGAGGTCCTCCAGGTTGAGATCGCGCAGATCCACATCGTCGAGCAGGATGCGCCCTTGGACGGGGTCGTAGAGGCGGGGGATGAGGTAGGAAAGGGTGGTTTTTCCGGCGCCGCTGGGGCCGACCAATGCCACCAACTGGCCGGGGAGGACATCGAAGCTGATATCTTCCAGGGCCCAATCGCGGGCCTGGCTGGTTCCGTTTTGGCTGGCGGGTTTGGCCAGTTCGCTGCTGCTCACACCGGAAAGGACGGCGTCCACTTCGCGCAGTTTGCCGTGGCG
>DAIOUB010000006.1:27822-34022 GCA_036751735.1 Levilinea sp. | reverse complement strand
TTGAGGGTCTCGCTCATCATGGCGTTCATTTCCGCGTTCAGATCCATCTGGCGGCGGGCGATGATGCGCAGGCGGTCGCCCAGCCTTTGGGCGGAGAAGATAAAGAGGGGCAGGATCAGGATGCTGATGAGGGTCAGGCGCCATTCCAGGGTGAACATGACAAAGAGGACGGCGATGCCCTGGATGATGTCGGTGACCATGCCCACGATGGTGGAGCTGATGGCGTTTTGCGCGCCGATGACATCGTTGTTGAGGCGGCTCATCAGTTCGCCGACGCGGGTTTGGGTGAAGAAGCGCAGGGACATGCGCTGGAGGTGGTGGTAGAGGGCCACGCGCAGGTCGTAGATGACCCCCTCGCCGACCACCGCGTTGTAGCGGCGCTGAAGGACAGACACACCCCCGCGGACGAGGGGGACAACCAGCAGAGCCGCGGAAAGCAGCATCAGGCGGTTCAGGTCGCGGTTGGGCAGGGTGCGGTCAATCAGGTCGCGCATGATGAGCGGGGCGATCAGGGTGAGGCCGCTGCTGATCAGAATGGTCACCAGCATTCCTGCGATGTGCTTTCGGTACGGCCAGGCGTAAGCGAAGACGCGGTTCAATAGCTGGCGGGTGATTTTGGGGCGCTCGCCGCTGGCGGAAATGTAGCTGTGCCATCCACTACCGTGCATGAGGGGTTACTCCGTGATGTTCAGGGTTGATAGGCTGGGGTCAGCCGGTGGAAGAGATAGGAGGAGGGCAAAAATGTCATCCAGCAGATGAAGAAAGGTATTGGGATCCGGACAGGTGAGCAGCGGGGTGAGGCGTTCGAGAGGCAGGGAGTAGGGGGCCAGATAGGCACGGGTGAACTTGCGAAAGCGCACCAGGCCGTCGGGGCTGCCGTAATAGGCCAGCATCTCGCGCAAATGCATGTGCATGGTTTCCTGCACGGCTGCCAAGGGCACCTGAGAGCGGTCGAGGCGGGAGAAGATCCAGGGGTTGCCCACCGCGGCGCGGCCCACCATGACGGCGGCGCAGCCGGTGAGATCTTTGATGCGCTCGATGTCGGCTGTGCAGGTCACATCCCCATTGGCGATGACCGGCACGGGCACCGCCCGGACCACTTCGGCGATGGCCTGCCAATCGGCGCGCCCGGTGTACTGCTGGGCGCGGGTGCGGCCGTGGACGGCGATGAGGGCGCCGCCGTTTTCGACGATGGTCTGGGCGATGTGCAGATAATTGCGGGTGTTCTCATCCCAGCCCAGGCGAATTTTGGCCGTGACAGGGACGGGCAGGTTTTGGGTGAGGCTGGAGAAGATTTCCGCGATTTTTTCGGGGGTTTTCAGCAGGCCAGCCCCCGCGCCGCGCCCCGAGACGTGGCGGGCGGAGCAGCCCAGGTTGATATCAATGAAATCCGGTTTGAGTTCACACAGCTTGAGGGCGGCCTGCAGGATGCGATCGGGCTGGTCATCACACAGCTGAAAACCGAAGGGGCGTTCCTCTTCGCGGTAGGCCAGCCGCCGCGGCAGATAGGGCGTGCCGTGGATGACATCCCCGGCGGTGATGAACTCGGTGTAACTGACGGCGGAGCCCAGGCGGCGGGTGAGCAGCCGAAAAGGCAGGTCGGTGATGCCGTCCATGGGGGCCAGGAGCAGGTCGCCATAGACAGGGATGGGGCCGATTTGAAACGTGGGAACCGGTGTACTCATACCCTTCCATCTTATCATACCCTGGCGGTTCTCACGGGAGACGCGTTGGATTACACAGAATGGTTTATAATCCTTGCCTGGAATGCACCGCAGTTTCATGGAGGTTAGGAATGAGCCGAGTGATTAAAACCGAATCGGCGGGAAAGGACCGCACCCGACTGAGCAAAGAGGTGGTAATTGCGCTGCGCGAATTGATGCGGCAGTCGCAGCCGGATGACACCAGCCGTGAACTGGCGGCGTTCATCGCGTTGGCGCTGGGGGAGATCAACGCGACCATTGAGGCATCCGTGGCGGCCTGGGAGAAGCGGGGATATTGGGTGAAAGCCGACCGCTTCCGATTGGAATGGGAATGGACGGGCGTGATGTCTGGAAAGATGCGCAACGCGGTGCTGGAGGAGGATTGGGGGACGGTGGCACTCAACGCGGCGCAGGTGGCGCAGAAATTCATGGCGGTTCAAGTGCCGCTGCACCACCGTTTGGGCACCCCCTGGGTGGGCGCGTGGGAGCGCCTGGTGGATCAGTCCTCTTAATCATATTCTTTTGGATCGTTGAGACCGGATGACTTACGAAGAGAAAATCTCAAATTTGCTGAATGTGCAGACCAGCCGCGTGGCCGCGGCTGTTCGTCTGTTGGACGAGGGCAACACCATCCCCTTTATCGCGCGCTACCGCAAAGAGATGACCGGCACGCTGGATGAAGAGCAGCTGCGGCAGGTGCAGGAACATTTGAGCCGGCTGCGCACCCTGGACGAGCGGCGGGATACCATCCTGGCTTCCATCGCGGAGCAGGGCAAGCTGACCCCAGAGCTGCGCGAGGCGATCCTGGGGGCGGAGACCTTGACCGGCCTGGAAGACCTGTACCTGCCGTACCGCCCCAAACGGCGGACGCGGGCTTCGATCGCAAAAGAGAAAGGTTTGCAGGGTCTGGCCGATCTGATTCTGGCGCAGCCGCTGCGCAGCTCAGCCCCCGAACAAGCGGCGGCGGCATATTTGAACGAGCAGGTGCCGGATGTGGAAAGCGCGTTGGCTGGGGCGCGGGATATCGCCGCGGAAACGATCAGCGATCACGCGGAGGTGCGCGCGCAGATGCGCGCCAAGGCCATGCAGTGGGGCACGCTGCTGTGCGAAAAGGTGGAAGGCGCCGAAGACCCCAAGCAGGTTTTTCAGCTTTATTACGCCTATGAAGCGCGGGTGGAGCGCCTGCGGCCGCATCAGGTGCTGGCGATTAACCGCGGTGAGCGCGAAAAGGTGCTGAAGGTGCGCATGGAGATGCCGGAGCGCGATTGGCTGGCGCCCATTCAGAATTATTTCCGAGTGGAGCGCCGTTCTCCCTTTGCTGCCCAACTGGAGGAGGCCATTCGCGATGCGGGTGAACGCCTGCTGCTGCCCGCCATTGAGCGGGATGTGCGCCGTTCCTTGAGCGAAACCGCCGATCAGCACGCGATTCAGGTGTTCGCCTCCAATTTGCGGGCGCTGCTGAGCCAGCCGCCCATGCTGGGGCAGGTCGTTTTGGGGATTGACCCCGGCTTTCGCACCGGCTGTAAGGTGGCCGTGGTGGACGAGACCGGCAAACTGCTGGCGACGGACACGATTTACCCGCATGAACCGCAGAAGCGCACCAAAGAAGCCCTGGAAACCCTGCGGCAGTTGGTGGAACGCTATAAGGTGACGCTGATCACGATTGGCAACGGCACGGCATCGCGCGAGAGCGAGCAGTTGGTGGCGCAGTTGACGCGCGACCGGGCGGGCCTGCATTACCTGATTGTGAACGAGGCCGGGGCGAGCGTGTACAGCGCCAGTCCGCTGGCGCGGGCGGAGATGCCCACGCTGGATGTCAGCCTGCGCGGGGCGGTGTCCATCGCCCGCCGGGCGCAGGATCCGCTGGCTGAACTGGTGAAGATTGACCCCAAATCCATCGGCGTGGGCCTGTACCAACACGACGTGGATCAGGGGCAGCTGGCCGATTCGTTGACGGGCGTGGTGGAAAGCGTGGTGAACCGGGTGGGGGTGGACGTGAACACGGCTTCACCGGCGCTGCTTACCTATGTGGCGGGGATTGGACCGAAACTGGCCGAAAAGATCGTCGCTTACCGCGAAGAAAACGGGCCTTTCCAGAACCGCCAGCAGATCAAAAAGGTCAGCGGAGTGGGGGCGAAGGCGTTTGAGCAGTCCGCGGGCTTCCTGCGCATCCGCAGCGGGGATACGCCCCTGGACGCCAGCGCCATTCACCCGGAGAGCTACGCGGCGGCTAAGGCGGTGATGCAGCGGGCGGGCATTGCGGTGGAGACTCCTGCCGCGGAGAAAAAAGCCGCTCTGGATCAACTGCGCAAGGCGCAGCCGATGGCCGAACTGGCGGGGCAGCTGAACACGGGTGTGCCCACCCTGGAGGATATTTTTGAACAGTTGGTGCGCCCTGGGCGCGATCCGCGCCAGGACCTGCCCGTGCCCATTCTGCGCAGCGATGTGCTTTCGATGGAAGATTTGAGCGCGGGCATGAACATGAAGGGGACGGTGCGCAACGTGGTGGATTTTGGCGCGTTTGTGGATATTGGCGTGAAGCAGGACGGACTGCTGCACCGCAGCCAGATCCCCGCCTGGGTGATGCTGCAGGTGGGCGATATTATTGATGTGCAGATTCTGGGCGTAGAGACCGAACGCGGGAGAATCTCCTTAAAGTGGGTTGAGTGAGGCGGATGTGAGTGCATTAGTGACGCCGCAGGCGGAATTTACGCTGAAACGAAAGTTTACCTCGGATCGGCGCAGCCCGGTGCGGTGGGTGGCGTACCATGGGCTGCGCAACTGGCCGATTGGGCTGGTGGCGCTGACGGGCGCCTTTGGGAACGCGGCCCTGGCGGCGGTTCTGCCGATGCTGATTGGGCAGGCGCTGAATTTGCTGCTTTCGCCTAACCCCACCCTGGAAGGGTTGGGGCGGATTGCCGCCTGGGTGGCACTTTCACAGGGGGCGCGCAGTGTATTACAGTGGATGCGCAACTTCGGCTTTGAGCTGACCGCCCAGCGCGTGGAACGGGATGTGCGCGAGGATTTGTACGCGTCTCTGCTGGGCAAGAGTATGACCTTTCACAGCCTGCAGCCGGTGGGGGATACCATGGCGCGGGCGACCAATGATGTGCGCGAGGTTAATTTTCTGTTCAGCCCCGGGCTGAATATGGTTTTGGGCTCGCTGAATTTCTTGATCATGCCGGTGGCGCTGGCTTCACGGTATCACCCCACTTTGCTGCTGACCCCGCTGCTCTTTGTGCTGGTGTATTTTTACGCCCTGTGGCGCTATCTGCGGCGTTTGCGCCCGGTGACGCATGAGGTGCGTGAATCCTTTGGGGTGATGAACACTCGTCTGGCAGAAGCACTGGACGGGATTGAGACGGTGAAGGGCTCTTCGCAGGAACGCAGCGAGGTGGAGCGCTTTGGCGCTAACGCCCGCCGCTACCGCAACGCGACGGTGATGCAGGGCGATATTGAGGCGCGCTTTGTGCCTATGCTGCTGTTTAACCTGGCGCTGGCGGGCGGTTTGCTGCACGCTTTGGTCTTGAATCATCAAGGGCTGCTGGATGTGGGGGGTGTGGTGGCGTATTTTGGGCTGCTGCTGATGCTGGATTTCCCCACGTTTGCCTCGCTGAGCGCTTATTCGCAAATATCGTCTGGATTGGCAGGCGCCCGGCGCATTTTGGAGTTGATGAACCGCGAAAACAACCTGGATCAGAACGTGGACGGGGTGCGGCAAACCATTCGGGGTGAAATTGAGCTGCGGGATGTGAGCTTTGGCTACGACACGGATGAGGCGGCGCTGGAGCAGATCAGCTTCCGCGTTCAACCCGGGCAAACCGTGGCGATTGTGGGGCAGACGGGATCGGGCAAGACCAGCCTGACCAAGCTGATCAACCGCACGCACGACGTGACCAGCGGGCAGGTGCTGGTGGACGGCGTGGATGTGCGCGAATGGAATTTGGAAGCTCTGCGGCGCGGAATCTCGATCATCGAGCAGGATATTTTCCTGTTCTCAGATACGGTGGCGCGCAATATTGCCTTTGGGCGGCAGGACGCCAGCCAGGAAGAAATCGAAGCGGCGGCCAAGGCCGCCCAGGCACATGAATTCATCATGAGCTTTGATCAGGGCTACCAGACGGTGATTGGGGAACGCGGGGTGACGCTTTCTGGCGGTCAGCGTCAGCGGCTGGCTTTGGCGCGGGCGTTTTTGACCCGCCCGCAGATTCTGATCCTGGACGATTCCACCAGCGCGATTGACAGCGCCACAGAGGATAAGATCCAACGGGCGATTTACAACGCTGCGCAGGGCCGCACCACGCTGATCATCACCCACCGTTTATCCCAGATTCGCTGGGCGGATTTGATTGTGGTGATGCGCAAGGGGCGGCTGGCGGCGGTGGGAAGCCATGATGAATTGATGCGCACGTCAGAAGCGTACCGGCGCATTTTTCGGGAAGTGTAGGGACTTATGCGGTTTTCTGCGGGCTTAGCGGCTGAAAAATATGACCGGCA
>DAIOUB010000006.1:20817-27722 GCA_036751735.1 Levilinea sp. | reverse complement strand
CGGCTCGCGCGGTGAGCGACGTGATCCTTAACCTGGCCAAAGACGCTTTTGCGGCATCCACGGCGCATGATCTGTCCTTCCATGATGAACATTCCTCGGGAAAAATCCTTTCGCGCATCACCACCGACACACGCGATTTTGGACAGCTGATCAACATGACCGTGGACGTCACCTCGCAGGTGGCCGAAGCCGTCATTTTGGGGGTGGTGCTGGTGCGGATTGAATGGCGCCTGTCCCTCTATATTTTTGCCCTGGTTCCGATTCTGTTTATCCTGACGGTGATGTACCGGCGGTTTATGCGGCGGGTGACGCGCCAGGGGATGCGGGCGATGGCCGAGGTGAACTCGACCATCAAAGAGACGGTCAGCGGGATCGCCGTGGCGAAGAACTTCCGGCAGGAACAGAATATTTACAACCTGTTTGAGCGCGCCAATTCCACCTCATATCGCATGAACGTGCGGCGGGGGCTGGCCTGGACGGTGGTGATCCCGACCCTGAACGGGGTGGGCGGGCTGGCCTCGGCCATTCTGGTGTATTTTGGCGGGATGAACGTGATTCAGGGGGTGGTGACGGCGGGGGCATGGTATTTATTCCTACTGAGCCTGGACAGCTTCTTCTTCCCGGTGATGAGCATGGCTTCGTTCATGACTCAAATTCAGACCGGTCTGGCAGCGGCAGAACGCGTTTTTGCGCTGATTGACGCGGCGCCGGTGGTGAAGCAGACGGGCAGCGAGGCGGTCGGGCGGCTGCGCGGCGCGGTGGACTTTGTGCACGTCAATTTTCGCTATAAGGACGCTGAGCCGGTTTTAGACGATTTTTCGGTTTCCATCCGGCCGGGAGAAAATTTAGCCCTGGTGGGGCACACCGGCGCTGGAAAATCTTCGGTGGCGCGGCTGGTGGCGCGGTTTTATGAATTTCAAGAGGGCGAGATCCGCATTGACGGCCGCGATATTCGCAGCCTGGATCTGGAAGCCTACCGCAGGCAGCTGGGGATCGTTTCGCAGACCCCGTTCCTGTTCTCCGGCACGGTGCTGGATAACATCCGCTATGCGCGCCCGGAGGCGAGCGACGCTGAGATTGAAGAGGTGTCGCGTCAGGTGGGTGAAGGGGAATGGATCGAAACCCTGCCGCGCGGGTTGGACAGCGAGGTGGGCGAGCGCGGGGCTTTCCTTTCGATGGGGCAGCGCCAAATTGTATCGTTGATTCGCGTGCTGGTGCAAAAACCGGCGATTTTTATCCTGGATGAAGCCACAGCTTCGGTGGATCCCTTCACCGAATGGCAGATTCAGCAGGCGCTGAATTTGATCCTGAGCTCAACCACCAGTTTCTTGATCGCGCACCGCCTATCCACAGTGAAAAGCGCGGACCGGATTTTGGTGATGCGCTCTGGCAAGATCATCGAGACGGGCAGCCATCAGGATTTATTAGATCAGGGCGGGCATTACGCGGAGCTGTACAACACCTATTTCCGCCACCAAAGCCTGGCCTATGTGGAACAGGCACGGCAGATCGCCTCAGGCTCAGCCGTCTAGCATCTGGAGCAGGCTGGCGAGATTTTCGCGGGAGATGCGGGTCAGGTCGGCGGGAGCGCTGCGCGGGCTGAACCAGCCAATTTCGCTGCATTTCCCCGGTTCGCGGATGGTAGGTTCGCCCTCCAGCAGGGTACACAGGTAGCTGGGCGAGACCCAATGCTGACCTTCTTCCGGCAGAATGTGATCCACCACGTCTAATAAGCGCCCGACCTGGATGGTGATGCCGTATTCTTCGTGCATTTCCCGGACGAGGGCGTGAGCTAAAGTTTCGCCGAATTCCACAGAGCCGCCGGGGAATTCCCAAAGACCGCGTTCATTTTTGGCCAGCGGGCCGCGGCGAGCCATGAACACCATGCCGTCCTCGCGCTGAATGACGGCGCCCACCCCGACCCCGATGTAATCTACACCTCGTTTCATTGAAAACCTCCTGAGCGATGTGCGAGCATGCAGTTGCAGGTACAATTGGTAGCGTGGACTGTTCCACACAGCGAGAGTGAAACCATGAGCCGATATTTGATCCCCGCCCAAGAAGCCCGCGCAGAAATCATTGTGGTGAACAGCCGGTTTATCGCCAGCGCCGCCCCTGTGTTCAGCGTGGATGAGGCACGAGCTTTTATCCAACGGATTCGCGCGGAGTTCCCCGACGCCAGCCACCACGTGCCCTGTTTTTTGGTGGGGCATGGGGCCTCGGTGACGGCGCATTGCAGCGATGCGGGCGAGCCTTCCGGCACGGCCGGGCGGCCTGCGCTGGCGGTGCTGCAAGGCAGCGGCCTGGGCGATGCGGCGGTGGTGGTGACGCGTTACTTTGGGGGCACCAAGCTGGGCACGGGCGGCCTGGTGCGGGCCTACAGCGATGCGGTGCGGGCGGTGTTGGCGGTGCTGCCGCGGGCGGTGAAAATCCCCACGGCCACGCTGATGGCGGCCTTTCCCTACAGTTATTTTGAACCCGTACGCCTGCTCATTGCCAGCCACCGGGGGGAACTGCTGGATCAGGACTTCGGCGCGGATGTGACCCTGAGCGTGCGCTTCCGCATGGAAGATGTGGACGGCTTTCAGGATGCACTGCGCGAGCTGACCCGCGGGACGGTGCAGGCGGAGGTGGTGGAGACCCAGCCCGACACCATTTTCCCCGTAACGGATGCGGATCTGGCTTAGGGGCGGGCCTGGAGCCAATCTGGGGCCAGCACAGCCATGAGATAGCTGGACCAAAACACGCTGCCTACTTTACGAAAATCGCGCAGATGCCCTTCGATCTGAAAGCCGGCTTTCTGATAACAGCGCACCGCAGGGGTGTTGAAGTCAAACACGCGTAAATCCACGCGGTGCAGCCCCAACTCCACAAAGGCGATCTCCAGCGCGGCGTTGACCATCTGTGTTCCCCAGCCCGCGCCGCGGCCCTGCGGCTGGCCGACCAGCACCTTGCCGAGGGTGGCGGACTGGTTGCGCGCATCGAAATTGTACAGCTCAATATGCCCAAAAACCTCAGCCGTGGGAGTGTGGACGGCTTTATAGATGCAGCGCGGGGGCGGGTCGGCCTGCGCGCTGGCTGCATAGGCCAGAAGCTGCTCGCGCGTGAGCGGGGCGCGGAAGAACGGGCCAGACCAGAGCATCATAAATTCGGGGTCGGGAATCCAGCCCAGCAGGCGGTCTACATCAGCAGCGGTGAACGGTTCCAGGTGGACGGCGGGGGGCATGGGGTCAGTCCTGGGGTGGAAGGGCGGATTTGGGCAGGCTCGCGGCAAGCATCTGGGGGTCGAGCTGGGCAAAAACTTCGTTGAACCAGGCGACAGCTTCCGCATGGCGATCAGCCAGGGTGGCTTTATCCACAAAGTAGAGCGATTCAAGGCGGGCGATCACCTGGGGCGGCAGCTCGTAATACACATAGCGGGTATGGAAATGGTGGTGGGCGGGGCGGTAGAGATAGGATAAGGCTTCCACCAGGGGGCGCAGGGTGTAGCCTTGATAAAAAGCAAGGGCTTCCAGCCAGTTCTGGCGGTGGATCTCTTTCAGGGTGAGGATTTGGAAGAGGTCAAACATGAGGCGCAGGGTGGGCAGGCGGCGGGCGGTTTCTTCCTGAAATTGGCCGCGCTCCAGGTGGGGAACGTTGGAAATGCCGGCTTTATCAAACAAGAATTTGGCCTGGCCGTGAATTTCGGGGGTGAGGAATTTATCCGGGCTGGAGCGCTTGATTACGCACAGATCCAGCATGAGGAAGGGGCTGGTGTCGGCCAGCAGAATGAAGGATTGAGCGTGACCGTGCCAGGTGGGCTGGGGGAGGTCATACTGGATGCGGATGGGCGAAAGCTGGGTGAGCAGCTCTACCAGGCGGGTAAAGGTGGCGTCCACCTGATCGTCCTCCACGACGATTTGAAGGTCAATATCCGACCAGTCGTCCACACGGTCAAAGGCCGCCGCGCCGGCTTCCCACATGGCCAGCACTTCTGGACGGGGCTGAAGATCATCCACCAGGGTTTTGAGGATCGTTTCTCTCGTCAGGGTCATTGAGGGTCTCCGGAAGATGGAATACAACTTTATCCATTGTACGGGGCTTGTGGATTCTTTACACTGGCTGATTGGGCAGGTTTTCACACAGAAACTGGGCAATCTGGTCGGCGCCGTTGATGACGGGGGCGGCTGGGCGGGGCAGGCCCAAGAGCGTGGGCAGGGAGTCCAGCCAGCGCATCTGGCGGAAATCGGCTTCGGGGATTTCGACGGCGGGCAGGTGAGAGAGGATGTACTCGGCCAGGGGGCGAGCCTCGCGGAATCCGCTGCGGCTGACAAACGCGAAGGGGATGCGGTTTTGGTAGACTTCGGCGATGGTGCTGTAACCGGCCTTACCCACAGCAGCGTCACAGGCGGCCATCAGGTCGGGGTGGTAAAAGTCGGAATGGTGAGCGAGCAGGATGAGGTTGCCGCGGTGCTCGTAGGGCTGCTCGATTGCGCCAGGGATGACGAAATAGATATCGGGGAGGGCTGATAGGCGGTTCAGATGCTCAAACTGGTCGGGGATACCGCCCATAGTGATGAGGACGGCGGGGGCATGCTCGGGGATGCCCAGACGGCGGCGGGTTTCGGCGCGTGAAGCGCGGGGCAGGCGGCTGGCAGGCAGGGCGCGCAGGCGGGCCTGAGGGCTGGGGGCGCAGACCGGCTCGGTCTGAATGTGAAACGAAGCGGTGCGGAAGGCGGCGTCCAAGAGAGGCAGGAAGGCGGTAAACTGCGGGGCGCGTTCGAGATAACCGGCGTAGATCCAATCCCAGGTGAAATTTTCGATCAAGGCCGATGGCAGCGCGGCGCTCTGAGCGGCCTGGAGGCCGAGAGGGGAGATATCACACAGCACAGCGCGGCAGCCGAGGGCGCGCAGGTGTTGGGCGGGCTGATCGGCCTGGAGGGGCAGGAAGGCGGCCAGTTTCTCCAGCGTGGCGGGCAGATTCTCTTCCATTGGTGAAGACTGCACCAGCCCGACATCGGCCTGGGTGGGGTGCAGGGTGAAGGCGGCGGCCGGCAGGGCGTCTGCGAAGAACCAGGCGGGAACCTGGGTGAAGAGGTCAAAGTGCAGAGCAGGATTGAGGCGCAGCAAGGCTTCCATCACCGCGCAGGCGCGGGAGGCGTGGCCAAAGCCGTGAGCGGTGATCCAATAAGCCCAGTGAACGGGTGCGGGAGCGGTCATGCGGCGGGGGGCTCCTCCCATTGGAAGGATTCCACTGTGCCCAGGGCCTGGCGCAGGGCGGACTGGGTGAGCAGCAAGGCTGTGCCGCGCTCCCCGGAGCCCAGGGAGACCTCGGCGGGAAGGTAAATGCGGCTGTCGGCCAAAATGCGCACGGGGGCAGGCAGCCCAAAGGGGGAGACGGCCCCGGGCGGGCTGCCGGTGACGGTCAGCACCTCTTCATCGGAGGCCATGGTCACGCGGGAGGTGCCCAGGTATTGGCGCAGGCGCTTCCAGGGAATTTGCTGGGGGCCGGCAGCCAGCACCAGGAGAAACTGGGCATCCGACAGGCGAAAGAGCAGGCTGCGGATGACCTGATCGGGGGTTTGGCCGCGCTCAGCGGCGGCTTCTTCCAAAGAACGAACAGGCCGGGTGTGGCGAAAAAGGCGGTAGGGGATGCCGCGCGCCTGCAATTCACGGGCGGCGGGGGGCAGTTCAGAGTTCATACGCGGCCTTATTCGGGGCGGGTTCCGAAGACCATATCCCACAGCGGCGAGCTGACGCCGTAGCGCTGGTTGGGGGTTTTGTAATGGTGCTGCATATGATAGCGTTTGATAAATTTCCAGTAGCCGCTGCGCATGGCGAAGTGGTGGGTGGCGTAGTGGATCATGTCATAGAGCAGGTAGCCGGTGATGTAGCCAGAGAACAAGGGGCCAACCCACAGAGGGGCCTGGAACCACACGCCCACTACCAGATAAAACAGGCCGTAGAACAGAGCTGCCAGGGGGATGCTGAGCACGGGGGGCATGACCAGGCGAGTCTTGCACTGCGGCTGGGCATGGTGTACGCCGTGAAAGAGGAAGAAGATTTTTTCCTGGCGAGGGGTCTTGGGCGGGTAGTGAAACAGGAAACGGTGCAGGGTGTATTCAGCAAAGGTCCATAAGAACAGGCCGATGACAAAAGCAGCGGGCAATATGGCCCAGTTGGGGACAGCGGCGCGCAGCACATCATACAGAAGGGCAAACAGGGCCACGGGCACCCACAGGATGAGCACGGCAATGGGACTGATGTGGGTGAAAAATTCTAAGAAATTGGATTGAAACAAACGAATGGGCACATCGCTGTGATCGGTGGGGAAATGATTGGCCATAATTGATTCTCCTCGTGCTGGTTCTATGAATAAATGACTTGTCTACGGGCTTACCATCAAAAATCGGAAGGATTGGATTATTTGGATGCTGGGGGATCTACGCGTTCGACCAGAACGGTCAAATTGGCGGCCATCGCAGCGATGGCCCCGATGGCTGCCCACACGGGCAGGAGCAGGGCGCCCACCACGCCCAGGGTGAGGGGGATTTCGATGAGGACTTCGCCTTGCTCATTTTTAAGGATGATGCGGCGAATGTTGCCCTCGCGCACCAGCTCTTTCACCTTGGCAACCACGGCCTCGCCCGTGACGCGAAACTCTTCGTAGCGAACTTTTTCTTCGGACATATGTGCATCTCCTTATGACTTTGGCTTATGACGCTGATTCCACTGCCAGGGCCAAACGGCGGGGACAATGGCGGCGATGCCAAAGAGGAAGGCCAGAACGGCCAACAGAACGGCGACGGGGGCCAGCGGCGGAAGGGCCACCCCTGCGGCGCCGAGAATCAGGCTTAAGATCAGCAGAACCAGGCCAATGCCGCCCAGGATGGCGGCCCATTTCCAACCGGCGGACTGACTGGCAA
>DAIOUB010000006.1:18355-20717 GCA_036751735.1 Levilinea sp. | reverse complement strand
GGCTCATCCGGCACGCGGATGACGCTGCTGCCCAAAAGATCGGTGTCATAAGCGCGGGCTTGCTCCAATGAATAGGAGCCGAGAATCTTCTCGCGGGCGGCGTGGTCGCTGGTGGCGGGGGCGGCGATGTTGTGGTAGCGGCGCTGGATTTGGCCCAGGCGCGGTTCCCAGCGCACACGGGTCTCGATGACCTCGCGCGACTGCCAACTGCTGCCGCTGTAATAATCCTGGGAGGACTTGACTTGATAATCAAAGCCGCTTTCGGCCTGCCAGGTGCCGTTGAGGCTGCTGTCCACCAGCCACATGGGCTGCCAGAGCGGGCGGGCGCGTTTGAGGAGGTTGGGGGCGGTGAAATCGGCGGGGCGCAGCCAGACCTCTTTGACGAATTTTTCCACCGCCGGGGCGAGACTGCTGACCTGGCGCTGGAAGGGCAGGAGCAATTCCGGCGGTTCGGCACGCAGCCGCACCGGCTGGGATTCGAGGATGCCTTGGGCACAGTTGGGGCAGGGCTGCCCAAGCTGGGCGGGGTCAATCAGAAAAGCCTGACGGCAGGTGCGGCAGCCGGCGGGCTGAAGCTCCAGACCCCAGGCGGATTGGACTTCGTCCAAAATTGCGGATTCGGTGGGTGGGACAGCGGGAGTGCTCATCAGGCGGCCTCCGAATCAACCGCTTTGCGGT
Source organism: Levilinea sp. (assembly GCA_036751735.1). Lineage (GTDB taxonomy): Bacteria > Chloroflexota > Anaerolineae > Anaerolineales > Anaerolineaceae > Levilinea. The sequence goes on along the minus strand of DAIOUB010000006.1, from coordinate 20,039 downwards.
AGAGAGAGATGGCAAAGGCGGCGCCGATGCCGAGGACGATGAAAGAAATCACCAGGGTGATGGCCCCCACCCCGCCCGCCAGAAGCAAGGGCAGGCTGATGAGGCCGCCCAGCACGCCGGGGGCCAACATGGCGGCAATGGCCGACCAGACTTTCCACCAGGCAACCGGCTTTTGACCGGCAATAGTTCCGGTTTGGCCGTTGATCATCACCTGATAGACCTTGTCTTCGAATTTGTAGGAAGCCAGATAGACCGGCAGGAGAACATAGCGCCAGGATTCATCGGCAAAATCTGCCACCATGGTGAAGTTGCGGACGTGCGAGGAGGAGATATCCGCATAGCAGGCGTCGCGGGCTTTTTCCCGCATTTGGGACTTGCCCTCTTCCCAGGCCTGGGTGAGGGGGATATCGTAGGCGTGGGCCTGCCAACCGGCGAGGTAATCGGGCAGGTAGGCCACCAGATCCCCCAGATCAAAGGGTTGGATGCGCCCCAGGATTTTCTTGCTGATATGGGAGCTGCCCGAAATGAGCCAGTCGTCCAACTGCACATTCACGCGCCCATTTTCCCAGCGCCAATCAATGACAGTGCGGGATTTCCATTCCTTGCTGCTGGAGTCGTAGTAGCGTTCGGTGCGCTCGTAGCCCACTTCGGCTTTCCAATCGGCCTGGATGTGGCAGGTGAAGGTCCAGAAGGGCAGGTAAATGCCCAGGAAACGATCCAGTACGGAAGTCTGGCCGAGGGTATCGGGGTGGAACCAACCTTTGCTGAGCCATTCTTTGGCCACACGGCGGTTGTTTTCCACGGGGATTTTGAAGGGGATGAGAAAGCGCGGGCGAAGCTGATCTTCGGCGGCCTGCCGGAGGTTGACGCGGTTGGAGGCACAGAAGGGACAGGTGATGGAGAGGGCTTTGTTGTCCACCGCCAGGGTGGCCCCGCAGGAATCGCAGTGCAGTTCCATGCGGTCTGTGGTGCCCCAGCCTTGCTCTGCTTTAGCGACGGTCTCCAGGGTGAATTCCAGCTTTTCGGCCTGACGGCCCACCTGCTGGCCGTTAGCCTGGGTTTGAAAGCCGCAATGTTCACAGGCTACCCCGCCCGCAGCGACATCATAGCGGGTGGCAGCGCCGCATTGGGGGCATTTGAAGGTGACGGGAGCTTCGACTTCGGTTTTGGCCTGCACCGGGGCGTACACAGTGATGCCGGGCACCTGAGAGTCAACCGCTTGATAATTGGGCGGGACCTCCCAAGGAGGCAGAGGGGTTGAAACCTGGTTCATTGGTACGATCACTCCTGGATGGGTTCAAGGCTGCGCCTGACAAGATCAAAGTATAGCATAATCAACCCTGCGGGAAAGGGAAGTGAAGAGAATAAAAAACCGGAGCCGTGTTGCTCGGCTCCGGTATCGGTACTCATTGAAGATTTACTTTTTCTTGAGGATGATGCGCGCATCCACCACTTTGACGCCCTTGCCCTCTTCGTAGACCAGGACGGGGTTGGCGTCCGATTCGCTGATTTCGTCCGAGAGGTCGAGAATCATATTGGCGTAGCGGCAAATAGTGTCGGCCAGGACGGCTTTGTCGCGGGGGGCTTCACCGCGGACACCGTTGAGGATGGGGCCGCCGCGAATTTCACCCAGCATACGCAACGCCTGCGCCGGGGAGACGGGGGCCACGCGGAAGGTCACGTC
>DAIOUB010000006.1:0-18255 GCA_036751735.1 Levilinea sp. | reverse complement strand
TTGGCCAGGGCGGCGGCTTCATCTTCGCTGTGGGCCAGGACGGTGGCGGTTACCGGCAGACCGTAGAGGGTGAAGACCTGCTTGGCCTCGATTTCGGTGAGGCTGCCGCGGCCTTCGGTGCGGGCGTTGGCGATGATCTTGAGAGCAGCGGCGCGGTCGGCTTTGATTTCGACCTGGCTGTTGTCGGCGACCATCTCGCGCATGCGGGCGTATTCGCGCAGGGCGGCCATGGTGTTGACGGCCACATCGGGAGCGCCAAAGGCGGGCACGCCGTTTTCCACCAGCCAGCGCATGGCTTCGGCGGATTTTTCGCCGCCCACGAAGGAGACGGTGACGGGTTTGGTGGTGCAGCCGGATTCGTCAATGGCCTGCTTGATGCCTTTGGCGATTTCGACCGGGTCGGTCATGGCGGTTTCGCAATAGAGCACGACCAAGCCGTCCACCCAATCGTGGGGCAGGGAGTAGCGCACGGAGTCCATGTACCATTCGTTGCCGGCCATACCGGTGAGATCCACCGGGTTCTTGGCGGAGCCGAATTCGGGCATGTGCTTCTTCAGCTCAGCCTGAACATCCGCGGGGGCGAATTTGAGGGGCAGGCCGTAGCGCTCGGCGGCGTCGGTGGCCAACACGCCCACACCACCGCCGTTGGTGATGATGAGCAGGTTGTCGCCCTTCATGGGGGGCTGGAGGGAGAGAGCCAGGGTGAGGTCGAAGAGGTTATCGAGGTCGCCGGCCTGGAGAACACCAGCCTGCTGGAAGGCCGCGCCGTAGACTTTGGCCGCACCAGCCAGGGAACCGGTGTGCGAGGCGGCAGCCGCGGCGCCGTGGGCCGACACACCCGACTTGAGGGCGATGATGGGTTTCTTGGACTTGCGGGAGACTTCCATGAAGCGGCGGCCGTCTTTGAAGCCCTCGATGTAGAGGGAGATGCAGGCCGTGGCGGGGTCGTCATTCAACCATTCGATGGTGTCGGCAAAATCCACATCGGACATGTTGCCGATGGAAATGAGTTTGTCGAAGCCGACGCGGCGGGTGTAGGTGGAGGCGTCCATGGCGATCAGCAGGGCGCCGCTTTGCGAGATCAGAGCCGCCTTGCCGACCAGGGGCAGGAAAGGCGCAAAGGAAGCGTTAAGCTTTTCGGTGTTGGAGAGGTAGCCCACAATGTTGGGGCCGAGAATGCGGGTGTTGTAGCGGCGAGCGATTTCTACAATCTCGTGTTCCAGCTCGTGCTGGCCGGTTTCGGAGAAGCCGGAGGTGATCACGATGAGGCCCTTGATGCCCTTCTTCCCGCAATCTTCCACGGCCTGGGGGACCAACTTGGCGGGCACGGTCACGACCGCGGCATCCACGCCGTCGGGGAGGTCGGCAATCGCCGGGAACACTTTGAGGCCCAGAATTTCGTCCGCTTTGGGGTTGACCGGATAGATCTTGCCCTCAAAACCGCCCTGGATCAAATTTTCCACAACGGTATAGCCGATTTTTCCGGGCGTGGAGGAGGCGCCGATCACTGCCACATTTTTTGGCCGATAGAGACCATCTAGAACGTTGTTACTCATGTATATCCTCCTGAAGCTTTGAATGAAATCTTAGATATTTGCCTGGATTGCGTAAGGCGCGCGGTGCCTAGGGTTCATTTTCCGGCGTGCGCGCTAAATCTTGCAGGTAGGGAGTGGGGTCCAGCAGCTGCGAAGGCTGGCTTTGGGTGAAATAGTTGCCGCCGAGATAATCGGCCGTATCGGGCAGGTCGGTGTGCATTTCAAAGTGGAGCATGGAGGGCGCACCGGCCTGCTTGAGACGCTGGATGTAGGCGGGGGAGGTTTCGTTGATCAAGTCGAGGTTGAGCACCAGACCCACGCGGCCAATGATTTGCCCGGCTGAGACGGATTCTCCGGGCTGCACCAGGGCCTGTTCCATCTCTGCGTAGCGCTGCAATGCGCCGGAGCGGGTGCGGATGAGGACGGAATAGGTGATGTTCCAGTAGGAGATTTTGTGGGGAGAGGTGAATTCTTCGACCTGCAAAACTTCGCCCGCTTCAATCGCCAATACCGGGCAGCCCGCAGGGGCATATAGATCTACACCGGCGTGACGGCGGTCGCCTCGATTTTCCCAAAAAGCCCCTCGTTCACCAGCCTGTGGGATGGAACGGGAGGCGCTGTCGGGTACGGGCCAGAATTTGCTCACAATCCTCTCCTGAAAACGGTTGTTTCAGGCTTTATTGTAAGCATTTTTAGGCAAACAAAAGTCCTTATCCCATAGTATATTCGTCATTATTAATTCACCCCAGATGGAAACAATCAGGAAGGGGGAATGCGGGCTTGAATAAGAAAAAAGACCCCGCGTCTGAAGCGCAGGGTCTGAGGTCTTGGCAAGAGGAAAAAACGTCAGTTGGCGGGTTCGATGCCGACCACACCGCCCAGGCCGTTGATACTGAGGGTCCATTCGGAGCCGATGCGGCATTGCTGGAATAGATCAAAATTGCTGGTCTGGTAGGTGTAGGTATCGGAACCGGCGTCAAAGAGGATGCGGTATTCCTCGGTGCGGTCGCCCAGGCGCTGATCGCTGTTGAGGCTGGAAGACTCGGGCCAGATGGGGTTGAAATCCTGACCGGTCTGCACCCATTCATCCGCTTTCGCCCATTCGGTGACCGTGTATTTGCAGTATTCCTGGTTGACCTTATATTCGCAGTCCTGAACGACCTCCCCGAAGCCTGTGCCCTGATCTACGGTGTAGGGAGTGCCGCAGACTTTATCAGAATTGGGGGCGGGGTCGGCCTGCGTGTGGTGGTAGCGCCATTCGCATGTGCCAATTTCAGCGCCGCTGGGGATTTCATCACGAAAATCGGCGCGCTCCACCGGCCCGTACTGCTCTAACACCACGGTACGGCGCCAGGCCACGGAGGTGACGGTTCCGGTGATGTCATCGGTGCGCAGCAGGTTGATGAGAAAGACGATGCCCAGAATGCCGCACAATAAGACGGCCAACCCAACAAAGATGAGCACCCAGGGGCTGCCCTTCTTGGCGGGAGCCTGCGGCGGTGGTTTGGGGGTGGTCTTCAGCTGGGCGCCGCAATGGGCACAGATGAGGGCGGTATCGGGGTTTTTGTTGCCGCAGCTGGGGCAGGGGAGCTCCACCACGGGCTTGGCCTCATGAGCGCCTACCACCTGACCGGCGGCGCGCTGCTGGCCGCCTTTGAGATCGCCGCTGCATTGCGAACAGGCGGCAGCGTCGGCAGGGTTGCGGGTTCCGCAGTAGGGACAGTGAATATCGGGCGCGGCTTTTTTGGCTTTTTCCGCCTCGGTTTCGTCCTTGATAAGCTCTTCGCGTTCAGCCTGAATAAACTTTACATCCGCTGGCTGAGGAGCCCCGCAGGTTCCGCAGGTCTTTTGGGGGCCTGGGTTGCGCTGGTGGCAGTTGGGGCAAGTCCATTCTAACTTGACGTAGCCAAGTGACTCTTTTGCCATTCGAAAACCTCCGGTAGGTGAACTCCAGATTATTATACCGGATTCACAGGCAAGAGACGGAAGAAGGGGCAAAAAAAGACTGCCTTTTGGGAAGGCAGTCTGTGGGGGGTGGGTTTAGCTTTCGTCCGGCGGGAGGGCGGCTTCCATCAGGCGCTGGATGCGCGCGATCATGTTGGCGGGGTCGGGGTGCAGGCCTTCAATCAGCAAGGCGTTTTCATAAATCTGCTCGATGACCGATTCTTCCAAAGGGTGCCCAGCGGGCAGGCGGTGGAGCTTTTTCAGAATGGGGTGGCGCGGGTTGATCTCCAGCACTTTCTTAGGGACTTCGTAGGGTTTATCTAAGAGGCGGTAGACGCGCTGCATTTGCGGTTCCAGATTGCCTTCTTCATCCACCAGCCGGGCCGGGGATTCGACCAGGCGGTCGGTGAGGCGCACAGCCGAGACGCGCTCACCCAACTGCTGCGAGATGCGGCGGATCAGATCGCCGCTTTGATCTTCGGGAATGGGCTGCTGTTCGCTGGAGTCTGGTGAAGAGGGCTTGGGCAGATCTAAATTTCCGGCGGCGATATTCACCAGGGGGAAATCGTGGTAGCTCTCCAGGCGCAGGAGCATGAAGGAGTCGATGGGGTCGGTGAGGAAGAGCACATCCAGATGGCTGGCGCGCAGGGCTTCGAGATGGGGGCTATTTTGGATGGAACGGGGGTCATCACCCAGCAGGTAGTAGATGGATTTTTGATCTGTTTGCAGGGATTGGATGTAATCGGAAAGGGAAACCCATTGATCTGGCTTCTGCAAAGTGTGGAAGCGCAGCAGGCTTTGGAGGGCGGCTTGATTTTCCATATCCGTGGCCAGGCCTTCCTTGATGAAGCGCCCGTATTTTTCCCAGAACGTGACGTACTGCTCTGGCTGGTCTTGGGCCAGGGATTTGAGATGATCGAGAACTTTGGAGGTGAGCAGCTTGCGCAGCTGGGATATGAGGCGGTTAGACTGGATCGATTCGCGGGATACGTTGAGGGGCAGGTCTTCGGAATCGACGACGCCCACCAGGAAGCGCAGGTAATCGGGCAGCAGGTCGAGGGTGTATTCCTGAATGAGGACTTTGCGAGCGTAGAGGGCCAGGCCGTCCTGGCGGCGGGAGGAGAAGATGGAGCGCTCGAGCGAATCGGGCACGTATAAAACTGCGTATAGCTGAAGTGGAGCATCAATATTGAGGTGCAGGTGGGTCAGCGGCGGGGCGCTTTCCATGGTCAACTGGCGGAAGAAATCGGCGTAGCTCTGGCTTTCCACTTCGCGGGGGGATTGGCGCCAAAGGGCGGTCTGCTGGTTGACCTGTTCCTGAGAATCGCCGATGTAGATGGGGTAAGGAATGTAATCCGAATGGCGGCGGATGATGCTGCGCAGGCGGTATTCCTGGGTGAACTCGTGGGCGTCCTCTTTGAGCTGGATGACCACTTCTGTTCCGCGGTCGGTTTTTTCGGCCGGCTGGATGGTGAAGGTATCCTCGCCGGAGGAGAACCATTCAGCCGGGGTGTCGGAGGTGCGGAAAGAGCGCGACAGCACACGCATGGAGTCGGCGACCATGAAGGCGGCATAAAAGCCCACACCGAATTGACCGATCATTTCGCTGGGCTTGGCCCCGCCCTGGGTGGCGGCTTGAAGGAAGGCGCGTGCGCCGGAATGGGCGATGGTGCCCAAATTTTCTTCCAATTCGGCGGCGTTCATGCCGATGCCGGTGTCGCGGATGGTGAGGGTGTGGTTTTCGGCGTTGGGGATGATCCAGATTCCCAAAGGCTGATCAGGCTGGTGCACGTCGCGGTTGGTGAGCATCTCGTAGTTGAGGCGTGTGATGGCATCGGACGCGTTGGAGATCAGTTCACGTAAGAAGACTTCGCGCTCGGTGTAGAGCGAATGGATGAGGATATCCAAGAGCTGGCGGGTTTCGGCTTTAAAGGGAATCGGGTTTTGGGGGTTCATTCCATCCTCCGGAGAATCAATTTCACGGTATGAGGATAACACGGCTCTATAAGAATTAAATAAAAACGGCGCGCCAGGTTCGATTGGCGCGCCGGGGTGATGCATGAGCTGTGCGCTAGCGGGTGGTGAAGATGCCCGCTTTTTGCCGCACGAGGACGAAAGGCACTTTCATGACCCCCAGAGCGGGGATGAGCATGTTGACGATTTCCGCGTCGTAGATGGGGGTGAAGACTTCGTGCGTGACCTCGAAATACTTGTTGAGGGTCGACATGGCCGCCAGGCGCATGAAGCCGTCCATTCGGAAGGTGCTGACGACGATCGAGACAGGGTCCATGCGGCGGTTCGGTTCGGTGGGGTCGTAATCTGGGGGGTCTTTTTCAGGAGGGACGAGGTGGCAGGCGAGGACCTGTTCGGCAGCCATGTGAATTTCTGGGTAGACCAGCGGCCGGGGGGTCTGGGTGGGGGCGGTGGTGATGAGCACACGCGCGTTGTAGAGGGTGATGCTGTCGGGGGCGGCGTTGGTGCGCAGCCAGGTGCTGCCGCGGATCTGCTTTTTGAGGACAGCTTCACCCCACACCAGAGCGGTGTGGGTGTAGAGCATGATGGGGGCAACTTTTTCGTCGGCTGCGAGGGTGTAGAGTGGTGGATTGACCGCTTCTGTCATGCGCTTTCTCCTGAACTAAACTTCCGATCACGACCCTGCAAAGCCTACTTGGGGGGGTAGCGGCGGCGAATCGCGGGGATCAGGTACTCGTCAAAGGCGCGATTCATATCGTAATCGGGCGACCATCCCCAATCTTTGCGGGCAGCGGAGTCGTCAATATCTCCAGGCCAACTATCCACAATGGCCTGACGGCTGCCGTGTACCTGGCAGTGAATTTCTGCCTTGGGGAAATACTGTTTGACCACGGTCTGAATTTCATCCGCGGTGGGGCTGAAGCTGGTGACGTTATAAACCAGCTGGGATAAGTTTTCTTGAGGGGCCTCTTCCAAATGGAGCAGGGATTTCACCGCGTCCGGCATGGCCATAAAGGGCAGGCGGGAGTCGGGGCGCACAAAGCACTGATAGGGGATGCCCTGGGCGGCGTGGTGCAGCATCTCTGGGCCGTAGTCGCTGGTGCCGCCGGTGGGGACGGTATCGGCGCTGATCAGGCCGGGGAAGCGCAGGCAGCGGAAATCCACGCTGGCGCTGCCTTTATCGGCGGCCAACTGGCGGTAATGGCGGGTGTAATAGCGGCCCAAATGCTCGCAGTACAATTTGTTGCAGCCGTACATGGTGGTGGGCTGTAAGAACTGCTCTTCTTTGACTTTGCCCGCCTGGTTTTTGGTTTCCAGATCGGGAATGCCGTAGGCGGCGATGGAGGAGGGGTAAATGAATTTGACAGCGCGGCCCTGCCAGGCGGATTGTTCCACCGCCAGACGCAGCAGGTTGAGCGTGCCTTCCACATTCACCCGGTGAGCGGTTTCTGGGTTGTACTCTGCCTTGGTGGAAAGGATGGACGCCAGGTGGAAAATGGTGCGAATTTCAAACTCAGCCACCAGGCGGCCCAGAAGCATATTGTCGAGGATGTCACCCTGGATGAAGCGCTGGCAGTAAGGCATCAGATCTGCATCTAAGGGCTGAACATCCAATGCAAGAATGCCAATATCGCCTTTCTTTCCCAAATGTGAAATCAGGCCGTGACCAATTTCGCCGTTTGCGCCGGTGATCATGACGACTTCTTTTCGCATCTTTTGTATACTCGCTTTCACTGGGGAATGGAGTTGGGTATAGAGGGTTTTGAAGCCTTGCAAAACCCTCAAGTCAGTATTTATTGTACTGAAAATGATGGTTTGCGCCAGCGCGATTAATCCTGAGTTCTATGGACGTTTGTTCCAGGGTCAGGCACTTTCAAAAATCCACAGCTAAATGTACAATGGTCACATTCTTTGATCTGGAGGCTCTTATGACCGCTGCGCGCAAACCCTTGATCGGCATCGTTGCCCACCCGAACCAGGAAGGTCCGGAGGAGGTTAATTCCCGCTACCTGGGGCGAAAGGATGATGTGGGGGCCATTCTACGGGCCGGGGGGGTGCCGGTGATGCTGGTTCCGGTGTATGACGAGGAGAGCTGGGCCGAGGCCTTTGCGCGCGTGGATGGGATCATGCTGACCGGCGGTTGGGACATGGGGCCGGAGGCGATGGGGCTTGCGGTTCACCCGAAGATCGAAAATCCCAACGCGCTGCGCGACCAGGCCGATTTAACCGCGGCGCGCATGGCTTTGGCGCTGAATAAACCGCTGCTGGCTATCTGCCGCGGGGCACAGGTGCTCAACGTGGCGGCAGGCGGAACGCTGGTGGTGGACATCCCCAGCGAGGTTCCCGGCGCGCTGAAGCACCGGCGTGTGCCGGAAGAAGGGGATGTATTCCAGAATCATGCGGTGACGCTGGCGGAAGGTTCGCTCATCGCCGACATCATGGGCGGCCTGGAGATTCTCTCCAACAGCTTCCATCACCAGGCGGTGAAAGAGCCCGGCCAGGGGCTGCGGGTGAGCGCCTGGACGGCGGACGGGGTGATTGAGGCGATTGAACATCCGCAGATGCGGTTTTGTTTGGGGCTGCAATGGCATCCGGAGGAACACTCGGTTCCGCAGACAAACATGCAGCCCATTTTTGAACGATTTTTGCAGGCCGCCAGCGGCGCGTGAGGTCAGGTCAGCTCGGTGCGGCGCACGGCGCTGCCCTGGACTTCCCAAAGGGTAGTGGCGTACTGCTGAATGAAATAGCGGTCGTGCAGAATGGCCAGGATGGTGCCGTCAAAATCGGCCAGGGCCTGCTCAAACTGGGCGCGCGAGGGGATATCCAGATGGTTGAGCGGTTCATCCAGAATGAGGAAGTTGCAGCCGCGGGCCACCAGGCAGGCCAGGGATAGGCGCGCGCGCTCGCCGTACGAAAGCTGCCCGGCAGGTGAAAAGACCCCGTCCCCTTTGAAGAGGAATTTGGACAGATAGGAACGCGCCTCCGTCTGCGACCATCCCGTGATGGACTGGATGGTCTCGAAGGCATTCAGTTGGGGTTCCAACTCTTCCTGTTCCTGGGCCATGATGCCCATCTGGACGGCAGGGCCGAGGCGAAAACGGCCGGCTAAGGGGGGAATCTGGCCGGTGAGGGTGCGGATGAGGGTGGTTTTGCCGGAGCCGTTGGGGCCGACCAGGGCTACTCGTTCGCCGAAGCGGATCCAGATATTGAGCTTTTGCAGGAGGGTCACCTCTGGGTAGCCGATGGTGAGATCTTCTGTGACCAAGATTTCGCGGCTGCTGGCGGGGGTGCTGCCAAATTCCATTTTCATCTGCCAGGTGCGGCCGGGTTTTTCCACATGCTCCACGGTGAGCAGCCGTTCCACGCGTTTTTCAATCCCTTTGGCTTTTTGGATCGTTTCTTTGCCGCGGTCGGCAAAAAAGCCCAGGGCAAAGCCGTCGGTATTGGTGGTTGGGTCGGTTTTTCCACCTTTATGCTGACGGGCCAGGCCGCGCATTCTGGAAGCGGCGCGGCGCAGGCGGGAGATTTCACTTTGCTGGTCGGTGTACTCCTGCCATTGGTGTTCTCGCTCGGTTTGTTTTTGCTGCATATAGTCGCTGAAATTGCCTGGGTAAGTGTGTGCCTGATGGGTGAGGGGGTCTATTTCCAGGATGGAAGTGGCCACCTGATCGAGGAAGGCGCGGTCGTGCGAGACGATGAGCACCGCGTTGGGGAGAGCCTTCAGCCAGTTTTCCAACCAGCTGAGCATTTCAAGATCGAGATGGTTGGTGGGCTCATCCAGGAGCAGGATGGGCGGGTTCTCGATGAGCAGGCGCGCCAAACCCAGGCGGGTTTTTTGGCCGCCGCTGAGGGATTTAACCGAGAGGGAGCGGGGGAGCTGCGAAAGGTTCAGGGCAGCCAACACAGCGGCAGCCCGGCCGGCGTTTTGGGCGGTATGGTTGATCTGCGCCAGCACCTGATCGTATTCGGCCTGCAGCCCAGCAGGGGGGTTGGGTTGGACGATGGCTTCGGCCAGTTCGGCAAGACGGTCGGAGAGCCGGTCGAGGCCGCCTTCGATGCGGTCGAGGTATTGGCCGAGGGTCTCATCGGCTAAGAGATTTTCAAAGCCCTGGGGCAGGTAGCCCACGGGTATATCCGAGGGGGTGCGCTGCACCACGCCGCTGTCGGCTTTTTCATGACCGGCGATGATGCGCAGCAGGGTGGTTTTTCCGCAGCCGTTGGGACCAACCAGGCCCATGCGTTCGCCGGGCTGCAGGGAAAAGCTGACCTCCTGCAGGACTGGGTCGAGGGAATAGGATTTGGTGATGTGATGGGTTGTAAGCATGACAGCGATCTCTTTCTGGTAACAAAAACCGAGGGCAAACGCCCTCGGCTATTGAAGAATCAATAGGGAACCGAGTACCGTACCCTGAAACATTCGCAGATTAGAGAGCGCTGTCTGTCATTTAATGAGTCTCCTGATCGATTACGACAGGGTCATTTTACCATAGGTTTTTGGCGCGGCAAACCTGGCCAGATGGCGGGTTTTATGTCCGCTGTGGGAGGTTCACTGCGATTAGGGGCTGGGGGTGAAGCCGCGCACGGCCGTCAGCGGCCAGGCGGTGAGGATGCCGGTGTTCGGGTCTGAAAAATCACCGACGACGGTTTCGGTGCGGTCAAAGCACTGCTGCACCCGTTGTTCGGATGCGACCACGGCAAAAAGGGTGTAATTCCCCTCCTGGCCGCCCACCACCGGCGGGGCAAAGCCAAAGCGGGGTGAAATGTGGGCGTGTTGGGCGCGGCGGCGGTTCATGCCGGTGCTTTCCAGCAGGGTGGCGCCGGTGACGCCGATTTCTTCCCAGGCGTCCAGCACGGCATCTAATCGTTCGGGTGTATCCAAGACCAGGCAGATCATGTACATGAGAGACCTCTTTGGTGATGCTGAATCAAAACGCCGGGGAGCGCCCGGCGTCGGGGATAGACAAAGTTGACTTTAGGGTACGGAACGAGCGGAGATGACGATCACCAGCCAGGTGCCGTAGATGACCGCGAAGCCGCCGGCCACCAGCAGGATGCGGTCGATCCAACGAAGAGCCTTGGGCGAAGGGTTGAGGTCCAAAAGGATGGAGCGGGTTCCGATGAAGGCGTGGGCGATGACCACGATTAAGAAGGCCACTTCCATGATGCCAATCCAGGGGTTGTCGTAATAGCGGACGACATCCGCATAGGTTAGCAGCCCGCCGGGGGCGACGAGGTGATTGACCACAAAATGCACGCCCAGGAGGACGAGGATAAACAAACCGGCAAAGACTTTGATCATCCAGATTCCGGCGCCTTCAACATTGGCACGCTGCGGAGAGGTTTGCATTCGGAGCTCCTTTTAGGCCCAGCCGAACATGTGAACCGCGAAATACACGGTTCCAGCCAGGGCGATGATCATGAGGACGATAAAAGTCTCGCGTTGGCGGTTGAGGCCGAAGCCAAAGCTGTTGAAGCCGACGCGGATGCCGTTGAGGCCGTGGATGAGGCCAGCAGCAATGACGAGCAGCTCGCCGAAGAGGATCACCGGTGTTTTGGCCAGGGCGATGAAGGCATCGTAGGCTTCGGGCCCCTGCACCAGTTTGCTGAGCATGTACAGATGCAGGACGAGATAGACGGTCAGGCCGATGGCGGTGATGCGGTTGAGAATGAAGGCCCAGGTGCCGATCTGGCGGTAGCGCGGGTCGAACCAGCGCCAAAATTTTCGTGGGGAGGGTTGGTTCATCATGGTCGGGGTTCCTTGGCGCCAAAAAGGCTGCGGATGCGCTGGGTGACAACGTGACGGCGCAGATTCATGATGCGCCAGGCCGGATTGACATTGGACGGGCAAACGGCGGTACATTCATACGCGCTGTGGCAGCGCCACAAACCGTCCTGATGATCGGCCCAATCCAGCAGGTGAATTTCACCCGTGGCCTGGAATTGCTGGTGTGCCCCCGCCAGGGCGGCGGGACCCACGTAGCTGTCCGAGGTGGCGGCGGCAGGGCAGACGCTGACGCACAAGCCGCACTCGATGCAATCCACCAGCCGCTCGGCATCCACGGCGGGCGCGGCCGGCGTGGGGAGATCGATGGGCAGGTCGGCTTTTTCCACCGGGGACACCGAGTTCAGTTTGGAGGCTTCCATGTTCTGGTAGAAGGCGCTCATATCCACCACCAAATCGCTCTGCACCGGGAAATTGCGCAGGGGTTCAATGCGCAGCGTTCCGCGGTCGCGAGTGACCTCGCGGATGGGGGTGATGCAGGTCAGTTTTTCAACGCCGTTGACCACCATGCCGCAGGCGCCGCAAGTGGAGTGGTGGCAGGCGTGGCGGTAATTGAGCGAGCGGTCGTGGAAGGCCCACACGCGTTCTACGGCGTCCAGCACGTATTCATCCGGATTGACCTCCAGGGTGAATTCTTGAAAATGGCGCGGAGCGCTGCCCGATTGGCGTGAGATGGATAAGGTGATCGTCCAGGTTGTTGGTTTCACGAGGTTCCCTCCAGCGGTCAGGCGCTGTAATACAAACGATAAGAGGCCAACGGCTGTTCGGCGGTTTGGCAGGCGGCGGAGATGCCCAATTTTTGGCAGACCAGATCGGCGGTCTTTTCGGCCATGGCGCGGCAGGTGGTGGCTTTGCCGCCGGTGATGGTGACCAGCCCTTCCACCTGGCCGCCCTGGGCATGATCGTAGCATTTAAAGGTGCGGGTCAGGCTGCGCTCATCCTCGGCGGTGCCGATGAGCGGGCGAGCGGACATGTAAGCGCCGCGCTCTGCCGTTTGGGCGACCGCAGGGATCAGTTCCATGGCTTTGCGGTGCATTTCTTCCACCTGCTCTGGGAAGACGGGGATGTAATCGGCATCCTGAACTTTGAAGGAGGTGGTGCCGATGACGACCATGCGGCGCTGCGGGATGAGGATATCGCCGTCACCGGGGGCGTTGAGGCGGTTGATGACCCTCTGAATGAGGCGGCGGTTATAGGCGACCATGACGCCGGGAGCGGGGGTGACGGGCACCGTGAGGCCGATCATGGCAGCCAGATGCCCCGCCCAGGCGCCGGTGGCGTTGATGACGATGTCGGCGGGCTGCTGGTAGGCCTGGCGGGCGTGACGGTCGGTGACGTTCAGCCCGGTGACAGCCCCCTGGCCATCCACGAGGAAGCCGGTGACTTCATGATAGGGCTTGAATTCGGCACCCAACTGTCGGGCGCTCGCGGCGAAAGCCAGCGCCAGGCGCAGGGGGTCAAAGGCGCCGTCGGGGACGCGGTAGGCCAGGCGCACCTGGGGGTTGAGGTTCGGCTCCAATTGGAGGGCCTGGGCCGGGGTCAGCTCCTCGATGTCAATATCACAGGCCTGGGCTCCGGCGGCAAACTTGGGGGCGTAGGCCAGATCAGAATCATCCAGGGCCACAAACAGCCCGCCGTTGAATTCGATGCATTGAGCGGCGATTTTGCGCAGAATGCGATTTTCCTGAATGCATTCGCGAGCGGCTTCCTGATCATCGGTGCAGTAACGGGCACCGGAATGCAGCAGGCCGTGGGTGCGGCCAGAGGTGCCGGAGGCGATTTCGCCGCGTTCCAGCACGGTGACGGCAAAACCGCGCTGGGCTAAATCATAGGCGAGAGCACAGCCTGTGAAACCTGCGCCAATGATGACTGCGTGGGGGGAAGGATGCGTGGGCATTGATTAATCCATCCAATCGAAGGTACGGGTAACGGCTTTTTTCCAGCGGCGGTACACGGTGCTGCGTTGGACCTCATCCATAGCCGGATGCCAGATTTTGTCCTGGGCCCAGTTGGCGCGCAGCTCGTCAAAGTTGGACCAGTATTGAACAGCCAGACCAGCGGCATAGGCCGCCCCCAGTGCGGTGGTTTCGGCCACTTTGGGACGCACCACGGGGACGTTGAGGATATCGGCCTGGAATTGCATGAGCAGGTCATTGACGACCATGCCGCCGTCCACTTTGAGGGTGGTCAGTTTTACCTGGGAATCCTGCTCCATAGCATCCAGCACCTCGCGCGTTTGGAAGGCGGTGGCCTCCAGGACGGCGCGGGCGAGGTGGGCGCGGGTGACAAAGCGCGTCAGGCCGAGGATGGCACCGCGGGCGTCGCTGCGCCAGTAGGGTGCGAACAGGCCGGAGAAGGCAGGGACGAAGTAAACGCCGCCGTTATCGGCTACGGAAGCGGCGAGCTTTTCAATTTCGGAGGAGCTTTCGATCATGCCCAGATTGTCGCGCATCCATTGGACAAGAGCGCCGGTGATGGCGATGGAGCCTTCCAGACAGTACACGGCCGGCTGTCCGCCAATTTGGTATCCCAGAGTCGTGAGCAAGCCGGATTGGCTTTGAACGGGCTGTGTGCCGGTGTTTAAGAGCATGAAGCAGCCAGTGCCGTAGGTGTTTTTGGCTTCGCCGGGGTTGAAGCAGGTTTGGCCAAAGAGGGCGGCCTGCTGATCTCCCAGGTCACCGGCCACAGGGACGCCCGGCAGAACCACGCGGGCGTAGCCGTATTGGAAGGAGGACGGCTGGATTTTGGGCAGCATGGTTTCGGGGATGCCTAAAATGCTCAGGATCTGCGGATCCCAGCGCAAGGTTTTCAGATCCATCATCAAGGTGCGAGAGGCGTTGGTAACGTCGGTGACATGAACCCCGCCTTGTGGGCCGCCGGTCAAATTCCAGATGATCCATGTATCCATGTTTCCGAAAATTGCGTCGCCTTTTTGGGCGGCTTCCCGCACACCGGGGACATTTTCCAGGATCCACTGGATCTTGGGACCGGAAAAATACGGGGCCAGGGGCAGGCCCACACGGGCGCGGAAGCGGTCTTGCCCGCCTTCCTGGGCGAGCTGGTTGCAGATTTCGTCTGTGCGAGTGTCCTGCCAGACGATGGCGTTGTAATAGGGTTGGCCGGTGCGCCGATTCCAGACCAGGGTGGTTTCGCGCTGGTTGGTAATGCCGATGGCGGCGATATTGGCGGCGTTCAGCCCTGCTTTGCGCAGGGCGTTGTGGGTCACTTCCTGGGTGCGGTCCCAAATTTCGAGGGCGTCATGCTCGACCCAGCCGGGCCTGGGGTAAATTTGTTGATGCTCTTTTTGATCCAGAGCGACAATCTGTCCGCTGTGATCAAAAATAATACAGCGCGTGCTGGTGGTGCCCTGGTCAATTGCTGCGATGTATTTGGTCATACCATCACCTCCGAAGGTTCCAAATTTTATTGGCCGAGCTTAGACGAAATCCACTGTTGAGCGGATTGAATATCGGATAGGTTGAGGGAGCCGTTTTGGTTGGGGGTGCACATCTTTTGAGGGAGAGCCTCTACCTTCATTTCGCCGGAAGACATCTTTTGTCCGATACAGGCCAACTGGGTAATGTGCTCCAGGTTCAAGTCGGTGATCAGCGAGGATTGAAACTGTTGATAGAGCGCAGGAACTTTGAGGAGGGTATCGGGTTCGGCCAGACGCTGCTTAATTCCAGAGAGCAGGAGGTCCTGACGCTGAAGGCGGTCCCATTCGGTGGCGTTGGCCGGCAGGTGGCGGGCATACCATTGGGCACGTTCACCGTTGAGGGTTTGTGTGCCGGCTGGGTAAGAAAAACCTGAGATTTGCAGGGACTGGGGCAGCGTGACCTGAACGCCGCCGAGCGCATCAATGGTTTTCCAGAGGCTGTTTTCCTTCATCACAAAATAATGCTGAGGGGTCACGCCAAAATTATCGTAGATGGCCTGGGCCAGGGCTTCCACCGCCTTGAGGTTGGCCTCAGCACTATCACGGCCGCCTTCGCGCTGGATGACCAGGGCGTAAATATCCCCCAGCTGGCTGGTTTTTATTCCATAAGCCGCTTCCAATTTGGGGGTGGAGACCACCAGGGTGCGAGGCAACGAAATGACAGCGGCGGCAGCGGTGTCGAAATCCACACGAGCCAGGCGAATAGCATCTGCCCCGTAGGGCGACTCCCAAACACTGGCATCCCGGGCGACGATCAGGTACGTCTGGCTGCCTTGCTGCCCACAGACGGGGGCTTTGGCCTGCGTTGCCGAAGATTCGGGGGTGGATGTCGCCAGCAGCGGGCTGACTGAGGTTTGGGGCATGACGATGGTGACTTGAGCCTCTGGCGCGGCGGGGGACGCATCCGCAGCAGTATCCGCAGCAACGGTGGCGGCGCTTTGCGCAGGGGTCAAGAAAGGCAGCGAGAGGCCGCCCTGACTGCGCTGGATGAAAAGTATCGCCACGGCTCCGAGCAAGCAGAGAAACAAGATGGCGATAATGATCCAATAAATAAGGCTGTTTTTTTTCATCCCTACCCTCTCTTTATCTGTGCAGAATCAAAGGTTTGAAATTCTAAACGCTATGGGTTTGGGTTTTGGGCCGTAGGGGTGGGGGAAGCGTCTTTTGGTAGGCTTGAGTCTGTTTGTGTGGGACGGTCAGGAATAGAGGGTAAATAGACGACATCACCGGGGCTCAGCGTGGAGCTTTCTGAGAGACAGTTGTGGTCACGAAGCTTTGCCGCGCTGACACCAACCGCCTTACTCAACCCTTCCAGTGTATCCCCAGTCTGAACGATGTAGGGGACGTAATTTGAGGGTGGGAAGCAGATTTTGGCAGGGGCGGTTGGGTTAACCGAGCTTGTATCGGAGGACAGGGTTGTGGGTTGGCGCGTGGCCTCTGGCGCTGCTGGAGGGGTGGAGGTGAAGCCGGAAGGGAGAATAATGAGGGCCGGGCGGGTGGTGGTGGGGGTGGGGGTGAGCATACCTGTGGAAGAAGCCCCCAGTACATTCCAATTGAGGGGGAGAGCGGTGAAGACCCACCACAGCACGGCAGCCAGCAGCGCCACAAGGGCAAAGCCCACCAGGATCACCGGCAGCCAACGACGCGGCGGTTTTTGGACCATGGGCGGGATTTCCTGGATGGGCTGAACGTGTTCTGGAAGCCAGGCGCCAGGGCGCATGGGCTGAGTTTCGGTGATATGGGAATCCACACTGAACTGTATGGGGTCTGGTGCACCTTCCGGGACAGAATTTGGGCCAAATTCGGCGCTTTCTAAAGGGCTTAACGGCGCCGCAGAAGGCTGCTCGGAGGGGGTGAGGAACATTTCCACCGCGGAAGAGGTGCGTTCCGGAGGAACGGCTGGCTCGCCCTGGAATTCTGCCGGTGAAGGAGTGCGTGCCGCCGGTGGTTCGAGGGCGCGTTCCTCCGCTGGGGTCGAGGTGGGGTTGAGACCGGCATATTTTTGGAAAATTGGGCAGCGGGTATAAGCGGCTGAGAGACAGTATTGGCCCTGATGCGGGTTAGAGACGCTGGCTGGTTTCGGTGGGCGATAGCAGCGATTGGACGGCGACGGATAGGCCAAAGCCGTATCTGCGTCGTCATAAATTCCTAAGAAGGGGCAAATGATGCCGGTCATGGGGTTACCCTGTCCTTATTCATCAGGACTGCGGACGATCAGAAGGTTCATCATGGACGAAGTTGATCATCTCGCCGGATTCTTTGCGTTTTCGGCTGGTCTGGGGCGGTGCTGACCCGTCCGCGGCGGCATAGTAGGAGTAATACTGAGAATAATGGTGGTAGCCACCGTAATATTCGGCGCGGTTGGAAGGAATGCGATTGAAGATGACTCCCAGTACGCGCGCATTGACCCGGCGCAGCTGCTCGAAAGTTGCGCTGCCGGAATTGCGGTCGGTCTTGCCGGGGTTCATGACCACCAGAACGCCGTCCACCCGCGAGGCCAAGACGGCAGCGTCCGCCACCAGGATGGGCGGCGAGTCGATGATGGCGATATCACACTGCTCTTTTAACCCTTCGATAAATTGGCGCATTTTTTCGGACGCGAGCAATTCGGCAGGGTTGGGAGGCAGGCTGCCGGAGGTGATGACACCCATGTCGGAATCGCGCCAGGGGCGGGTGATGGCCTGGATGGTGCGGTGGTTGAGGAAAATATCGCTCAGGCCGACGCGGTTATTGACCCCCAGGAATTTATGAAGCTTGGGGCGGCGCAGGTCGGCATCCACAACAATCACGCGTTTGCCTGCCTGAGCCATAACCATGCCCAAATTGGCGGCCAGTGTAGTTTTGCCTTCACCTGGCCCGCCGCTGGTAACCAGTAAGACCCGCAACGGTTTATCGACACTGGAAAATTCGAGGTTGGTGCGCAAAGACCGCAGGGATTCAGCAAAGGGAGAGCGCGGCTCATCCGCGGCCAGGAGGGCTTCGCGGGTGCGGCTGCTTTTTACCTCCGGAATGTAGCCAATCACGGGGGCTTCAAACAACTGCGCAATTTCTTCTGGGGATTTGATGGTGTTATCCAAATACTCGATGAGGAAGATGATGCCGGCAGCGATGAGCAGCCCTACGGTGCCGCCCAGAGCGGTGTTTGTCAGCGGGCGCGGCCGGATGGGTTTTTGGGCAGGTTCGGCTTGCTCGACCTGCACGACGTTGGGCGTGTTGCGCAGGCGCGCCAGACGTACAGATTCATAGCTGTTGAGCAAGTTGGAGTAGATTTGCTGGTACTGGGTGAGGGTGGAGCGTTTTTGTTCCAGGTCAACCGCCTGAGAATTGGATGTGGAAATTTCCCCATTGAGCAAATTCAGATAAATTTGTTGGTAAAAATCCAGCGTACTTTGGAGGCGTTCCAGGCGCAGCTCTTTTTCTTTGATCAGATTCATTTGCTCAGGGGTGGGGGTGGTCAGCCCGGAAGGGTTAACCGCTGAAATCTCTTTCTGCACCCCCAGAATGTTTTCTTGAAGGGACTTGATCTGCGCGTTAACTTCTTTTTGCTGATCTTTTTGAGTCTGTTCTGAAACCAGGCTGATTTC